>JANYEB010000248.1 GCA_025363355.1 Chitinophagaceae bacterium | reverse complement strand
GCTACATCTACCACACCAACAATTGTGAATATTCATCCAAAACCAAAAGTAACATTTGTGCTGCCAAGTTCTGTTTGCTTGCCATTAGCTGCACAATTTACAGACACTTCAAAAATTGCAGATGGAACAGAAAGCCAGTTTACACATTTATGGAGTTTTGGAGATGCAGCAAGTGGTTTAAATAACTATGCAGCAGGTAAACCATTAACTGTTGCCAACCACACTTACAGTACATCTGGCAATTACAATATTGTTTTAAGAATTATGAGTAAAGACTATTGTATAGATTCATCAACACAAACATTGTCTGCAACTGCCATACATAATCAACCAAAAGCAGATTACACTGTAAATACTACCAATAAAGACACACCAACAGTTTGTTTAGGCACACCAATTACATTTAAAGATGCAAGTGTTGGCACCACAAAAAGCTATTGGATTTGGGGCGATGAAGGGTTAACTACTTATTTAGGTAATACACCACCACCACATTTATTTAGCCCAGCAGGTAGCTATTATGGAATTCACTTTATAGATAATGGTTTTGGTTGCAGAAGCGATACTGCAGATTTCTTAACAATCATAGATTCTTTCCCAGTTGTTGTGGGTGGAGAAAAATATATTTTGCAAGGAACATCAGCATTGCTTACACCATATATTTCTGGTGCTGCTAGTGTTTTATGGACACCAATTATTCCAGCTGGACTTGTCAATGATTATTTAGATTATAACGATATAGAAACACCATATTGCACACCACTTGATAGTGTAGTTTATAGAATTGATGTTAAAAGTGTAAGTGGTTGTGCTGCACCTCCAGCTTATTTTGCAGTTAAATTGTTCTCTGAACCTAATATACCAAATGCGTTTAGCCCCAATGGCGATGGAATTAATGATTTTTGGGATATTACCTCTTTACAATATTTTACAGGATCAACTGTACAAGTTTTCACTCGTGGCGGTCAATTAGTGTTTAATAGCCTTGGATATGCTAGACCTTGGAAAGGAACTGATGTAAGTGGAAGCCCGTTACCAGTTGGGGTTTATTACTACATTATTAAACCAGGTTTAGGTTTGCAACCACGAAGTGGAAGTATTACTATTCTTAGATAAATTATTATGAATATTTGTAAGGAGGCTGTCTTAAAAAGATAGCCTCCTTTTTTTATTAGACCTCTTCGGAAATTTGCCATTTAGTTTATGTTGTAGTTTCAGCAGCTAGAAGCCTAATTCCAAATAGAATCGCTTCAATGCTATATAATTTTGAATCAATGTTATATACTTTTCATTTAATGTTATATAACACCGTCTCAATGTTATATACTTTTCATTTGATGTTATATAACAACGTCTCAATGTTATATACTTTTCATCCAATGTCATACAACATTACCTCAATGTTATATGCTTTTCATTTAATGTCATATAGCATCGCTGCAATGCTATATGTTTTCTCTTCAATTCTATATAGTTTCTCATCAATACCACAAGGTTTCTGTTTAATTCTATATGATTTTTCATCAATACCTTAAGGTTTCTCTTCAATTCTATATTGAATCGAATTATTCGTTTGATTTCTTTTAATTGATTAAAAAACCTAGGCATTCAATTTGCTTCTTAACCCAATTTTAAATGCACAATTGTTTAAGTGCAATATATTTGAATTAATAAGTTGAATTTAATAGAATAACGCTAAAATAAATGCCTCACAGTAAACAGATATTTCAAACAAGTAATCATAAAAGATGGCAAAAAGCAAAATGGATTGGCAGAATCTTTTTGTTAATAGCAGCCTTACTTATTGGAGCTTTAATTATTGAATTACTTGACGAAAAAGAAAACCTTCCAGATATTCCCATTGGAAGTCACGCTACTAAAAAATCTGTGATTGGGGCTTCAGAAAATTATATTCCCACAGAGTTAGAAGAAAAGTACAAAGGCTTTGAAAAGCTGATAGATGATAAATGGAAAAAAGGTAAAGGCGTTGGGCAAAAAGATACAATTATTGATTTGTCAAATTCCCCATACTTTCCAGATAGCACAGGTATTCGTGCAGGTTTTTTTGTAAACTGGGATCCGCAATCTTTCTCTTCTCTAAAACAAAATATTTCTAAACTAAACTTGGTGATTCCTGAGTGGTTTTTTATTGATGTGAATGCCGATACAATGGTTACTAATATTGATAAACAAGCATACAATATTATCAAAGCTTCTGGTGTTAGAGTAATGCCAATTCTTTCTAATGCAAACTATAAATCATCTAAAGGAGAGTTTGATGGAAACACGCTACATAGAATATTACACGACGAAAAGAAAAAGCAAAAACTTATCAATAGCATTGTAGATAATCTAGCAAAAAACAATTTTATTGGTATTAATATAGACTTTGAAGAACTGAAAGAAAATGACAATTCCACCTTAACAAAGTTTCAAAAAGAATTGTATGATGTGCTCCATCAGAAAGGGTTTTTAGTTAGCCAAAACGTTTCGCCTTTTAATGATGATTATGATTATAAGAACTTAGGAAAGTATAATGATTATCTTTTTTTAATGGCTTATGATGAGAATTCCGAGCATAGTAAACCAGGCCCAATATGCAGCCAAAAATGGATTGAAGCTTCGGTTGCAGAATTAGCAAAACATATCTCTCCACAAAAAATTGTACTCAATCTTGCTGCTTATGGGTATGATTGGTCAAAGGATACAGTTTCAAGCATCACCTATCAACAAGCATTAACAGTAGCTGCTGAAAGTGATGGTAACATTGAGTTTGATGATGAAACCTATAATTTACATTATAGTTATTACGATGGAATTGATACCTTGCACCAAGTGCATTTTGTTGATGCGGCTACCAATTTTAACTGTATGCGTTTTGCAACAGAATCGGGTTTAGCAGGTGTTGCATTATGGCGTTTGGGGTCAGAAGACCAACGACTCTGGAACTTTTATGATAAGGCCCTTGACAAAAATAGTATCACAGATTTTTCTTCTCTTTTCTCCACAGAAATTAAGGCTTCTACTGTAACAGATTTTATTGGAGAAGGTGAGGTTTTGGATATGTTGGCAACACCATCAACAGGAAAAGTTACAGTTGATTTAGATAATGAAGAGATGATTATTCACGAAGAAGTATATCAAAAACTTCCTTCAAGTTATGTGGTAAGAAAGTTTGGTAAAACATCTAAAAAAGTTTTGGTGTTAACTTATGATGATGGCCCTGACCCGCTTTATACCAGACAAATTTTAGATACGCTTGCACATTATCACGTTCCTGCAAATTTTTTTATAGTAGGGCAGGAGGCTCAGAAAAACTTATATCTTCTAAAAAGAATTTATAGAGAAGGTCACGAAATAAGCAATCATACTTACACGCATCCTAATATGGCAGAAGTGAGTAGAAAACGAGCTTTGCTTGAAATAGATTTAACAAGGTTATTAATTGAATCTGTTACTGGGCATAGCACCATTATGTTTCGTGCACCATTTAATGCAGATAGCGATCCTGAGGCTTTTGAGGAGATGCAACCTGTGGCAATAAGCAGAACCAGAAACTATTTAACAATTGGCGAAGCTATTGACCCAAATGATTGGGAAATGGGACAAATACCAGACTTTAATAGCGACACTATTTTTAACAGAGTTCTTAAGATTTATAACGATAGATTGTTAAATGGCGATAGTGTAAATATTATTCTTTTGCACGATGCAGGTGGAGATAGAAGTCAAACAGTATTAGCTACTGGTAAAATCATCAGACACTTTCAGGCATTGGGTTACAAGTTTACAACTGTGGCAGATTTAATTGGTAAAACAAGAGATGAAGTGATGCCGCCTGTTAAAAAAACTAAGAGCTATTATTTAATTCAACTGAACAGCACTTTATTTGAAATTGGGTATTTTGGTGGAGGATTTTTATATGCATTATTTCTAATATTCACTATTCTTGGTGCTGCCAGATTATTGTTTGTTGGCACACTTGCCATTTTGCAAAAAAGGAAAGAGAAGAAGCGAGATGCAGCACTTGCAATAAATCCTTTGCCTAAACCTACAGCACTTGTTTCAATTATTGTTCCTGCCTACAACGAGGAATTAAATATTGTGAGTTCTGTAAATAAATTATTGCAGAGAGATTACGAAAATTTTGAAATTATTATTGTTGATGATGGCAGTAAAGATAAAACTTTAGAACGTGTAACTGAGGCATTTGAAAACCATCCTAAAATAAAAATATTTACCAAACCTAATGCAGGTAAAGCTCTGGCATTAAACTTTGGCATTTCAAAATCAGCAGCAGATTATTTTGTTTGTATTGATGCTGATACCAAACTAGCACCAGATGCAGTTACAAGATTAATGGAAATGTTTACCGATGAAAAAATTGGTGCAGTAGCTGGTGTTGTAAAAGTGGGAAATGAAATTAATATGCTTACCAAGTGGCAAAGTATAGAATACACAACTAGTCAAAATTTCGATAGAAAATGCTCGGCTTATATAAATGCCATTAC
>JANYEB010000240.1 GCA_025363355.1 Chitinophagaceae bacterium | reverse complement strand
TAATGCTGCACCAACAGGCAGAACAGCAGCCTGGGTGATCTATATTAAAAATGGAAAATACAGGGAGAAAATTACCATTGCATCTACTAAAACGTTTATACAATTAGTTGGTGAAAGTGTGGCAAATACAATATTATATTATGATGATCCTGCAACTATTTTAGGTACGCAAGGCTCTGCTAGTGTTACAATTAGTGCAAACGATTTTAGTGCCTTTAATATTACGTTTGCAAATACCTTTGGTGATGGCTCACAAGCTGTAGCTGTATTGGTAAATGCAGATAGAGCTGCTTTTAAAAACTGTAGATTCTTGGGCAATCAAGATACTGTTTATTTAAAAGGAAGTGGCACACCAAGATGCTATTTTAAGAATTGTTATATTGATGGTAATGTTGACTTTATTTTTGGAAGTGCAGTTGCTTACTTTGACTCTTGTGTAGTATATGCAAAAACAAGAACTAGTGCTGGAACATCGTACATAACAGCACCAAACACTCCATCGGGTCAAACTTATGGTTATGTTTTTAGGGATACCAAATTACCAATGAATACTGGTAGCACATTGTATTATTTAAGTCGTCCTTGGCCAAGTCCAGATGTTGCAACAACAAGACAGAAAGCTGTTTTCTTAAACAGTCAAATGAGTGGACACATTCATTCAGCAGGTTGGAGTATTTGGGATGCAAATACTGTTACAGCTAATTTAACAAATGCTGAATATAATAGCAGGTATTTCAATGGCAGTGCAGTTGATATTAGTCAAAGAGCTGCTTGGTCAACACAATTAACACAAAGTGATTCTGCAACTTACTCATTAAGTAATGTTTTAACTACTTGGGATCCTTGTGGTGTGGCTTCTGGTTTTTGCAGTGGTAACGCTAGAAGTATTGCTGTGTCTAACTTTAGAGGTGTGAAAGGTTCAACAACTGCTAAGTTCGATTGGAATATTAGCTGGGGAATGACTGGCATTCAATATGACTTATATAGAAGTAGCGATAAAGTTAATTTCTCAATTGTTAATACACAAACAGCTACAAAAGACACTGCTATTAACTTTACTTATACAGATGCAAATCCTGCTGCTAATAGTTCTTACTATTATTATGTGAAAGCATCTTTATCTGGTTTAGCAACACATTTCACAGATACAGTTACTATTTCAAGCATACCAACTATTACTACATCTGGTTCATTAAGTAGTTTTTCTCAATCTGTTGGTAGTGCTTCTAATTCACAATCTTTATTAGTTTCTGGAACAAGCCTTACAAATGATGTAGTAATTACCCCTCCTGCAAATTATGAAATTTCATCTAATGGAGGTACAACTTGGGTTATAAGTAGTTCTTCAATTTCATTAACACCAGCAGCTGGAACACTTGCTAGTACAACAATTTCTGTGAGATTGAATGCAGCAGCTATCGGTACTTACAGTGGCAATTTATCACTTACAAGCACAAATGCAACACCTATTACCATTGCATTAAATGGAACAACACAAGTTGCTACTTTGGTTTCAAACACCATTCAACAATGGCCAATGACAACTAATGCTAGTGATAGTGCAGGTGTTAGAGATGTTGGAGTTGTTGCAAGTACGCCAACTTTAAATAAATTGTATGTTTCAAATGGTACAACACTTACAACTGTGCCTGCATATTCAACACTGCATGGTCAGGCTTATGGAGCGAGTACAAATGGGGATGGTTCTTGGGGAACCGCAACTCCTGTTTTTGGACCAGGAGGAAATTTAAATCGTACTTTTTATGAGCAATTCACTATTACAGCAAGTTCTTTATATTCTTTAAGAGTAGATTCGTTGATTTTAAATACTTCTTTCTACAATACTTCAAGTAATACCAAATTAGCTGTTGTATATTCTAAAACAGGATTTGCGTCAGATTCTGCCGATGTAACCGGTGGGTTAGATCCATCTGGTGTTGGTTTAGTGTCAAGTGCAAATGGTGCTTTTGCTACACCGATTTTATTAGCAAATGAAACTACTGGTGGCACTACAAAAAATTACAGACTAGTACTTAATGGTAGTAATGGTATTAGTTTAAATGCAGGACAAACACTTACTATCAGAATTTATAACAGTTGTGGTAGTAGTAGCAATGGAAGGTATGGTAAAATTAAAAATGTAATTGCTAAAGGTCAATCAACATTAAACCCAGTTGTTGGTGATTATCGTTCTCATCAAACAGGCGATTGGGCTACAGCAAGTACTTGGGAAAGATGGGATGGTACAACTTGGGTTACACCAGCACCAACATACCCAGTTTATAATAACTCAAATGTTACAAATATTTTAAGTGGGCATACAGTTACAGTTTCTTCAACACTAGCAAATGGTTCTGGTTATATTCACTTAACCAAAGTAAATACTGGTGGACAATTAATTGTAAATAGCGGTGTTACTTTGAATTTAGCTAATGGAGCAACGCCAACAACAACTCAACTTCAAGTTGATGGTAACTTAACACAAAGTGGTACTATTGGTACAAATGGTTATGTTGCTGTTGTTGTTAATGGAACTTATGTAGCTTCTGGTACTTTAAACTTATCAAACACTGGTGATAGTTTAATCATTAATTCTGGAGGTACATATCAACATAATGTAAATAGTGGCACAACACCAACAAGAATTAGAGGTGCTGCTGGTTCTACATTTTCTGTAACAGGTATTACTTCTAATCAAACAGGTATTTTTAAAAGTGCTTGTACTTATGGTAATATTGTTTGGAATTGTACTGCTCAAGCTAACTATTATGCCTTTAGAAACAACCTAACTACAACAAATGTTTTAGGTAGTTTTACGGTAGCTAGTACAGGTAGCACTTATATTTCATTTAACAATGCTTCAGGAAATGCAACATTCCCTGGTGGATATTATCAAACTGGAGGAACTGTAAATTATAGAGAATCTGGAACAGTTACTGATAGCTTATTTGTTGTTGGAGATTTTAAAGTAACTGGTGGAACTTTTAATCCAAATATGGCTACAGGTAACTCTTTAACAGTAATGCTAAGTGGTTCAAATAAAACGCTTAATTATTCAGCTACTAATGCACTAAATACAAACTGGACACTGAGTGGCAATTATACACTTGGCAGTTCTTTAACAGTTAATGGTCAATTAAGTTTAGTAAGTGGTGTGCTTACTACAGGTTCAAATATTGCAATTGTTGCATCAACAGGTTCTTTGGTTAGAACATCTGGTTGGGTAAATGGTAATTTGCGTAAAAGAGTTTCTTCTGGTACAAATTCTGCTCAAACTTTTGAAGTAGGAGATGCAACTAATTATTTACCTGTTAGCACCACTTTTGCAAGTGTTACAACTGCAGGTGATGTTACTGCTTTTATAGGGTCTTCTGCATCAACTGAGCCTAATTATGCTAGTTTTCCTTTAAGCAAAACTGCTTATTTAAATAGGTATTGGTCTTTAACTAGTGCAAATACATTGGTATTTACTAACTACGCAGCAACATTCAACTTCTTGAGTGGAGATTTCTTAGGTGGAGCGAGTGCTTCAACTGTAAAAGCTGGTTTATATAATTCTGGTTGGAGCACGTATTCAACCACAACTTCTGCTTCAACTAATAATACAGTATCTGGTGTAACGGCTTTAGGTAATTTTAGTTTTGCAGATTGTGCTAGTTTACTTACTCCATCTGTATCAATAGCTTCTAACACAGGAGGTGTTGTTTGTAGTGGTGGTTCAATCACTTTTACAGCTACACCAACTAATGGAGGTTCTTCACCATTATATCAGTGGAAACAAAATGGTACTAACGTTGGTACTGGAGGAACTACGTTGACTTTACAACAAAATCAAGTATTAAATGGAGATGTAATAAGTTGTGTGATGACAGCAAATAATATTTGCCAAATAACTGCAACTGCAATAAGTGGTAATATTACCTTAGCAGTAGGGTCAGTTACACCGAGTATTTCTATCTCTACAGCTAGCAACACAATATGTAGTGGTAGTAACACAAGTTTTACAGCTGTTTCAACTAATGGTGGATCATCACCAAATTATCAATGGAAGAAAAATGGAATTAATGTTGGAAGTGGCTCTGCTATTACATTCCTTTCAGGTTCGCTTTCAAATAACGATGTTATAACTTGTGTGTTAATAGCAAACAATGTCTGCCAAACAAGTGCTACAGCTACCAGCAATGCAATACAATTAACAGTAAAAACAAGCCCAGCGGTTGGATTAATTTCAAATGGAGTATCAAACGTTACAACAGCATCTTTATGTACTATAGGAAAAACGACACCATATTTTAATGTAACACCTTATGGAACTTGGAGCAGTAGTAATGCAACAGTTGCAAGTGTAACAGGAAGTAGTCAAGCAGGTAGTGTAACTGCAAATGCAACAGGCACGGCAACGATTAGCTACAGTATAGCAGCCACCAATGGTTGTGTATCATCATCAACAGTAGTTGTAACAGTTGCACCAATAACAGCAAACGCCATTACAGGAAACAATAGTATTTGTATAAATGGAACAAGCTCATTAAGCACTAGCTTACCATCTAGCAGTACAAAAGGCGTTTGGAGTAGTTCAAACAACTTAGGCACTATTAGTTCAAC
>JANYEB010000224.1 GCA_025363355.1 Chitinophagaceae bacterium | reverse complement strand
AGTTGAATTTACAATTGAAGTGTTAGGTGTTGGGGCAGCAATATTTGCAGTGCCACCACTTGCTGTACTATACCATTGTAATGTACCAGTTGTAGTTGCATTTAAAGCTGTAGCTGTAGCATTTTGGCAATAACTTATAGGGCTATTTACAGTTGGTGGCGATGGTGGTGAATATGAACCAGATTCTGCAACACTTGCAGCGTCATTTATTTTATATGGTAAAGTGCATACAGCTCCAGTTTCAACTTTATTATTCATATCAACACCAACAATAGTTGTAGTTGTACCTGCAGTGCTAAGAGCATAAGCTTGATTATTGCTACAAGGAGAAGACACACTTGCAAAACCAAACACATTTGAACTTGAAAATGTAAGATAAGGTGTGCTATTACTAGGGTTCAAAGTATCAATAGCAAGTAATGCATTGTTGCCACAAGACATATAAAGTTGACCTAAGTAAAAAAGTAAATCACCACCTATTTGATAAGTTGAAGGAACAGATCCAAGAATACTAAACTTAATTGCAGCATTTGGGTTATATATCTCAATTTGTGAACCATTGGCTGCATAAACTTTACCACTTTTATCAACTGTTAATCCATAAATTTTTGTGCTGCCACTTAAAAATTTACCAAGATTGGTGCAAGTTCCCGAAGAATTTAAAGGACTACTGTATAAATATCCTTTGTTATCTACAACGTATAATATGTTTCCAAAAAGTGCAATTGAAAGTGGAGAGCCATTAGTGCCTGTGCAAAGGCTCAACTGTGAATGAGTGCATCCACCTGTGCCAACAGTAACTTGTTCAAGTTGGCCTGTGCTACTTAAAGTGATGAAAGTAGCTGCTTGTGTTTGAGCCTTATTACCTAAACAAATAAAAAATATAAAACATAACAATATCCGCATACCTAAAACGAAAATTTTGCCTCACTATACATTCTATAATTGTTAGAATGTATTTAACCAAAATTTTGACAAATGTAGAATGTATAAAACTAATATAGATTTATTGAAATTAATTAACGATTAAGATATCTTGCCATAAACAAAAAAGGTCTGCTTTAAAGCAGACCTTTTTTTTAGAGAACTTTATAATTTATTCAACTATTAATTTTAATGATTTTGTTGTGTTAGCATTTATAACGTTCACATTATAAAAACCTTTTGCTAAGTCAGCAATGTTAAGTGTAGTATTATTTACAGCATTTACATTTTTCACTAAAACTGTTTTACCTAACAAATTTGTTACAACAATTTTTTCTATTTTATCACCCTCAATTGTAACAACATTTCTTGATGGGTTTGGATACAATGATATTGTTGCTTTATTATCTTTTGCTATTGTAATGATGTTAGAATAACCATAGCTACCATTATTATCAACTGATTTTAAACGATAATAATACATTGGTGTATTATTAACATTAGCATCAACGAAATTATAATTTTGAGCAGTATTGCTATTGCCAATCGCTTTTACCTTGCCAATAGAAAAGAAATCTTTTCCATTAACACTTCTTTCAACATCAAAAATATTGGTATTAACTTCATTTGAAGTTGACCAAGAAAGTTGATTTGTATTATCAATAAACTTACCATTAAATGAGTTTAATTTTATTGGTAGAACAGAGTTAGTAGATGTAACAACTGTGCCATTTGGATAAGTAACTTTTAGTGTATAAGTTCCGCTAGGAGAGTTGTTGTATGTGCTTGAATTTGGTCCAGCAACAGGGTTGCCACTTTCAAACCACTGATAAGTGCAGCCTGCTGGTCTGTTAGTAACAGAATCAGTAATGTTTCCACCAGCATAAGACAATACTGCTGGGCGAGCAAAACTTACATAACCAGAAATATGGTTTTCTATGTTGGGATATAAAATTGAACCATAATCTGACAAGCCAGCTATATCAGTTGTCGTATCAATATCAAGCGGAGTTGGAGAATTTGAAAAACTAACTACATTATCACTATAAGTTGAAAGTGGATTATTGATAACGGTGAAGTTTATTGAAATAATATTAGTACCATCTGCTACTGTATGAATTGCAGCAGCATCGCTGTATATATACGTTAATATACCTTGAGAAACAGACCCAATGCCAAACGAATAATTACTACTACCTAGAGACGAGTTTCCTGCTTGTGACACATATTGTAACGAGTTTTTATCCCAGTGAATACTACCAGCAAAGTTTATCACATTATTAAAAGCCTTTGCTTTAATATTTATGGTAATAGCATTAGAATTTGGCCATTTAACTGTATCAATATAAAATCCTTGATTTTGTGCCTGTGCTTTGTTGATACTTAATGCTATCAATAGCACTAATAGAGATTTTCGTAATAAGTTTTTGTAGAGTTTCATTTTCATAATCATTAATTTTTTCAAAAATATATGTTTGGTGTGTAAAAAAGACATAATGTATTAATTAATTATTTTATAATCAATCTTGATGTATTGTTTGTGTTTAATCCATTGGCTTTAATAAAATATAGCCCTGGTAGCAAATTGACTTTCTTTTTAAGGTCAATAGCAAACATATTTTTGCCTTTAATAACATCAATTTGTTGTTCAATTATCTTCCTGCCACTAACATCTATCAACTCTAATTTTATTGATTTATTTACTTTGGAGTGTATATCTATTTTAACTTCTCCACTTGTTGGGTTGGGAGAAATAGATAAGGACTCGTTTCTTGTTTCTTGTTTGTCGTTTATCGTTTCTCGTTTTGTGAGAATAATATTGTGCTGATTATAGTCTTTATCCCAAGCAGCAATTTCGGTTATCGCATCACTAATTTCTAATTCCAAATTCCCAATTCCTTTTTGTATTAACACCAAAACAAACAACTCAGTTCCATCTTCCAAAATTCTTTCAACTGCATTTTTATCTGTCCACAAGAAACTGATGTTGCCATTTTGATTGAATTGTTTTTCATTAAAGTCAATGTCAAGTTTATTGTTTTCAATTCCAATAAATTCATACTTGCTATTATTAAAGTGCAATGTGTATTGCATTGCAAGAATTTCTTTGAAGTTGTTTACAGTAATAGGGATTCTTACAACCGAATTCCCAATTCCCAATTCCTCATTCCTTAAGGTGTAAACAAACTCCACAGGCTTAGTAACTACACCCCTTGCTAAAGCAGCATTCCAACTATCATTCACATCGCCCAGTTTAACACCAATAAATGTTTGATTAGTTTTGTTGCTTGTTAAATTAGTGAATGAAATAGAATCTTTAAAAGGAAAGGGGTTTGTTGTATCAGGAAAGACGTAAGCACTATCTACGAACTCCCACAATCTATTACCCTTTGAAGTGCTATTAAATGTGGTATCAGTTCCTAGAATTAAACGTTTAATTCTTAGTAGGTCTGTAGCATTAATATTTTTGTCTCCATTAACATCTGCTGCAATAAGTTTATAAGCACTGTTTAATTTGGTAGTATTTAAAATATGTCGTTGAACAAACAAAACATCAGTTGCATTGATTCCATTGGCTTTGGTGATATCGTTGTTCTTTGATATTTTAAGTTTATAGTTACCAACAGGTAAATTATTGAATGCATATACACCAGCATTTGATTGTGTTGAGGCATTAATTACTCCAGACAGATTTACTGTAACACCATTGACCGTTTTATTTATTGCAGAAATAACTCTTCCTGAAATAGTGTATAAACTACTTGCACTAACAGTTACAAAGACACTATCTTTTTTATTACAAGCTCCATTACCAACTGTAACTAAATACCAACCTGTATTTGCTACACTTGCATTTGCAATAAATGTGTTTTGATTATTGCTTGAAAATCCTGCAATGCCCTGCCAACTGTAGCTTGTAGCATTTGTTGCTGTTGCGAATAATTTAATAGTATCTCCAATATTTACAGGACTATTACTTGATACATTTAATAATGTTGGGGTTTTTGTAATAATTACACCTCCATTTACATAAACGCTATCGCATCCAAAAATGTTTTTAATGGTGTATAAAAATGATGATGTTTGGTAATACATAACATTATTAACAATGCCACTATCGCAATAGAAATAATCAGGATGTGCTATGCTAATTTGTGGTGCTGTAAGTTTTATAACATTGCTCTTTGCTGTAGTAATAACTGTACAACTTGCATTGCTTGTTAGTATACACCACACACTATCATTTGCATTAAATGCACTGTCTTTATAAGTTGCATTATCAATACCTACATTATTACTATTCTTTTTCCACTGATAAGATGGGGTTGTTCCACCATTTGTAATACTTGCATTAAAAACAACTTTAGAGTTAGAACAAACAGCAGTTACAGAAGCTGTCACACTAATACTAGGCGTTACAGTAGCAGCAATAGTTGCAGTATTACTTGTAGCAACACAACCACTGTTGTTTGTAACGATAGCTGTGTAAATCCCTGCTGTTGTTGGTGTGTAGCTAGTATTAATAATTTGTAACCATTTTTGTACACGTTGGTTCCAATTGTCTGGAATGTACATTGCACCTGCTGTATCTATATAAATATCTTTAGGGTATTTGAATTGATTTGCATTTGAACCTGCACCATTTCCTCCAGCAACAGTAACACCACTTGTTGCACCAACAGCCCATTTTTGAATGCGATGATTATTCTGATCTGCTACATAAACATTGCCTATTGCATCTACAAATAAACCAGTTAATAAATCTATTTGATTATTTGCTGCACCTGCTCCATTGCCACCTGCAACTGTTACACCAGTTGTAGCACCAACTGTCCATTTGGTAACACGTTTGTTTCCATAATCGCCTACATATACATTGCCTGTTGCATCTACAAACACAGCAGTTGGCAAATTAATTTGATTGGCATTTGAGCCTGCACCATTTCCTCCAGCAACAGTAACACCACTTGTTGCACCAACAGCCCATTTTTGAATGCGATGATTATTTTGATCGGCTACATACACATTGTTTGCAGCATCTACAAAAATATCAGCAACACCGTTAAATGCATTGCTTGTATTTGTAGAGCCATTGCCACCTGCAACTACAATACCTGATGAAGCATTAGGCAACCACTTTGTAACTCTATGATTTCCGAAATCTCCAACATATACATTATTGCTATCAGTAACCATAACACCACTAGGGCTATTGAATTGATTTAACCCAACACCAATTCCTCCACCACCTGCAACAGTTGTAGCATTTAAGTTGCCAACAGCAAAGCGTTGTATTCTTGCATTGTTTAAATCACCAACATATAACACTCCATTTTTATCTACAAAAACACTGCTTGGTCCATTCAATGCATTAGGCAATGTGCTTGTTGGATTTCCACCAGCTACAGTTGTTCCAAATGCAGCAGCAGTAGGTGTTGTAGTATTTACGGTTACTCCATTATTTTGCCAAACAATTTGCAATGCACTATTGGCTCCTGTTAAATTTAGATTAGCAGTATTTAAACAATTACTCGAACTGTTTAATGATATTACTGGTAGTGCATTTATAATTAATTTCAAATTGGCAGCACTATCGCAACCAACAGAATTTGTTAAATAAATAATATAGTTACCTGTTGTATTATATGAATTTCCATTCCAGGTATATGGTAGTGCATCTGCACAAATAGTAGCAGAATAATAAGATGCTGACGTTGGTTTTACAGTAATATCAACTACTCTGTAAATACTATCACAACCTAAACTTGTTTTTAATGTATCTCTTTTTATAGTTGAACTTGTGTATACGTTGCCATTATACACAACACTACCACAACCATTCAATTTTATTGAATCAGTTTTTGCTGTATCACACAAAACAAATGGAATGACACTGCCATAAGTAGTTCCAATTTCGTTGCTTGCATAAGCTCTTGCATAATACTGAACATTTGAATATAGTCCACCAATATAAACACTATATGTTCCTAGTGCTGGGTTTAAATAATGGAAATATTTATTAAACGTATTGTTGTAAATATTAGGTGTTGCATTTGTAGAAACTAATAGTCCTTTATGTGTAACAGTTGCACCACCTGTAGCTGTAAGATTGTTATTGCCAATTGTAATAATTGATGATGTTGCAGAAGTAATAGTTCCTGTGGTTACAGTTGGTGCATTAGCAGTTGTATTGCACAAACTACATCTTTCCCAACAATAATTTACACTACTATCTTTTGTAGGTAATTTTAAGAATCTGTTATAGTTACCAAAACCATCATTAACAGAACAAGTAGTGGTATTTTTTAGTTCTGATCCAAAATCAACGCCTTCGTTTTTACCCCAATTAGTGTTCACAAATTTGAAGTATAAAGTTTTATTGATTGATGTATCAGGTATAGGAATAGTAATGCTCCAATTGTCTGTAATGCCTTGTTTTGTTAGCTTGCAAAGCTGTGAGGTTGGTGTCCAGTTTGGAAGATTGATACCCAAATCTGCAAAGTTTCCTGCTATTCTTATACCCCCTGTATCTATGGTATTCCCTGTAAGTAAATAGTTAGCCATATTTACAGTAAAGACAGTGTTGATATAATTTACACAAGCATTATTAATAGTAATATTGGTAATATTATAAATACTATCACAATTAAATGTGCTACGCAAAGTATCTTTTACAACAGTACTTGTTGTGTAATTTTTGCCATTATACATTAACTGTTTGCAACCACTTAAATTTTGAGTTTGCGTTGTTGGTGTTGTGTTTCTAACTGCAATGTAAATAGTATTATAGACACTATCACAGCCTTGTAAATTCTTAGTTGTATCGTTCAATGTAATAGAAGATGTATATGTTTTTCCTTTATAAACAACCGATTGACAACCACTAAAATTTAAAGAATTAGTAACAGGTGCTGCACTAGTTTTTACTTTCACTGTATCCGAAATAAAACAAGTGCCATTATAAGATGTTACAACAAAGTTTGTGTTTGAATTAATAATAGCAGTGGGGTTAGCAATTGTTGTATTTGAAACAGAGCCACCACTCCAGTTGTATGTGCTAAAACCACCACTAACATTCAGTTGTAGCGTTGTGCCACTACAAACAATGGTATCATTAGTAGCAGTAAGATTTCTACTTTTTACCATAAATAAAGCATCGCTTACATCAAATTTTGTAGCATCGGTTGCAGCTTCAATTTTTACCAAAGCATTGGTTATATTAAAATATGGAGCAACCCAATTATATGTGCCACTTGTGGTTGCATAGTTTGTAGCAATTGTGTTGTAACTACTGCCACTATTTGTAGAATAATAAATATTATAATTTCCAATTGGTGTGCTAGGCTCTGTCCAAGTAATAGTATAAGATTGGCAACCTAATAAAGTATCTCCACCATTTGGTGCAGTTATTTTTATTGGT
Organism: Chitinophagaceae bacterium; assembly: GCA_025363355.1. GTDB lineage: Bacteria > Bacteroidota > Bacteroidia > Chitinophagales > Chitinophagaceae > CAIVPM01. The sequence continues at coordinate 1,002 of JANYEB010000224.1, read as the reverse complement.
GCTGGTGTTGCAGAAATAATAAATGCTTGTTGCGAAATATCTTCTTTACAACTATTCACATTATCTCTAACTCGTATTTTACAATTTGCAGAAACAGTATTTGGAACAGTCCAATTATAAGTGCTTGTTGCAGTGTTATAAGCTGTTACAATATTTATCCAAGTTGTGCCACCATTTGTTGTGTAAGCAATATCGTATAAGTTAGAAATACCTTCAGATTTCCATTTAATTGGATATACAGTTCCAACTTGCATTGTGCCGCCAAAAGCAGGCTGCACAATGGTTACAGCTTTTTTAATAGTTAACGCAGCATTGCTACTATCTCCCAATGAAGTATTGCCTGTTGGATAAACTCTTACCTTAACATTGGTTGATGAAAGATTTAAAATTGACCAATTATATGTAAATGTTGTGTTGGTAGTCCCATAGTTATAATTAGCTACAAGGCTTGTCCAAGTTGTACCTCCATTTAAACTATACTCCACATTTGCGTTGCTATAAGCTGGCGATTTTTCAAACGTAATAGATGTTTGAGTACAAGCACCTAGAACATCGCCACCATTTGGTGTAAGTATGGTGATTGCTGGTTTTATGGTGAACACAGCATCACTAATATCATAACTATTTGCATCAAGTGAATTACTTGCTCTAATTAAACATTTAGTTGAAAATGTTTGAGGAATTGTCCAAGCATAATAACCAGTAGTATAAGGTGCAGTAGTTGTAATAATATTCCAAGTTGTACCACTATCTAATGAAAAATCTAGTTTTACATTACTGTAAAAAGTAGCTGCATCCCAATAAATATAATTTGTCATTCCAGACCACCAAACTTCGCCACCATTGGGACTTGTAAGAACTGGTTGAGCTGGTGTTACAGCAAAATTGGTATTGCTTACATCACTTTTGCAAGAGTTCAAATAATCATATACTTTGATTAAATAAGTAGTTCCTGGCACATTAGGAATATTGTTCCAAGTGTAACTATTGCCTGTAAGATTA
>JANYEB010000221.1 GCA_025363355.1 Chitinophagaceae bacterium | reverse complement strand
AAAAAAAACTTTTGAAAATACTTTTATAGCTGGTAGCAGTATGGGTGGACTAATTAGCTTATATGCTGTAATGCAATACCCACAGGTATTTGGAAGTGCAGGCGTATTTTCTCCATCGTTTTGGACAGCTAAAGACTTGTTTGTAGATGGGGCAGTTTTTAAAAACCCTAATCCGATTAATATTTATTTCTATTGTGGTGGAAAAGAAGGAGAGCAAATGGTTGGTGATATGAACAAAATGGCAGATGTATTTGCCAATAAACTTAATGTTAGAATTTTTAGAACCGTAACACAAATTGGTCAACATAGCGAAAAATACTGGCATCTCGAATTTCCAAGATTTTATGAGTGGTTGCTTAAAGAACATTAGTGTATAAAATAGAAATGAATTAATAATAATTTGGCAAATCATTTTCCTTATTTCATTAACTATCTCATCATAAAACAATTTACAAATTAAATCGTATAAATATCTTTGCTTGATGAAGCGTTTGTCAATAATCGTTATAATCTCTCTTTCAGTAACCTCTTGCGAAAAAAATATTGATTTTAAAACCACAAAATCAGCTGATATTTTAGTAGTTGATGGAACTATTGAAGATGGTAAAGCTCCGCAAATTGTATTAACACATTCCCTAAACTATTTTGCTGCTATTAATGCACAAATTGCTGCAAACAGTTTTGTACACAACGCAGTTGTAACTTTAAATAATGGTACAACAACAAGCACTTTAAAAGAGGTAGAAGTGCCATTGGCTATTGGTTACAGCCTATACTATTATACCAACGACCCTGCAACATCAGCATCTAATTTCTTTGGTGAACAAGGAAAAGAATACAACCTTAAAGTTAGTATAAATGGACAAGAATATATGTCAACTTCTCACATCCCAATTCTTACAAAAAAATGCGATTCTCTTTGGTGGAAACCAGTTCCTAATAATCCAGATACCACATTAGCAACATTACAAGGTAAATTTACTGACCCAGTTGGTTTAGGAAACTATATCAGATACTTTACAAGCGTCAATAACAACGGCTTTCTACCTGGCGAAAAAAGTGCTTTTGACGATCAAGTAATTGATGGGAAAACTTACGATATACAAATAGATCAGGGTGTTGATAGAAATAATCCTGTTGACGAAAAAGTAAAGGGATTCTTTCATAGAGGTGATACTGTTGTGCTAAAATTTTGTAACACCGATAAAGCAACCTATACTTTTTGGAACACTTGGGAATTTGCTTATCAAACTGTTGGCAACCCTTTCTCTACACCAAACAAAGTTTTGGGCAATATTAGCAATGGTGGTTTGGGTGCTTTTTGTGGTTATTCTGTTGATTATAAAAAGTTAATTATCCCCAAATTATAGCTAGTATGCTAAAAATACTTACTTTGGCATCAACCTCTAATTTAAAATAACGATTATTTATGTTTTACAATGGCACAGTTGGTCTACATAGTTTATTACGTTGGGCTATCATCATTTTTCTTTTAGTAAATATTTCAAGAAATTTTCTATACAACAGTACAGATTATACTGACAAGGATAAATCTTGGAATTTAAGATTAGTAATTATTACGCACCTAAATTTACTGATAGGATTATACCAATATTTTTTTGGAGAAAAAGGAATCGCTCTGGTTAAAATTTATGGTATGGCAGATGTTATGAAAACAGCTAAACTAAGGTTTTGGGTAGTAGAGCATATTACAGGAATGTTGATTGCTGTTGTGTTGATTACTATTACAAGGTCAATTTCAAAAAAGCCTTCTAATAACGATGCTGCTAAACACAAAAAACTGCTTTGGTTTTATATTGCTGCTCTGGTTGTTATCATTGCTTCTGTGCCTTGGCCTTTTAGATTTAACGATGTTCCTTGGGTTAGAAGTTTATATTAATCTTTATTGCAATGCCATTTTTTAGAAATTTCACATATTATGTTGATAAGCGTAAATGGAAGTATATCTTTCTTTTAGTAACACTTGAATTATCTAATGATTAGTTTTTTGATATAGAACAAACAGCTTTTTTAAAAGGAAGTATTTTTAAATCAATAAACTTAAATTGATGTCTCACTATATATCTCTTGGAAAGATTCCTCATAAACGACATACACAGTTTAGAAAAGAGGATGGAACACTTTATTCTGAGCAACTTTTTTCTACCGAAGGATTTAGTAATGATTACTCATTATTGTATCATTGTCATCCACCAACACAAATCATCAAAACAGATGAACCAATTAATGTTGCTCCAGTAATTGCTGAAGAAAAAATGCTGAAGCATCGCAGCCTTGAAGGATTTAACATAAAACCAGAAGCCGATTATTTACAAAGTAGAAAAGCTGTTTTAATAAATAATGATTGTCATATTGTATTAGCAGCTCCAACAAAAAGCCTTACGGAATATTTTTATAAAAATGCAGATGCTGATGAAATGATTTTCATTCACGAAGGCAGTGGTAAATTACTTACTCAGTATGGCGAATTAAATTTTAGCTATGGCGATTATTTAATTATTCCAAGAGGAACAATTTATCAAATTCATTTTAATGACGATAAGAATAGATTGTTTATTGTAGAAAGTTTTAGCCCAATAAAATTTCCAAAAAGATATGTAAGTAATAATGGTCAATTGCTTGAAAATTCTCCTTTTTGTGAACGCGATATTCGCACTCCAAAAAATTTGCTAACAATAGATGAAAAAGGAGATTTCTTAATTAAGACTAAGAAAAAATCTGTGCTTTATGGTTTGCATTATGGCACACACCCATTTGATGTTATAGGTTGGGATGGCTGCTGCTACCCTTATGCACTAAGCATTCACGACTTTGAACCTATAACTGGTAGAGTGCATCAACCACCACCTGTTCATCAAACTTTTGATGCACATAATTTTGTTGTTTGTAGCTTTTGCCCAAGATTATACGATTATCATCCAAATGCTATTCCTGCTCCATACAATCATAGCAATATAGATAGCGATGAGGTTTTATATTATGTTGATGGAGACTTTATGAGTAGAAAAAGTGTAACTCGTGGTATGATTACACTGCACCCAGCTGGAATTCCTCATGGCCCACATCCTGGAGCTGTAGAAAAAAGTATTGGTAAAAAAGAAACGCAAGAGCTAGCTGTTATGGTAGATACATTTCATCCATTAATGCTAACTGTTGATGCAATCAATATTGAAAATAAAGATTACACAATGAGTTGGGCTGAGTAATTTAACAAATGATATTTTGATATAAACAAGTAATAAAAAACCCACTCAATTGAGTGGGTTTGTATTTTAAGTTGATTAAGCTCCTTCTTTCTTTGCGTAACGCTTTTTGAATTTGTCAATACGTCCTGCAGTGTCAAGTAATATATTTTTACCTGTGTAGAAAGGGTGAGAAGTGTTTGATATCTCCAATTTAATAACTGGATAATCTTTACCGTCTTCCCATTGAACTGTTTCTTTAGAATAAGCAGTTGATTTGCTTAAAAATGAAGTACCGTTACTCATATCTTTAAATACAACGAAACGATAATTTTCTGGATGGATACCTTTTTGCATATAATTATTTTTAGTAGGCTGTACGGGTTTTGCCGTACATTTTTTTTATTAAGGCTGCAAATATAGGATTATAGACTAAGATGGAGCAAGAAAATTAGATTAGTTTAATAGCAGCAGCAGCTTTTTCAGCTATGTTGTCCCAATAAAAATGCTTAAAAAATGATTCAGGAATATCTTTTGTGATGTTTATAGCCAAAATAGCCTTTGTAAATTCGCCCCAATCATTATCATTTACTACTAGCATCTTGCTTTCAGTGATTTCTTTTGATATACCAATAGCTCCACTTTTTGTTGTTACTAATGAAACATTATAGCCCAATGCTTCAATAATTTTAGTTTTTATTCCTCCACCATCAATTACAGGATTAATAAAAATATCAGCTGCTAAATAGTAAGTGGAAATATCATCAACAAATCCAGCATAAATAATGTTTTGCGATTGGTAAGATTGCAAATGATTATATGAGTTTGGTAAGTTCTTACCACAAACAATAATTTTATATTTGAAATCGCTTTTTTGTAAGTTAGAGTTAATTGTGGTTAAAATAGTATCAAGTGCTTTTAAATTCGGCTGATAATCTAAAGTTCCATTAAACAAAATAACTAAGTTATCATCAGCAATATTGTATTGTTGTTTAATTGATTTTTTAGCCGATAGTTTTGATGTTTCATCTGGCATTTGTTCCAGCTCAAATCCATAAGTTATGACCAAACTTTTTTTTGTGTTTAAACTAAAGTTATTGATAGCATAAGATTTATCTTCTTCAGTTATAAAAAAGCTTAAATCAGCAGATTTGTGTACAAATTTTTCATACTTCCACAATAATTTCCACCACCATTTTCCAACAGTTTTTAACCTATTGGCTTCTATATTATGAGACCTGTTAATAAGTTTAACTCCACAACAATACTTCAGCAAAATACCAAGCCAGCCATAATAAGGATGTTCAAGAATTAGGTGTGTAATGCTGTTTTTTTTGATAAGACTTCTTATCTTAAAAAAATAGAAAATGTTAATATACCTAAGTTTGCTATTACTTAAAACATTTAATACAGAATAGTTGATATCTTCATTTGATACATTGTTTTCTGTAGTAATACAAGTTAAATTCAAGTGCTTTGATAAATATCTATTGCCTAGTGCAATGCACTTTTGCCCACCCATTTTTGGAGGTAAAAATTGATAAGATACAAGGCTCAACACATTTAACATTTTGCAAACTTAAGTACAAGAATTTTTAAACAAAAAATAATTCAAAATCATATTTCTTCATAGCTTAACCGAACAAAAAACTATAATGGAAAATTTACAAAACAAAGAATCAATATTTTGCTTTAGTTTAAACTCTACTGCTTTGTCTTACTTAAAAAGCTCAGCTAAATGGGAAAAATTCTTAGCTTGGGTTAATATAATATTGCTATTTGTTGGTATTATGTTTTGCCTTTTTGGAGGAAGCTTTTTTCTGAAAGGACTTAATAGCGGTAGAAATAGACCTTATGATGTATATGATAATGTAGTGTTTACAATGATTTTGATTTTCTATGCTATTGTTTTGGCAGTTATTTTAATTCCAAATTTTTATAGATTAATTTTCGCCAATAAATGCATTAAGGCAATTGACAATGCTGATGAAGAATTGCTAACTGAGTCTTTAAAAAATTTGAAAATATACAGCACTTTTTGGGGTATATTGACGATTATTTTTGTAGCAATTTATGTTCTAATAATTTTTAGTGTATTAGCAGTTTTTGCATCTATTAAATAAAAAAAGGTTCGCAATAATTGAATATTGCGAACCTTTTTTGTGTAGATATAATTTTATTTAATTAATCCAGCAAAGAAATGAACTGTACGTACTAATTGACTTACATAACTCATTTCATTATCATACCAACTAACAACTTTTACTAATTGATGATCGCCAACAGTAACAACTTTAGTTTGTGTTGCATCAAATAAAGAACCAAAGCTAATACCTATAATATCGCTGCTTACAATTTCATCTTCTGTGTAACCAAAACTTTCGTTGCTTGCTGCTTTCATTGCTGCATTTACTTCTTCTAGAGAAGTTTTCTTTTCAAGAAGTGCAGTTAACTCAGTTACAGAACCAGTAATTACAGGAACACGTTGAGCACCACCATCTAATTTACCTTTTAATTCAGGTAATACTAAACCAATTGCTTTTGCAGCACCAGTGCTGTTAGGAACAATATTGGCAGCAGCAGCTCTTGCTCTTCTTAAATCTCCTTTAGGGTGTGGAGCATCTAAGGTATTTTGATCGTTTGTATATGCGTGAATAGTAGTCATACTACCAGCAAGAATTGTAAAATTATCGTTCAATGCTTTAGCCATTGGAGCTAAGCAGTTTGTAGTGCAACTTGCACAACTGATAACAGTTTCGCTACCATCAAGTATGCTATGATTTACATTAAATACAACTGTTTTTAATTCACCAGTTGCAGGAGCAGAAATAACTACTCTTTTTGCACCTGCAGTAATGTGAGCTTTAGCTTTTTCAGCATCAGTAAAAAATCCTGTACTTTCAATTACAACATCAACACCGTGGCTACCCCAAGGAATTTGTGATGGATCTTTTTGGGCATATATTTTTACTTCGTGTCCATTAACAACTATTGAATTGTCAGTTGAAGTAACCGTTTCATTAAATCTTCCTTGAGCACTATCATACTTTAATAAATGTGCAAGAACAGCGGGACTTGTTAAATCGTTGATTGCAACAATCTCAATTCCTTCCATATTATAAATCTGACGGAATACTAATCGCCCAATTCTGCCAAAACCATTAATGGCAACTTTTACATTATTCATACTTTTAAATTTAAGTTGCAAAATTAATGGTTTGAGTGTAATCGATTGCAAGGTTTTTTATGAATTAAGTAATAAGCTTTAAAACAAAAGTTATAGGTATCATATTGTTAGCATTTTATCGAATCAAATTGCACAAACAATCTTTCTGTTTTCTAATTTCAGTTCAATATCCTATTTTTACTTCCATAATTTTTTTATATGGTTCCATCACTACGCAAGCAGTTTAACGAAGATTTTACAAAAGAACAATACGAGAAATATTTACACAAACTCCACAATACTTATCCTAAAGGAGCATTGGCTTTTAGAGTTGCCGAAACGCCTATTTTTATTAGTAAAGAATTCACTAATAAAATATTAGATGCTTGTGAAAGCATTGTTGACTTGATATTAGAGCCTGATTTTTTAGAAAAATCTGCAAAAGCTATTCCTGCTAATGTAAATGTGCCAAATGATAAAACTTATAGCGATTTTATTGCTTTTGATTTTGGAATTTGCGAAAACGAAAAGGGCGAATTGGAGCCTCAATTAATTGAAATGCAAGGATTTCCAACTTTGTTTGCATATCAAATTTTTCACGATACAGTTACCAGAGAATATTTCGATATTCCAGATAATTATTCTGTTTTTCTAAGTGGATTGAATAAGGAATCGTACACGAAACTTCTTACAGAAATTATTTTAGGAAAGCATCAGCCCGAAAATGTTATTCTTTTAGAAATATTTCCTCACGAGCAAAAAACACGAATTGATTTTTACTGTACAGAGGAATTAATTGGTATTAAACCAGTTTGTTTAACTGAGTTAATTAAAGAAGGAAAAGACTTATACTATATTAACAATGGGATTAAAACGCAAGTAAAGAGAATTTATAATAGAATTATTTTTGACGATTTACAACAACAATCTGCTGAAGTGCAGGAGAAAGGCAAAATTTTGTTAGAAGATTTGAATGTAGAATGGACACCTCATCCTAATTGGTTTTATAGAATCAGTAAATACACGTTACCTTTTTTGGATCATCCTTTTGTGCCAAAAACTCAGTTTTTAAATGAGGTTAAAGAAATACCAACAGATTTAGAAAATTATGTATTAAAACCATTGTTCTCATTTTCTGGTCAAGGTGTGGTAATTGACGTAACAATTGATGACGTTAATAGTGTTAAAGATCCTGAAAATTGGATTTTACAACGCAAAGTGAAATATGCAGATGTTATTGTGACGCCCGATATCCCTGCAAAAGCTGAAATAAGAATATTTTATTTCTGGAAAGAAGGAGCAGCAAGACCAATCCCTACAAACAATTTATCAAGATTAAGCAAAGGAAAGATGATTGGTGTCAGGTACAATTTCGACAAAGAATGGGTAGGAGGGAGCTTGGCTTATTTTGAGAGATAAAAATTATTCTACTCCGAATTCGATATTTTATCTATTCGCAAATTGACCTTTAAAAGATTTTATAAACTACTACAATTTTATGAAATCTTTTTTTATGCCCTTTTTTGTATTCAATATTATTCCGTTAAAATGTGCAATCAAGCACAATTTGTTAAGTTTATTTTAATTGATATCGCAACCGACATCGTTTGCACAAATAAAGACTTTTGTAGCAGATTGTAATCGATAAAACGGGTGTAAAATTGTTGTTGTTATTCGATTGTTTGCTAATAATTTACTACCCTATTGTGGGGGTTTCCTTCAGGTATATTAATTAGCCATCAGTCAAATTGACTATTAAATAACTTAAGTTTTTGTTTTTTATACCCAGCTCTCACGAGCAATAAAACAACCAATAGGCTATATAGCTTAGTTGCTGTATAGCCTTTTTTAGAAAGATATATTATGATAGATTTAAAGAAAATACTATTTGGCATCTCGATTTGCTCTCTTTCATTTGCAAACGCACAAAATTTTAAAATAACCCAACCTACTTTTAAAAAAGACACTTTTAATATTGTAAAATATGGGGCAGTAGCTGATGGCGTAACGCTTAACAGCAAAGCCATTCAAGCTGCTATTGACGCTTGCAACAAAAAAGGTGGTGGTGTGGTTTTAGTGCCAGGAGGATTTTGGTCAACTGGACCCATTGAATTAAAAAGCAATGTGAATCTGCATATCAAACGTGATGCTGTGTTACAATTTACTGATGATTTTAATGAGTATAAATTAATACAAACGAATTGGGAAGGATTAGATGCTTACAGAAATCAATCGCCTTTATCAGCCGTAAATGCTGTAAACATTGCAGTTACTGGCAGTGGCATTGTTGATGGAAATGGTGATGCTTGGCGTATGGTAAAGAAAGATAAACTTACTTCTTCTCAATGGAAAAATAAAGTTGCAAGTGGAGGGGTTGTAAGTGAAGATGGAAAAACTTGGTATCCAAGTGCTAAATCTGTAAAAGGAAATAGTATTAAAAACCCTGGTGTTGTGGCAAATGGTGCAACTTTAAAAGATGTTGAAGAATATAAAGATTTTCTTCGCCCAAACTTAGTTGTGCTTACAAGTTGTAAGAATGTATTGCTTGATGGTGTTACGTTTCAGAATTCACCAGCTTGGAATTTACATCCTTTAATGTGTGATAATTTAACAGTAAGAAATGTATATGCAAAAAATCCTTGGTATGCACAAAATGGTGATGGTATTGATATTGAAAGTTGTAAAAATTTCTTAATCGAAAACAGCACATTTGATGTTGGTGATGATGGCATTTGCATTAAAAGTGGACGTGATGCAGAAGGCAGAAAACGTGCAATGCCAACAGAAAATGGTATCATTAGAAATTGCATTGTATATCACGCCCACGGAGGTTTTGTAATTGGAAGTGAAATGAGTGGTGGTGCTAAAAATTTATACGTAAGCAATTGCACTTTTGTTGGTACTGATATTGGTTTGCGTTTCAAAACAACCCGTGGTCGCGGTGGTGTTGTAGAAAAAATTTATGTGAACAATATTCGTATGAAAGATATTGCTGGCGAAGCTATTTTATTTGATATGTATTATGCAGCCAAAGACCCAGTGCCAATGGCTGGAGAGAAAAGAGAACTTCCAAAAGTGGAGTTTAAACCTGTTGATGAAACCACACCTGTATTTAAAGATTTTTATGTAAAGGATGTGGTTTGTAATGGTGCAGAAAAAGCTATTTTCATTCGTGGTATTCCTGAAATGCACATAAAAAATATCAACCTTGAAAATATGACTTTGCAAGCTAAAAAAGGAATTGATATACAAGAAGCAACTGGTATTAATATTAAAAATATCAACATCATCTCTAAAGAAAATAATCCTTTGTTATATGTGCTAAATAGCGATGGCGTTGTGTTTGATAAAATTCAATACAAAGCTGCTGATGTATTAGTACAAGTTGAAGGTGAAAGAAGTGGTGCAACAAAAGTGCTGAATACAGATGCTTCAAAAGCTAAGAAAAAAGTAGCAGTTGGATTTGGTGCTAAGGAAGAAAATATTACAATACAGTAGCCACAAAGTCGCAAAGACACTAAGATTTTTTGCCTTAGTGTCTTTGTGGCAAAACAAAAAAATGAAAAAAATATTAACCATATTATTCTCTCTAATCCTTGCTACCACTCAATCTCAAACATTAAGTGAAAAAGTTGCTGCTACAACAATTGGCATCTGGAAAGATAGTTTTGCATTGGATAGCAAGCCTGCAAAATGGACTTACGATATGGGTGTTGTGCTAAAAGGAATGGAAGATTTGTGGTATAAAACGGGGGATGCAAAATATTTCAGCTATATGCAAAAGCAGGTTGATGTTTTTGTAAAAGATGATGGCACCATCAAAACATATAAAGCAGAAGATTTCAATATTGACAATGTATGTAATGGCAGAGTATTGATGAGTTTGTTTAAGGTAACAAACAACGAAAAATATTGGAAAGCTGCTACCACATTAAGAAATCAATTAAGCAAGCAACCTCGAACAAAAGAAGGCGGGTTTTGGCATAAGAAAATTTATCCTAATCAAATGTGGTTGGATGGTTTGTATATGGCAGAACCGTTTTATTGTGAGTATGCCGAATTTACCAATGATACTGCTGCTTTCAGCAATATTGCTAATCAGTTTATTTGGATGGAAAAACATAGTAGAGATACAAAGACTGGTTTATTGTATCACGCTTGGGATGAAAGTAAAGAACAAAAATGGGCAAATAAAACAACTGGTTGCAGCCCTAATTTTTGGGCAAGAGCAATGGGCTGGTATGCCACAGCTTTGGTAGATGTGTTGGATTATTTTCCAGAAAATCATCCTAAAAGAAAAGAGTTAGTTGCTATATTAAACAGACTAACTATTGCAGTAGAGAAACAACAGCAAAAGCAATATGGTCTTTGGTTTGATGTGATGAATGTTCCAGCAAATAGTAAAAATTATTTGGAAGCATCTGCATCTTGCCAGTTTGTTTATGCTATTGCAAAAGGTGTTCGTAAAGGTTATATTCCTGCAACAAAAATTGCTATTGCTAAAAAAGGTTATGATGGCATTGTAAAGCAATTTATTAAAGAAGAGAATGGTCAAACTGTTTTAACAGGCACTGTAAAAGTGAGTGGCTTGGGTGGTAATCCTTATAGAGATGGAAGTTTGGATTATTATTTTAGTGAACCTGTGATAACTAATGACCCAAAAGGTTTGGGCGTTTTTTTAATGGCATCTAATGAAATGGAAATGCTGAAAACACAACCTGTTGGTAAAGGAAAAACTGTTTTATTAGACAGCTATTTTAACAGTGAAAAAAAGAAAGACATTACAGGAATTGAAAAGCTCTGGCATTACAAATGGAATGAAAAATCGAATGGTGGATTTTCTTTATTGAGCAATGTTTTCAATACTTATGGGGCTACTACTAAAACTTTATATGAAGCACCAACTGAAACTAATTTAAGCAAAGCTGATGTGTATATCATTGTTGATGCAGATAATGTGGCTGATAATCCTACGCCAAATTATATGAGTGAAAAAGATGCTCAAATAATTTATGATTGGGTGAAAAAAGGTGGAGTATTATTGATTTTTCATAATGATAGTAGTAATGCTGAATTTGATTACTTTAATAGATTAGCGAGAAAATTTGGGTTGCGATTTAATGAAGTTAGTATCAATAAAGTTGATGGAAAAAAATTTGAAATGGGTGCAATTCAAATTGATAAACAAAATGAAATATTTAAGTCAGCAAGGAAAGTATATTTAAAAGAAATATCTACAATTAGTTTAGGTTGTGCAACTGGTGAATCTTATATGAATTGGAGTGTACTAAGGCATAAAGGTCCTGATGTAATGGCTGCCTCTAAAGTTGATAAAGGAACTGTCTTTGCAGTTGGCGACCCTTGGTTATATAACGAATATGTTGATGGAAGAAAATTACCTGCTGAATTTGAAAATTTTAAAGCAGCAAATGATTTAGTGAAATGGGCGTTGAATCAAAGTCAAAAACAAAAAGTCAAAAACAAAAAGTGATAAAGAAGCTGTATATATTGTGGTTGTTGGCTTGTGTAACTTTTGCAAATTCGTTTGCACAAGATTTAGTTGCAGATAATATGCTACTCTTTCAAAGAAATTATGGTGGCTGGCCCAAGCATTATAAAGAAGAAAAAGTTGATTATAAAAGAGAATATGCTGCTGTTGAAAAAGCTACAATACAAGACGAAGCTAATAGAAACGATGCAACAATTGATAATGATGCAACAAGCAAAGAGATTCGTTATTTATTAAAAGTATATAAACAAACAAAAAATAAAAAGTATTTAACAGCAGTTGAAAATGGTATAAAATACTTGTTGAAGATGCAGTATAAAAATGGTGGCTTTCCACAGTTTTATCCTGACTTAAGTTCTTATAGACACAAGATTACTTACAACGATAATGCAATGATAAATGCAATGAATGTCTTGTATGACGTGGCTTTGAAGCGAAATGGTTTTGATGTTGTTGATTCAAATTTTATCAAACCAGCGAAATTTGCAGTTGCAAGAGGTGTTGAGTGTATTTTAAAAACACAGGTTAAAGTAAATGGCAAGTTAACTGTTTGGTGTGCTCAGCACGATGAAAAAACATTGAAGCCAGCAAAAGCAAGAGCTTATGAATTGCCAAGTTTAAGTGGCTCTGAAAGTGTTGGTATTATTAAGTTCTTAATGAATTATGAGCATCAAACTATTGAACTAAAAAATGCAGTTGAAGCAGCAATTAATTGGTTTAACAAATCGAAGATTGTTGGTTATAAATATGAAGATATTCCTGATTCAACTTTACCAAAAGGAAGAGATAGAGTAATAATACCAGAAGCTGGAAGCGTATTGTGGGCAAGGTTTTACGACTTAGAAACAAACAAACCGTTTTTTTGTGGACGAGATGGTATTAAGAAAAAAACTGTTGCAGAAATAGAACAAGAAAGAAGAATTGGTTATGGTTGGTATGGCTCTTGGGCTAAGGATTTATTGGAGAAAGATTATCCAAATTGGAAAGAAGGAAAGTTAAAAGTCAAAAGTCAAAAACAAAAAGTAGAAAGCAGAATTGTTGTTGATATAAATGGCGAAGGAGATTTTAAAACCATTCAAGCAGCTATTAATAGTTTGAGTGATAGTTCACCAACAACAAGAACCATTTTTATAAAAAAAGGAGTTTATAAAGAAAAGATTTATTTAGAAAAAAACAATGTGGTTTTGGAAGGAGAAGATGAGGATAAAACAGTTCTTTCACAAGCGATTGCAAGAGACGAATGGCGTTGCTCAAATGCAGATGATTGGGGCGTTGCAACACTTAATTTAAAAGGAAGTGATATTACTTTAAAAAACTTAACCATCGAAAATTCTTATGGTTTTGACAATGATAAAGACATAACAATTGCTTGTGCAAGTGATACAGTTAGACACGAAAAAAAAATTAGAAAAGATGGACATCAAATGGCTTTACGTTCGTTTGCAACAACAAGATTAAAAGTGATTCATTGTAAGCTAAAAGCCTATGGTGGCGATACTGTCAGCCCTTGGAATGTTGAAGCTGGAATGTTTTATTTTAAGGATTGTGTGATGGAAGGTGGTGTTGATTTTTATTGTCCGCGTGGTTGGGCTTATGCCGAAAATTGCACCTTCATTGCACACACAGGGCCAGCAAGCATTTGGCACGATGGCAGTAAATACGAAGATTCCAAAACAGTGCTGAAACATTGCACTTTCAAGGGTTTTGAAGGATTTAAGTTAGGTCGTTACCATAGAGATGCACAGTTTTATTTGATTGATTGTTCGTTTGCAAAAGAAATGGCTGACACGAATATTTATCGAGTTAAAACAAATAATACAATCTTGTGGGGAGATAGGATTTATTATTATAACTGCCATAGAGATGGGGGAGATTATAAATGGTTTGAAAATAATTTAGATAAAGCAAAAGGAAATCCAATTGCAGCAAACATAGATGCAACTTGGGTTTTTGGAGATAGATGGATTTTGAAGTAACCGCAACGACGCAAAGGCATAAAGGAAAATAATCTTGTGTCTTAGTGCCTTCGTAGCAAAAACAAATAAAATGAAGCTAAATAAAAGCATAAACAACTTTAAGCAAGCAGAAGTGTTGCCAGAAAAAGTATTACAATTTGGAACAGGCGTTTTACTTCGTGGCTTACCCGATTACTATATTGACAAAGCCAATAAGCAAGGCATTTTCAATGGGCGTATTGTTGTTGTAAAGTCAACAGGCAATGGTGGTGCAGATGAATTTTCTAACCAAGATTGTCTCTATACACATTGCATAAAAGGTGTAAAAAATAATGAAGTAGTTGATGAAACCATTATCAATTCTTCTATTAGAAGAGTGCTTTCTGCAAAAACCAATTGGCAAGATATTTTAGCAACGGCTGCTAATCCTGAAATGCAATTAATTCTCTCAAACACAACAGAGGTGGGGATTGTGTTCGATGAAAATGATAATATTACTAACAATCCACCCAACTCTTTTCCTGGAAAATTATTAGCTTGGTTGCATCATCGTTATCAAATTTTTAATGGCAGCAAAGAATGTGGTGTTGCCATTGTTCCAACAGAATTAATTACTGATAATGGAACAAAACTTAAAATGATTATTGAGCAATTAGCTACAAAACTCAATATGGATAAGGCTTTTACAGATTGGTTGTTTACTGCAAATGATTTTTGCAATTCATTGGTAGATAGAATTGTGCCCGGCAAAATGCCTGAAGCACAACATAAAGCAACTGAAGAAAAATTAGGCTACGAAGATGACTTGATGATAATGAGTGAGGTTTATAGTTTGTGGGCAATTGAAACTACAAGCCAAAGAACAAAAAATATCTTGAATTTTAGTGCAATTGATAATGGAATTATCATTGCCCCAAACATCAATAAATATCGTGAGATAAAATTGCGTTTGCTCAATGGTACACACACTTTCAGCTGTGGCTTAGCTTTTCTTGCAGGCTTCGATGTTGTTAAAGATGCAATGGCAAATAAGTCAATGAATTTGTTTGTGTATGATTTAATGAAACACGAAATTGGACCTTGTATTGAAAATGTTGAAATCACAAGATTAGAATCTTACGAGTTTGCAAAAAATGTACTCGATCGTTTTCGTAATCCTTATATAGACCATCGTTGGTTGAGTATAACTTTGAATTTTACTGGTAAAATGAAGATGCGAAATGTGCCTCTTTTAACAGAGCATTACAATCGCTTTAACAATGTGCCACAGTATATGGCTATTGGGTTTGCAGCTTATTTGTTGTTTATGAAAGCTACTACAAAAGATGGTGATAAATATTTTGGAAACAACAATGGAACAAGCTATCACATTCAAGACGAATGGGCAAATTATTACTTTGAAGTTTGGCAAAATAATAATGTTGAAGAAGTTGTAAAAGCTGTGTTAAGTAATGAAAATTTATGGAGTGTTGATTTGAATAAATTAGATGGTTTTGCCAATGCAGTAACAAAATACTTGAAGTTATTTATGGAAAATAAATTCTTTGAAGTGATAGAAGGAATTGAAAGTAAAGAGCAAGCAGGAGTTTAGTTCTAAGGCAAAAGTTAAAAGTCAAAAACAAAAAGTAGAAACAGATTTATGTCAAATAAAGTTTTAAAAATTAATCCAAAAGATAATGTAATTGTAGCATTGCAAGACCTTGCAAAGGGCGACAGCATTGCGTTTGAAGGCAGCACCTATATTCTTCAAGAAGATATTCCAGCGAAGCATAAGTTTTATATGAATGATATGCAAACAGGCGAGGAAGTATATATGTATGGTGTGTTGGTAGGTAAAACACAGCAATTGGTTTTAAGAGGAATGAGAATGAGTACTGATAATTTAAAACACGCTGCTGAACCTTATACATTTCGTCCAAGTCATTATGAATGGCACGCACCCGATGTTTCAAAATTTACTGGTAGAACCTTTAATGGTTACCATAGAAGTGATGGCAGAGTGGGAACTGCAAATTATTGGTTGTTTGTACCAACCGTTTTTTGTGAAAATAGAAATTTAGATGTTATTAAAGAAGCATTGTATAACGAGTTGGGATATGAAGTAACCGATAAATACAAAAGCTATACACATCAATTATTAGAAGCATTTAACAAAGGTGAAAATTTAGAAACTATTTCATTGGCTGCAACGCCAGTTTCTAATATACAGAATCGCCCTTTTAAAAATGTGGATGGTATTAAATTCTTAAATCACCAAGGTGGTTGTGGCGGTATTCGACAGGATGCTGCTGTGTTAAGTAAATTATTGGCTGCTTATGCCGATCATCCAAACGTAGCAGGGATAACGGTTTTAAGCCTTGGTTGCCAAAATTTACAAACACAGGATTTTTTAAATGATTTAAAAGAACGTAATCCTAAGTTCGATAAACCAATGTTCATTTTTGAGCAACAACAATCTCAAAGTGAAGAACAATTGATTAGCGATGCTATTAAAAAAACATTTTTTGGCTTAGTTGAAATTAATAAATTAGAAAGAAAACCAGCATCGCTTGATAAGTTAGTATTGGGTGTGAAATGTGGTGGTAGCGATGGTTTCAGTGGAATTTCTGCAAACCCTGCTGTGGGAGTAACAAGTGATTTATTAGTGGCTTTAGGGGGTAAAGTTTTGTTGGCAGAGTTTCCAGAATTGTGTGGTGCAGAACAAGATTTGATTGATAGAACGATTGAAGAAACATCAGCAAAAAAGTTTATTAGTTTGATGAAAGCTTATAGCGATTCCGCTGAAAGAGTTGGCTCGGGCTTTAGCTTTAATCCATCGCCAGGCAATATAAAAGATGGTTTAATAACCGATGCTATAAAAAGTAATGGTGCTGCAAAAAAAGGTGGCACATCACCAGTAGTAGATGTGTTAGATTATACTGAACCTGCTGTAAAAGCTGGGTTAAATTTAGTTTGCACCCCTGGTAATGATGTAGAAGCAACAACTGGTAAAGCTGCAAGTGGTGCAACGCTAATTTTATTTACAACAGGTTTGGGAACACCAACAGGAAACCCTGTTTGTCCAACGATTAAAGTTGCAACAAATTCAATATTAGCAAAACGTATGGCTGATATTATTGATATTGATTGTGGTGGTGTAATTAGTGGCGAAAAAACATTGCAACAAATGGGTGAAGAGATTTTAGAATATTGCATTAAAGCTGCAAGTGGCGAAATTATTCCAAAAGCTGTGCAGTTGAATCAGGATGATTTTATTCCTTGGAAAAGAGGGGTGAGTCTATAAGTCAAAAGGGAAAAGTCAAAAACAAAAAGTGTTTGCCACGAAGACTCAAAGTTTTTTAGTAAATCTATTATTGCCTTAGTGTCTTAGTGGCTAATAAAAGATGAAGAAAGAAAAGGTGTTGAAGAGTGCGACGCAACAGGTGTTAAATAGAATTACAAAAGCTGGTAACATAATAATAAAAATCAATAGCCGTAAGGCTTTGATTAAAAAATAAAATAGAAGTGTATGAAACAATTTTTGAATGAAAACTTTTTATTGAGCAATAAAACTGCTGAAATTTTGTATCATCAGTATGCCAAGGATATGCCTATTATTGACTATCACTGCCACTTACCACAACAGCAAATTGCAGAAGATAAAAACTTTGAAAACCTTACACAGGTTTGGTTGTATGGCGATCATTACAAATGGCGTGCAATGCGTACCAATGGTGTTGATGAAAAATATATTACTGGCGATGCAAGTGATTGGGAAAAATTTTATGCGTGGGCAAAAACAGTTCCTTATACATTAAGAAATCCTTTGTATCACTGGACACACCTTGAATTACAACGCTATTTTGATGTTCACGAAATATTGAACGAAAGTTCTGCAAAGAGAATTTATGACGAGTGTTCTGCTAAATTAAGAACGCCAGAATATTCAGTAAAGAACTTGTTACGCAAGATGAATGTGGTTACAGTTTGCACAACAGATGACCCAATTGACGACTTGAATTATCATATTCAACTAAAGAACGAAGGCTTTGAAATACCTATTCTGCCTGCATTTCGCCCAGATAAAGCAATGGATGTAAGTGATGTTGCAAGATTTAATAGTTATGTAGATAAATTAGAAACTGTTTGCGATGCTAACATTAAAACTTTAAGTGATTATATTGCTGCATTGCTATCTCGCCACGACTTTTTTGCTGCCAATGGTTGCAAAGTAAGTGACCACGGTTTAGAAGAAATGTATGCAGAAGATTTTACTCAAACCGATATTGAAAATTATTTCGTGAAACTAAGAACTGGCAAGGCTTTGGGCTGTCACGAGCAACTACAATTTAAAAGTGCAATGCTACAATGGTTTGCAGAATGGGATTGTGAAAAAGGTTGGATTCAACAATATCATTTAGGTGCATTAAGAAATAATAATAGCAGAATGAATCGTGTGTTGGGTGCTGATACAGGTTGGGATTCTATTGGCGATTTTTCTCAAGGAAAAGCACTTTCGAAATTCCTTGACAGATTAGATACGAACAATAAATTAGCTAAAACTATTTTATATAATTTGAACCCAGCCGACAATGAATTGATGGCTACAATGATTGGCAATTTCAATGATGGTAGTAGTGCAGGTAAAATTCAATTTGGTAGTGGTTGGTGGTTTTTAGATCAAAAAGATGGAATGATAAAACAGCTGAATGCCTTATCTAATATGGGTTTGGTAAGTAAGATGGTAGGTATGCTTACTGATAGCCGTAGCTTTTTATCTTTCCCTCGTCACGAATATTTTAGAAGAATTTTATGCAACCTTTTTGGAACTGAAATTGAAAATGGTGAAATGCCAAACGATATAGAATTGGTTGGTAAAATCATAAAAGACATTTGCTTTAACAATGCACAAGAATATTTTGGTTGGGAAGTTGGGCATTTGGCAAAGAATGAAAAAATGAAAGCAACAAATGGAGTTGGAGCTTAATTTTTTGTAGGTTCAATTTTTTTATAGAACCCCGAGAGTGTAAACTTTTGGGGTTTTTGTTTACTGCTTACTCTTTTTTCATTCAATCATTTTATTACTAACCTATAAATAATTTTAATTAAACACCAAACAAATAAGAGAATATGATTGAATCTAAGTTCTTATAACACACGTTATAAAAATTATGTAACATATTTTGTAAACTGTGTAATAACTGCAATAGCCATATTAAGCAATTTTACATTAAATTAAAAACTTAAATTATGAAAAAGATTATCAATTTATGCTTTATAACTATGGCAATAATAGGTTGCAATAGTCAGGCAAAACAGGAAGCAGCAATTATGCAAGCCAAACAAGAAGTTATTGACTCCATAGCCAAAGTTGACAATAACAAAAAAGTTGAAGATATCAGAAAACATATTGCAGATTCTATAAACTACGTAACCGTTATAAAACAGCAGCAAGACAATGTTGTTATTCATAAAACATCAAGTTATGGAACTAGTGCAACAAACACGACTACCGCTGTAACCAAGAAAAAAAGGGGCTGGAGCAATAAAGCTAAAGGTGCAGTAATTGGTGCTGGTGTGGGTGCTATAACTGGTGCAATGATAGATAAAAAGAAAGGCGAGGGTGCTGTTGTGGGTGGCTTGATAGGTGCTGGAGCAGGATTTGGTGTAGGTGCTATTATTGATGGTAAAAAGCTGAAAGAATAGAATTGGTTTGATTTGATTATATCTGATTAATAAAAAAAGAGGTTGCAAACTGGCAACCTCTTTTTTTATTAATTAAGTTTGAAATCTTCAAATCAGAAATCTTCAAATTTTAGTATCTGTATGAATCAGATTTGAATGGTCCATTTTGTGGAATACCCAAATAAGCAGCTTGTTCAGTAGATAATTCATCTAATTCAACACCAATTTTAGCAAGGTGCAAACGAGCAACTTTTTCATCTAAATGCTTAGGTAACACATATACTTTATTTTCATAAGCAGCAGTGTTAGTCCAAAGTTCTAACTGAGCCAAAGTTTGGTTTGCAAATGAGTTACTCATTACAAAACTTGGGTGACCAGTAGCACAACCTAAGTTTACTAAACGACCTTCAGCAAGAATAATTACATCTTTACCTTCAATATTGTAAATGTCAACTTGTGGTTTAATAGTATCTTTTGTATGACCATAATTAATATTTAACCAAGCCATATCAATTTCAATATCAAAGTGACCAATGTTACAAACAATTGCTTTGTCTTTCATCAATCTGAAATGTTTTTCAGTGATCAAATCACGGCAACCAGAAGCAGTAACAATAATATCAGCTTCTTGAACAGCTTTAATCATTGGTTTTACTTCAAAGCCATCCATTGCAGCTTGTAAAGCACAAATTGGATCAACTTCTGTAACAATAACTCTGCAACCAGCACCTGCTAAACTTGCAGCACTTCCTTTACCCACATCACCATAAGAACCAACAACAGCAACCTTTCCAGCCATCATCACATCTGTTGCACGACGGATAGAATCTACCAAACTTTCTTTGCAACCATATTTGTTATCAAATTTAGATTTAGTAACAGAATCGTTTACATTGATAGCAGGAATTGGTAAAGTACCAGCAGCCATTCTTTCATACAAACGGTGAACACCAGTTGTAGTTTCTTCACTTAAACCTTTAATGTGAGAAATCAATTCAGGATAAACATCAAACACCATATTGGTTAAATCGCCACCATCATCCAAAATCATATTCAAAGGACGATCTGCACCACCAAAGAATAAAGTTTGTTCAATACACCAATCTGCTTCTTCTTGAGATTGACCTTTCCAAGCAAATACACCAATACCAGCAGCAGCAATTGCAGCAGCAGCTTGATCTTGTGTAGAGAAAATATTACAAGAGCTCCATTTAACTTCAGCACCTAAAGCAACTAAAGTTTCAATTAAAACTGCAGTTTGAATAGTCATATGCAAACAACCAGCAATTCTTGCACCTTTTAAGGGTTGCGATGCAGCATATTCTGCACGAATACTCATTAAACCTGGCATTTCTGCTTCTGCAAGTCTAATTTCTTTTCTGCCCCAAGCTGCAAGACTCATATCTGCTACTTTGTAAGGCAACGTAAAATCGATAGATTTTGATAATGTTGACATAATTTATAATTTTTACAAACATACAATTTGCAGAATGAAATAATATTAAACAAAATAAATTTAGAATAAAATGATATAAATAAGATATTATTAAGAATATTACTACTTTTTATAGTTGTTTTATTCTATTAAACAGAATAAACAACGTTGTAGTATTGAAAACTGGATTCAATTGATATGATTACCATCAAAACTTTTATTTTATGATTTCACAAATCACTTTAAAAGTTTAACGTATAAATAAGTTAAAACAAGTGGACTTTCATACTTTTTATTTTTTACTTTTACAAGATATGAGAAAGAAAAAAGTTTTATGTTTTGGTGAACTACTGCTGCGAATTTCTCCTGCATCTACTGCTGCCACAACTGAGAAAAATCCAATGCAATTATATGTAGGTGGTGCTGAGGCTAATGTGGCTACAGCCCTTGCTGGTTGGAATATTCCTGTAAAATACTGCACAGCATTGCCAGATAATTTTATGAGCAATCACGTAATTGATTACTTAGAATATAATGGCATTTATACTTCTTCTATTTTATTTGCTGGTAAAAGAATTGGCGTGTATTATTTAGAGCGTGGTGCAGATTTAAAAGGTAGTATGGTATATGATAGGGAGCATTCTTCTTTTTCGGAAATAAAAACTGGAATGATAGATTGGGACAAAGTTTTTGGAGATGTATCTTGGTTCAATTTTTCTGCAATTAGCCCTGCACTTAATCAAAACGTGGCTGATGTTTGTTTAGAAGCTGTCAAAGCAGCATCTGCAAAAGGCATCACAGTTTCTGTTGATTTAAACTATCGTTCTCGTTTGTGGAAATATGGTAAAGAACCCATTGACATTATGCCACAAATTGTAGAGCATTGCGATGTGGTGATGGGCAATATTTGGAGTGCAAATACTTTGCTTGGAACTGCAATTGATGAAAATATTCACGATAAAAAAAGTAGAGCAGCATACTTAGGTCACGCTAATGAAACATCAAAAGAAATTACCAATAAATTTCCTAAGTGTAAAACGGTTGCCAATACTTTTAGATTTGATAGCAATGCCGATGAAATCCTTTACTACACAAGTTTGCATCATAATGAACAATCGTATCATTCAAACGAATTTACTTGTAAAGGTGTGGTGGATAGAAGTGGCAGTGGCGATTGTTTTATGGGAGGATTGATATATGGATTATACAATAATAACGAGCCACAGGATGTCATAAATTACGCTACAGCAGCAGCTTTTGGAAAGTTGCAAGAACAGGGAGATTCTACATCGCAAGATGTGTTAACAGTAAATAAAATGGTGTAGTTAATGAATTTTTCTAATAATACAATATGCCACTATACACAAAGTAATAATTAGGAAAATAGATAGCAAAGTCCAATCATTTAATTCTAATTTATGCTTTAATCTGCGTTTCTTCTTAGATGAAGTGTAGTTATGTAAATGTTTGTTTAAATCATTTACATAGTTGTCTATTTTGTGTTTATTTTTAATAGTATCAAGTCCTTCAACAGCATCATTGAGCATAGATGAATCTGACATTTGTTTTTCAAATTCATACAATTCCTCACCAAACAATTTACCCTCAAGGTATTTTATCAGTTGCTCGTCATTATTTTGATATGGTTCATTTAAGTCACTCATTACTTGTTTCGCTTTTTTTCTATCAAAATTTTAAGATTCCTTTTGCCATTTTGAATATGGCTTTTAACTTGCATTAAAGTAAAGTTAGTAGCTGTAACAATTTCGCTGTAAGACTTTTTTTGCAAGTAAAATAAACTAATACAAATCTTTTGCTCCTCGTTTAATTCATTAATTGATAATTCAAGAAAATTGTAATCAATTTCTCTTAGTTTAATATTTTCGATATCAGCATCTTCATTCTCAATGTCAGTAATACTAATATCAGAGAAAACCTTTTTATCTCTCAGTTGCATTAAACAATTGTTTTTGGCAACCATATAAATCCAGCTCTTAAAATAAGTAACTCTGTATTTTGCCAATTCATTAATTGCTTTCAGAAAAACTTGCTGCACTGTATCTCTTGCCTTAGTTTCATCTTTCAAATACTTCATACAAGTGCCAAAAAGCAATAATGTATAGCGTTGTAGCAAAATGCCAAGCCATTCGTTATTGTTAGATTGGTAAAATTTCTCCAACAATTCATCATCTGAAATATCGTCAAATTGCTTTTTAATCACAGCAGTAAAATAAAGGTTTATTGTTAGATGCAAACTAGTTAATATTTCATATTTTTAGTTTCATTGTTTCTTAAATAAATTAATTTGTAGATTCTGGACTATTTATTAACAAGTTATTGAAGGAATTAATCAGGTCGAATTTTAATCATTTACAGCCTTACATTTGCACCCAAAATCAAAAGAATACTAACAACTGTTAATATACCTTTCCTAAATAGTTCAATTTAATATACAATTTTATGAATCTTTTTCAACAACAATCTCACGAATTTCAAGGACGACACATTGGTCCAAATGCAGTTGATACAAAAAAAATGTTAGACATAATTGGTGTTGCAAGCATTGAAGAATTGGTCAATAAAACCGTGCCTGAAGCTATTCGTTTAAATCATAGTTTAAATATTCCTGCTGCTATTAGTGAGTTTGAATATTTGAACGAATTAAAGAAAGTTGCAGCTAAGAATAAAGTGTTTAAAACCTATATTGGGCAGGGATATTACAACACAATCACACCAAGTGTGATACTTAGAAATGTGTTTGAAAATCCAGGATGGTACACACAATACACACCTTACCAAGCCGAGATTTCTCAAGGACGTTTAGAGAGTTTATTAAACTATCAAACAATGATTTGCGACCTTACAGGTTTAGAACTTGCAAACGCATCTTTATTGGATGAAGCAACAGCAGCAGCCGAAGCAATGGCGATGCTTTTTCATCACGGAAATAATCCTGCAAAGACAAAATTTTTTGTTGATGATGCCATCTTCCCGCAAACAAAAGATTTATTAAAAACTCGTTCAACACCTATTGGTATTGAATTGGTTTTTGGAGATTATAAACAAGCACCATTAAACGAAAATTTCTTTGGTGCAATGGTTCAATATCCAAACAATAATGGCAGCATCGAAGACTACAAAGCCTTTATAGATAAGGCTCACAGCCTTGGTGCATATATTGTAATGGCTGCTGATTTATTAGCTTTAACGCTATTAACCTCTCCTGGAGAATTAGGTGCAGATGTTGCTGTTGGAAACTCTCAACGTTTTGGTGTGCCTTTGGGTTATGGTGGCCCACACGCTGCATTTTTTGCAACCAAAGATGAGTTTAAAAGAGGTATTCCTGGACGTATAATGGGTATTAGTATTGATGCTCATGGTAATCGTGCATTACGTATGGCTTTACAAACTAGAGAGCAACATATTAAACGTGAAAAAGCTACTTCAAATATTTGCACAGCACAAGCATTATTGGCAAATATGGCTGCAATGTATGCTGTATATCACGGTGCAGAAGGCTTGAAAAATATTGCTAAAAGAGTTTCAACTTTGTCGAATGTTTTAAGTGCTGCTTTAACAGAACTTGGATTTAAAAATAATAATAAATACTTTTTTGATACATTAAATATTGAATGCGATGCAAAAGCAATTATAACTATTGCAGAAAAAAGCAATGTCAATTTTAGATATATCAGCGAACATCAAATTGGTGTTTCAATAGATGAAACAACAACACAAACTGACATTCTTGACATCGTTTATATTTTTGCTGAAAGTCTTGGTAAAACCGAAGCAGAGATTGAATTTGATAGTGATGATATCTTAAATAATATTCCAACTTTTGCTACCCGTACTTCAACATTTTTAGAACACGCAGTATTTAATACACATCATAGCGAAAGCCAAATGATGCGTTATATCAAGCAACTTGAAAACAAAGATTTGTCTTTAAATACAAGTATGATTTCTCTTGGCAGTTGCACTATGAAATTAAATGCTGCTACAGAAATGATTCCTGTAAGTTGGGCAGAGTTTTCTCAACTACATCCTTTCGTTCCAGCCAATCAGGCATTGGGTTACAAGCAAATTACTGATGAACTTGCTGCTTATTTATGCGAGATAACTGGCTTCGATGCTTGTTGCTTACAACCAAATAGTGGAGCTCAAGGAGAGTATGCAGGATTGTTAACTATTATGGCTTATCATCAAGCAAATAACAATGCTCATCGCAATGATGTTTTGATTCCTATTTCTGCACATGGAACAAATCCAGCAAGTGCAGTAATGGTAGGAATGAAAGTTGTAATTGTAAAAAGCAATGAAGATGGAACCATTGATATTGCTGACTTGCGTGCCAAAGCTGAATTGCATAAAGATAACCTTGGTGCCTTGATGGTTACTTATCCAAGTACCTATGGTGTGTTTGAAGAAGGTATTAAAGAAATATGTTCTATCGTTCACGAATTTGGTGGACAAGTATATATGGATGGTGCTAATATGAATGCTCAAGTTGGATTGACTTCACCTGCAACAATTGGTGCAGATGTTTGTCATTTAAACTTGCATAAAACATTTGCAATTCCACATGGTGGTGGTGGACCAGGAATGGGGCCAATTTGTGTGAGAGAGCATTTGGCTGATCATCTTCCATCACATACAAATCTTGGTGGTAAAGGTGCTGTTTCTGCTGCTCCTTATGGTTCAACATCAATTCTTCTTATTAGTTATGCTTATATAAAAATGTTGGGAAATGATGGGGTTAAAATGGCGACTGAATATGCTATTTTAAATGCCAATTATATGAAAACAAGATTGGAAAAACATTATCCAATTTTATTCTCTGGTAAAAATGGAACTTGTGCTCACGAATTTATCGTTGATTTAAGACCATATAAAACAAGTTGTGGTGTAGAAGCTGAAGATGTGGCTAAAAGACTCATAGACTATGGCTTTCACGCACCAACAATGAGTTTCCCAGTTGCTGGAACAATTATGATTGAACCAACAGA
>JANYEB010000215.1 GCA_025363355.1 Chitinophagaceae bacterium | reverse complement strand
AAGGCAAGAACTGGTGATAAACCAGTGGCAGATAACTAGGGATAAAATAGAATTATGCATAAACAAAAGAGGCTGTATCGTAACGATACAGCCTCTTTTGTTATAAAATATTAAATTAGAATTATCTTCTTCTATGTGGTTTGCCACCATTTGGTTTCTGCTGTGGTGGCGTTTGTGTTGGCTCATTACTATCGCCTTCTCCAGCTTGTTGTTCAGGCTTTTCAGGTTCCACTTTCTTTTGCTGCACATTCTGTACAGGCTTTTGTTGTGGTGGTCTTTGCTGTGCAGGTCTTTGTTGCTGTTGTGGTCTGTTTTCCCCACCAACTTGTTGCTCACGTTTTTCTATAGGCACATTTCTTTGCTGCACATTTTGTGGAGGTCTTTGCTGTGCAGGTCTTTGTTGCTGTTGTGGCGGACGATTCGTATTTTGTTGTGGCTCTCTCCTATTATTATCTTGTTGTCTTGGTCTATCATCCTGCTGACGACTACGTTGTTGATCTCGTCTGCGTCTATCATTTTTCTCTAAGCTTTTCAAGCTAATCTGACCAACTAATTCTACAAATTCAGAGGCAGTTTCTTTTTGTTTACTTATTACCTCTACCGCTTCTAATTCATCTGGTCTAACACCTTTTGCGTTCAATTGTTTTATTTCCTTAACTCTTTCAATAGTTAAAGGATAATGTTTAGTGCTACCTTGAACCGTGTACCACATCAGGTTTTTAAAGATATCTTTCTTGATAAGATAAGCAGGGCCACGAGCTATTTCAATGGTATCTGCATTATCAGGAAAATGTTGCAATGCATCTAAATAAGTATCCAGTTCATAGTTCAAGCAACATTTCAATCGTCCACATTGACCACTTAATTTAGTTTGATTGATAGATAAATTTTGATAACGTGCTGCAGTTGTATTTACACTTTTAAAATCGTGCAGCCAAGTGCTGCAACAAAGTTCTCTGCCACAACTGCCAATACCGCCCACTTTCGCAGCTTCTTGTCTAATACCAATTTGCTTCATCTCAACTTTCAACTTAAACTCTCCAGCAAAGAATCTAATCAATTCTCTAAAATCAACCCTATCATCTGCTGTATAAAAGAAAGTTCCTTTTTTACCATCAGCTTGTATTTCTACTTCGCTTAACTTCATTTGAAGTTTTAAATGCCTAGCAAATTCTCTACTTTTTGCCTGAACAGATGGTTCTCTATCTTTATGAATTCTATAACTCTCTAACTCCTTTTCAGTACTAACCCTAAGAATTTTTTTCATTTCAGGATCATCTTCTTTAACGCCTGCTTTCTTCAACTGCAAACGCACTAATTCTCCACTTAAAGAAACCTGACCCACATCAAATCCATTAACACCTTCTACAGTAACATACTGACCTTTTTCAAAATATTCGAAACCAGTATTTCTATAAAAGTCTTTTCTACTTCCTTGCTTAAAGCTTATTTCAACAACTTTACAAGTACTTTCAGGGTCACTAAAAGGTAGATTTCTTAGCCAATCGTGCACGTTTAATCTGTTACAGCCACCAGTGCTGCAACCACCATTGCTTTTGCAACCATTAGGTTTACCAGTTCCACAAGATCCACAGCCCATTCTATTTCTATTTTATAGATTGAATAATGATATTTTTTGTTAAGAAAATTTTAGGCAATTACCAATGATGCTTCATCATTGAGTTTGACAAACACTACATCGCAGAAATATGTATATAAAAACCAACTATTAATTGATAATAAGCGATATGTTGTTGAGTAAAGCATCTACAATTTCATTTCAACTTTTTACAAAAGCTTTACCCTAAAACCTTAACTCTCCAAAAATAATGGAAAATATCAATTTTTTTAAAAAACTTACTTACCTTGTCAGCCTAACGTTTGTCTTATGGCACTAAAAATTATTGACCACGGTACTCCTGAATACCAACAAATGGTAGAGTTGAGATATCATATTTTGCGTAAACCTTTGGGATTAGACTTTACTGAAGCAGATTTAGAGCAAGAAAAACAAGATGTTTTAATGGGTTGTTTTGATGATGATAAACTTGAAGGATGTTGTTTATTAACCCCTGTTAGCAAAAATGCTTTACGATTAAGGCAAATGGCTGTTGGTATGGGTTTGCAGGGAAAAGGAATTGGTAGGGTTTTAATGAATTTTGCCGAAAACATTGCCAGAGATATGGGCAATGAGAAAATTGTAATGCACGCCAGACATTCTGCAGTTGGGTTTTATGAAAAACTAGGTTATAAAGTTTGCAGCGATGAATTTGAAGAAGTATCCATTCCACATTATGTGATGGAAAAGGAATTATAGTTATTCCTTAAATCAACAACAATATGCCCAATAGTTTTCCTGTTGGCTTGTTTGCCATCATTATATCACTATATCTTTTTTTTCACTATAATAATAAAGCAAGAGATAAAAGAAATGAAAGAAGAGAAAAGTTAGAAGAAGCTCGTCAAAAGTTTTGGGATTCTTTTAACAAAAAAGACAGCAACGATTTATCAAAATAGTTTTTCTTTGATAAGATAAAATGCAGCCAATGAGGTCGATTGTTTTTTTTATACTATTTCTCTTTTGTTATAAGTCTGCGACTGCAATAGATTCTACAAAAATTGAGTTACACTTTCCATTTAATAAATTCAATTTAACAACTACCGAAGCTAATAAATTAGATTCTGTTATCAACTTATTTGATTCATCAAAACAAATATTAACAGGCATTTCAGTATATGGACATACAGATCAAATTGGTAGCAACAATTACAACGATAACCTTTCTTTAAAAAGAGCAAATAAAGTAGCTACATTTCTTAATCAACATAAAATAAATGCTGAATTAATCAACAATCTATTGGGCTTTGGAAAACGACAGCTTGTAACAACTTTAACAGATGAAAGCGAAAGAATTTTAAATAGAAGGGTAGTTATTACCTTTTTTTATGAAAATAAAAAATTGCCTGTAGTTATTAAAAAGGTTGAGCAAAAAGAAGAACCAATTCCTATTGGAACACCAGCTGACCCTAAACCAAAGTATCAAAAACTTGCCGATAAAATAAAAGACACTACTTTAAAAGTTGGCGACAATATTGAATTGCCTTATTTACTTTTTGTTGGAGGAATGCACGATTTTTTGCAAATATCTTATCCTTATTTAGATGAACTGTTTTATGTAATGAGAGATAATCCAACACTTGAGATTGAGATTCAAGGACACGTTTGCTGCACCAATGACCTAGATGGACTCGACTTTTCTACAGGAAGAAAAAACCTCTCATTTGCACGAGCAAGAGCTGTTTACGACTTTCTAAGAAAAATTGGTATTGATGCCAATAGGATGAGCTATAAAGGCTATGGGCACCAGTTTCCAATAACACAAGAAAGAAGTGAAGCCGAAAAAACAAGAAACAGAAGGGTTGAAATAAAAATTATAAACCGTTAACGATTATCTGTAATGTGGCACATTACTATCATAAAAAGTTTTTACTGCATCTTCCCAAACTTTATATAATTCATTACGTTTATTATTGGCATTTGTAGATGCTTCGTTAGAAATATTTACAGCCATATTCATATCTTTTACAGCTTTGTTATAAGCGTCAACATCTTCTTTTGTTCTATCGCTTTGTGATTTTGCTTCAAATGCTTTCTTAATTTTTTCAAAATTTTCTTTCTTCAAATAATAGTCAGTAATCTTTGGTGTTTCTTTTTCTGCAATGCTTTTAAACCCTTGCAATGCTTGCTTGCAAGCCATTTTTAAAGAGCCATCTCCACCTTCAAAATTTTGAATTGCATTCAAAGCCAGTAAACCTTCATCTGCATATTTAATAATTGAATTACGTGTTTGCTCAACATCATTCAGTTTGTTATCTTTTAATGCTTTTGTCAAATTATTATCTTGCCAATTACATTTAAAGAAAAGTAAAAAAATGGGTTTGTAATATTTACCAACCTTACTTGCTTGAGCCATTTTTTCTCCAAGATCATCCTTGCCTTCAATAAGATTTACGTTGTATTTTGCAGCAAAATCTTTGCTGGCTTTATTTACTTTTTCAACAGCACCTTTTAGCTTCTCATCAACCTTCTCTCTCAATAATAGCAAGGCTTGCATATCATCAAAAGATTGTTCTGCTATCTCTTCTGTATTCACAATTTTTGCATAATCCTCATTAAAAATAGTGTAGCAAAAGTTGATATAATCGATGTTGCTTTGGCGTAAGCTATTATCTCCTTTATAAAAAGGCACATCAGCAACTTTATCTCTACTGCTACTAATGCTTTCTAAAACTTGCAAACGAAGTTTCTCCACTTTCCTTGCCCTTTTTCCATGTGCAGCAGCACTTGTATAAGCCATATACTTTTGATCCATTTCTTTGTGTGCATTGCTAATAGCTGTCATATAAGCACCAGGCTTATCAAGATCTTGAGCGTTTGAAACAGCAATAAAAGAAAATAAAACAAATAAAAAACTTGTGATTTTTTTCATACAATTAGTTTATAGTTGATGCCACAATAATAATAACTATTTCATCATCAACAACATTAAGCGATAAGTAATTTTTAAATACGGGTCTTTTGATAAATATTTTTTAAATCTATCTTCAACATTTTTTAAGTTGGAGTCTGATTTTACTCTTTCATTTTCATAGCTATTTAGAGAAACAGTATAAACCTCAGTTTCTTTTTTAGGTTCTGCAAATTCTGCTTTATCTTCATCGTCTTCATCATCTTTTGCTTTTGGTAAATTCTTTAATAAGTCGTCGAGTTTTAAAGAAACGTCTTCCCTTTTTCTACTCACTTTTTTCTTATTGATATATTCTGCTATAGTAGAAAAATAAGGTTCTTCTTTTTCATACAACATCCCTTTCTCTTGCAAAAGATTTATAGGCAAAGGATTATTTGGCAAGTAATATTTATTAGCATCAATATTGTTTGGCAAAATTGCAAATGGCTCATTTTTTTCTTTTGTATCATAAGCATCTGTAGCATCAGGTAAAATAATATCTGGCACTACTCCTTTGAACTGAGCAGTACTTCCAGTAACTCTGTACAGTTGAGAAATAGTTAGTTTTAGAAAAGATGGAGTATGAATATTATCAATATTTTCGTTCATATTTATGGTAGTGTCTAATGGCAAAATTCTTTGTCCTGTAGCTTTTCCATAAGTACTGCTTCCAACGATTAATGCACGATGATAATCTTGCAAGGTGCCAGCTAATAATTCAGATGCAGATGCACTAAATCCGTTTACCATTAATGTTAATGGGCCATCATAAATCGTTCCTCTGTTACCATCTTTTAAAGTAATTGGTTTAGGTTCTTTTAACTTGAATTGTGTTATTGGGCCTGCATCAATAAAAATCCCAGCAAGGTCAACAGCTTCCATAACAGAGCCTCCACCATTGTAACGAACATCTAAAATAAGACCATCAATATTTTCTTTTTTTAGTTTTAAAATTTCTTTAGCCACATCGTTGGAACAGCCATTAATGCTACGTTTATCTTCCCAGTCTTCATAGAAAGATGGTAAAGAAATATAGCCAATTGTCTTTGCTCCTTTTAATAAATAACTTTTCACCTTATTATTATCACCAGTGTCTTCTTGTTGTTCTTTTGCTAATTCAACTTGTCGTTTTGTTCCATCTGCTTTAATAAAAGTAATGGTTGCTTTTGCGTGATTGTTTGCAGATAACATTTCTCCAATTTCTTCTGCAGATGCACCGCTAACATCAATTGGTTTTGAGCCTTCCCATTGAATTGAAATCATTTTATCTCCTTTATTTATCATTCCACTTTTAAAAGCAGAACTGCCTGGAGCAAGATTTTTAATGGTAACATTCCCATCTTCATCTTCATCTAAATTAAACCCAAAAACCATATTTTTTTTCCTAATCCACTTTCAAAATTCTCTCTATCAGTTAAAGTCATATAGGCAGAATGTGGGTCGTAACAAGTTGCTATAGCCCTGCAATAATCATTAGATAACAATTGAGCAATTCCACCTGGGGATTGTATTTCTTTTTGAATATTTCTTTTGAAGCTTTCCAAGATTTTTTTTCTAAATATTGCTTGTGTACTATC
This sequence comes from Chitinophagaceae bacterium, assembly GCA_025363355.1. Classification (GTDB taxonomy): domain Bacteria; phylum Bacteroidota; class Bacteroidia; order Chitinophagales; family Chitinophagaceae; genus CAIVPM01. Next base: position 5,940 of record JANYEB010000215.1, on the reverse strand, counting down.
AATTAATTTCTTTTGCTTAGTTGCATCTTTAGTTTCTTTAACCAACATTGCAATTCCTGAAACTATTGGATACTTAAAATTCTTGTATAGTTTAACTCTTTGTGCTGCTGTATTTGCAGGATATGAGGTATCTTCTTGTACTGTATATTTTTCATTCAGACTAAAGTTGAATGGCGTTTTTAAAATATTATCAGCCATCGTATCAAGCTGTTGTAAACGCTGTGTGTAAAAGGTAATTAGCAATTGCAGAAAAGCTGTTTTCTTTCCAGCAATCTCATTATCTAACTGAAATTTAAATGCATCTAACAGCTTTATATCTTCTTGAGTAAAATAGAGTTTTTCTGCATCAATTTTCTTTAATACTGAAGTGTATAAATCAGCAGAAAAAGCATCATCCAATGTTCTAGGTTGAACGTGAAATTTCTCTGCCATTCTGGTAATTAAAAAAGCATCAGTTGCAGCTTTTTGAACAGGTTGAGCAATCAGTTTGAAAGAGATGAATGCTAGAATAAGAATAATTGTTTTTTTTAATTGCATTGCAGTTAGTTGTGTTGTAAAAATAAGGAGTCAATCATTACACTTTATCTTCGTTTTATTATTGAAAAAGACATCTAAAAATATATATGAATAATTCGTTCTTAAAAATCAGCCCCGAAGTTCAAAAAGCATTAGAAAATAATCAACCAATTGTTGCATTAGAAAGCACCATTATTTCTCACGGAATGCCTTATCCAAAAAATGTTGAAACAGCTTTAGCCGTTGAACAAATCATCAGATATAATGGAGCAATTCCTGCAACGATTGCCATCATTAATGGTAAGTGTTGTGTGGGTTTGTCGGCAGATGAAATTGAAACTTTTGGCAAAGAAAAAGATGTGTGGAAAGTAAGTTTGCGTGATATGCCTTATGTGGTAAGCAAAAAATTATTTGGAGCTACAACTGTTGCTGCTACTATGCGAATTGCTGCAATGGCTGGTATAAAAATATTTGTAACAGGTGGTATTGGTGGTGTGCATCGTGGTGCAGCAGCAACAATGGATATTAGTGCAGATTTAACAGAAATGTCTCAAACATCTGTTGCTGTTGTTTCTGCTGGTATTAAATCAATTTTGGATATTGGATTAACACTTGAATATTTAGAAACATTGGGTATTCCTGTGGTTACATATCAGCAAGAAATATTTCCAAGTTTTTATTCTAATCAAAGCAATTTTAAAACGCCATTGCAATTAGATTCTGCTAAAGAAATTGCCGAAATGTTGAACACAAAATGGAGTTTGGGTTTAGAAGGTTCTGTATTAATTGCCAATCCAATTCCAACACAATTTGAAATGCCTGCGACTCAAGTAGAACAACACATTCAAGAGGCTTTAGCTGCTGCAAAAACAAACAATATCAAAGGAAAAGAAGTAACTCCTTTTATTCTTCAATACATTGCCAAACATACAGGTGGCGAAAGTTTAGAAGCCAATATTGCTCTTATAAAACACAATGCAAAACTTGGAGCTGAAATAGCCAAAGAATTAGTTGCATAGCTAACTATTTTTTCTTTAGTTTTGTTTTTAGTCATTGAAAATATTTCTATATGAATCGTTCCATAAAAAAAATTGCAGTCCTTGGTAGTGGTGTAATGGGTAGCAGAATTGCTTGTCATTTTGCAGGTATAGGTGTGCAAGTTTTATTGTTAGATATTCAACCCAAGCAAGAAGAAGGTAAAAAATTTGAACCTAATAAAATTGTGAACGATGCTTTGACTGCTGCAATTAAAAGTAATCCAAGTCCAGTGTTTACAAAAGATGTTATAAAAAAAATTACCACTGGCAATTTCACAGACAATATGAAAGACATTGCTACTTGCGATTGGATTATTGAAGTGGTGGTTGAAAGGCTCGATATTAAGCATCAAGTTTATGAGCAAGTAGAACAGTATAGAAAAGCTGGAACCCTTATTACATCTAATACTTCAGGCATTCCTATTCATTTATTATCGCAAGGAAGAAGTGAAGATTTTAAGAAACATTTTTGCGGTACACACTTCTTTAATCCACCAAGATATTTACGTTTATTAGAAATTATTCCAACGCCAAATACCGACCAAAATGTGATTGATTTTTTAATGCATTATGGTGATTTATTTTTAGGGAAAACAACTGTGCTGTGTAAAGACACACCTGCTTTTATAGCCAATAGAATTGGAGTATTCAGTATTATGAGCATCTTTCATATAATGGAAAAATTGGGTTTAAATATTGATGAAATTGATGCTTTAACTGGTCCCATAATTGGTCGTCCAAAATCAGCAACATTTAGAACTGCCGATGTGGTTGGTATTGATACTTTAGTAAAAGTTGCAAAAGGTGTTGCCGATAATTGCCCAACTGATGAGGCAAAAAATATTTTTGAAATTCCATCTTGGCTAAATAACGTTGTTGAAAATAATTGGCTAGGAGATAAGACTGGTCAGGGTTTCTTCAAAAAAATGAAGTCAGAAACAAGTAAAGAAATCTTGACTTTGGATTTAACTTCAATGGAATATAAAGCAAGAGTGAAACCAAAATTTGCTGCTCTTGAAACTGCCAAACCAATTGAAGATTTAAAAACACGCATTAAGGCATTGTGTGCTGCAACAGATAAAGCAGGCGATTTTTATCGTCAGTTTCATTACTCATTGTTCTCATACATTTCAAATCGAATTCCTGAAATTAGTGATGAAGTTTTCAGAGTTGATGATGCAATGATGGCTGGTTTTGGTTGGGAAATTGGTGCTTTTGAAACCTGGGATGTTTTAGGCGTTGCTAAAACTGTTGAAGCAATGAAAGCCAATGGAATCAATGTTTCTACGTGGGTTGATCAAATGTTGGCAAATGGTTTTACTTCTTTTTATAAAGTAGAAAATGGTAAAAGATTATGCTATGATATTGCATCAAAAAATTACAAGGAAATTCCTGGTGGCGAAGCATTTTTAATTTTGAAAAATAATGCGGACAAAACTATTTGGAAAAATAGTGCTTGTAAATTATATGATATTGGAGATGGTGTTGCAGGCTTGGAATGGAACACAAAAATGAATACCATTGGTGGCGAAGTGTTAGAAGGAGTTAATAAATCAATTGCTATTGCAGAAGAAAATTTTAAAGGATTAGTGATTGCAAATGATGGTGCAAACTTTAGTGCAGGTGCTAATGTGGGAATGATTTTTATGTTTGCTATTGAACAAGAATATGATGAATTGGATATGGCAATTCGAATGTTTCAAAATACAATGATGCGTTGCCGATACTCAAGCATACCAGTAGTTACAGCTCCTCAAGGTTTAACTTTAGGTGGTGGTTGCGAAATGAATTTACACGCCGATAAAGTATGTGCTGCTGCTGAAACTTATATTGGTTTGGTAGAGTTGGGTGTGGGTTTAATTCCTGGAGGTGGTGGCACAAAAGAATTTGTTGTGCGTGCCAGTGATGACCTACATAACGATGAGCCAGAAACCAATACTTTAAAGGAAAGATTTTTAGCAATTGCTACTGCAAAAGTTGCAACCAGTGCAGCAGAAGCTTTTGATATGGGCATTTTGAGGAAAGGAAAAGATGAAATTGTAATGAATGTTGCAAGAAGAATTTCAACAGCAAAAAAATCTGTAATTGAATTGTATAATGCGGGCTATTCAATGCCCACCAAACGCAATGATATCAGGGTTTTGGGACGAAGTGCTTTAGGTGCATTGTATGCAGGCATTAATGGAATGCAACGTGGAAATTATGCTACAGAACACGATGCCTTAGTTGCAAAAAAATTGGCTTATGTAATGTGTGGTGGCGATTTAAGTGAAGCTCAACAAGTATCTGAACAATATTTGTTAGATTTGGAAAGAGAGGCATTTTTATCACTTTGTGGTGAAAGAAAAACATTGGAAAGAATACAAAGTGTGTTAAAAACTGGAAAGCCATTGAGGAATTAAGTATTGTATATATTCATATAAAATAAAAGGCTATCAAATTTTGATAGCCTTTTATTTATTTAAGATATAAGTTATTACTTCAACTTATTTATAAGAATAAGCAACTCCATTTTTTATAGATTGTTTAATACCCATATTATCAGCTTTATCAGAAGTCAATAGAATGAATGGTGCATTCATTTCTGCAGCAGCTTCTTTAAGTTTTCTAGTTGCTTTTTTATCAGCTGTACCAGCAGAATTATAGCTTAAGAATCCAGAAGTTTTTCCTCTAACTTCTTCACCTTTTTTAAGCCCAATCACTTGAGCCTTGTCGGTTACAATTTCTACTTTTTCCCAATCATTTTTACCAGAAACTTCGATTTTGTCACTAATTTTTTCAACACGACCTGTAGTACCATAAGTTATTGATGCTACAGCAAACTTTCCAATTGTTTGTTCAGCATCTTCACCTGGATACTTGTAAGTCACGGTAGTTTCTCCAACTTTAATAACCTTAACACTTAAAGTCTCTCCAGAATGTTTAAGCATTTTATCTGCTGTTGTTGCAGGTGCTTGCGAGAAAGAAAATAGTACAAACAAACTAGTTAGTACTGACAAGAAAAATTTTTTCATATTTAATAGTTTTTACAAAAGAAGAACATTTTACATATCAAACAAAAAAAAGATACTTTTTTTTGGCAAAATTCATTTCTGTAGCGATTTGTTATTCAACGATTTCAAACAATCTCCACATAAACAATCATCATATTCATCTTTCAACAGTGTTAAAGCATCTGTATCTATTGTAACAGAAAAGCAATGACATTTTGAAATATCATCTGCACAACATTCAAAAGATTGTTTGCATTTAGGGCAAATTTTAAGCATCCTATTTTGTAAAAAGACCTTGAAGAAATACTTCAAGGTCTTTTAGTTTATGTTAATTAATTTATAGTCTTTCAATAATTCCTGCTATTCCTTGTCCACCACCAACACAGGCAGAAACTAGCCCATATTTTTTATTTAACCTTTGCAAATCATTTAAAATTTGAACTGTCAATTTACATCCTGTGCAACCCAATGGATGACCTAAAGCAATTGCTCCACCATTAATATTTACAATGTCTTTATTGAGATTAAGTTCATTGATTACAGCAATAGATTGAGATGCGAAAGCTTCGTTCAATTCAATCAAATCAATATCTGCTAAATTCATTCCTGCCTGTTTTAAAACCTTTGGTATGGCAGCAACTGGACCAATTCCCATTATTCTTGGTTCTACTCCTGCAACAGCACAATTTACTAATCTTCCAATTGGTTTCAAGCCAAGTTCATTCATCATTCTTTCGCTCATTACAATCACAAAAGCTGCACCATCACTTGTTTGTGAGCTATTGCCAGCTGTAACACAACCACCTTGTGCAAAAGCAGGTTTTAGTTTTGCCAAGCCTTCAATACTTGTATCTGCACGAACCCCTTCATCTGTATCAATTATATAATTTCTAATTACTTTCTTACCTTTTTCATTAAGATATGTTTCTTCAACATTAATAGGTAATATACCATTTTTAAAATGACCATTTTCTATTGCAGCTTTTGCTTTTCGGTGAGAATGAAATGCAAATTCGTCTTGTTGTTCTCGGCTTACATTAAATTCTTTAGCAACAGCTTCAGCTGTTAAGCCCATACTCAAATAATAGTCAGGTTCATCTTTTGCAATATTGTAAGATGGCACTGTTTTCCAGCCAGCTGTTGGCACAAGGCTCATACTTTCGGTGCCACCAGCAATAATGCAATCAGCCATTCCTGTTCTAATTTTTGCTGTAGCTATGGCAATGCTTTCAAGTCCACTTGCACAATATCTGTTAATGGTAATGCCTGCAACTTCGATACCCAAAGCTTTTGCAGCAATGATGCGACCAAATTGCAACCCCTGTTCAGCCTCTGGAACAGCATTGCCAACTATTACATCATCAATTCTTTTGGTATCAAGTTGTGGAATCGTT
>JANYEB010000202.1 GCA_025363355.1 Chitinophagaceae bacterium | reverse complement strand
ATATGTAGTTCAAAAAAATAAGTTAAAAAATGTAAGTTGTTTAAATATGTATTTCTTTTAATTTCGTGGACTGTATGAAGAAGATTGAATTAGAAATTGTAGCATTATCACATAGCATTACCCAAACTCACTCCTATGCAGTGGTGCTTGGAGAAACAAATGGTTTAAGAAGATTACCTATTGTTATTGGTGGTTTTGAAGCACAAGCAATAGCTGTTGCATTAGAAAGAATGCAACCAAGCAGACCATTAACGCACGACTTAATGAAAAATTTTATGAGTGCTTTTAATGTTGACTTACAAGAAATATTAATTAGTGATTTACAAGAAGGAATTTTCTTTTCTAAACTTGTTTGTTACACAGAAAATGATACTGTAGAAATTGATAGCAGAACAAGCGATGCCATTGCACTAGCTGTTAGGTTTGGTTGCCCAATTTATACGTTTGAACACATACTAGAAAATGCAGGTATTTTAATGGACGAACAGGAATCATCTAAAAGTAAAAATATCGAAACTGTTGGCACTTCTAGTATCGAAGTTTCTCCTGCTGATGATTTATCTTCAATGAGTATAGATGAATTGCAAAATATGTTGAATACAGTTTTAGAAAATGAAGATTACATAAAAGCAATCGCTATTAGAGATGAATTGAATAAAAGAAAATAGCAACCTTATCAAAAATTTAAAGCCAATATCTACTTATAATAACTAACTTAAATGGTATCTTTTCCTAACGCTAAAATTAATCTCGGATTAAATATTGTTGAAAAACGCAGCGATGGTTTTCATAATTTAGAAACTGTTTTTGTTCCAATTGAAATACAAGATGCTCTTGAAATTATTGTAAATGAAAAGCCGGAATCAGATTTTGAATTCACAAGTTCTGGTTTAAAAATAGAAGGAGATATTAGCTGCAATCTTTGTGTGAGGGCTTACAAATTATTAAAAAAAAATCATTCTATTCCACCAATAAAAATGAACTTACACAAAGCTATTCCAATGGGTGCAGGACTTGGTGGTGGTAGTGCAGATGGAGCTTTTGCATTAAAATTATTGAACGATAAATTTTCGCTTAATATATCAAACGAACAGTTATTAAAATATGCACTGCAACTTGGCAGCGATTGTCCCTTTTTTATTTTAAATAAAACTTGTTTTGCAACTTCTAGAGGTGAAATATTAAACGAAATAAAACTAGACTTATCTGCATATCATATTCTAATTATCAATCCTTGTATTCACATTGCAACTGCTTGGGCTTTCTCTCAAATACACCCCTATAAACCCACAAAATCTATTCAAGAAATTATTCAACAACCTTTATTAACTTGGAAAAATGAGTTGACAAACGACTTTGAATTATCGGTTCAACAAAAACATCCAATAATAAAAAATATTAAAGATACTTTATATCAGTTTGGTGCTGTATATGCTTCGTTAACAGGCACTGGTAGCACTATTTTTGGTATCTTCAACAAACAAATAGATGTTCAACAATTTAACTTTCCTGAACATTATTTTACAAAATGGGTTTCACCTTTATAACTTTAGTAATTCAAATAATTTGCATTGAAGTATTTACTTAAAAGCATTCAGATTTTTTATTGCATATATGCACTAATTACATTTACGATTATAATGTTAATAGCACTTCCATTTATTATGGTTGCTGCGATGTTTGGACTAAAAGGTGGCAATTTTATTTATAGAATTTGTAAACTTTGGGCAGGCTCTTGGTACATTACAGTTGGCATTTGGCATAAAGAAATTTATGAAGCACTACACTACAAAACCAAGCAATATATTTTTGTTGGAAACCATATTTCTTATCTAGATATTCCCCCAGCAATTTTATCAATTCACCAACCATTTAGAGCTTTGGGGAAATATGAAATGGTTAAAGTTCCTGTATTTGGCTGGATTTATAAAGCAACAGTTGTATTGGTTGACAGAAGAGATTCTGAAAAAAGAGCAAGAAGTGTTAGAGCATTAAAATCAGCACTTGCAAAAGGTGTTTCTATTTTTTTATTCCCCGAAGGAACTTTTAACGAAACCAAAGAACCTTTAAAAGATTTTTTTGATGGAGCATTTAGAATTGCAATTGAAACACAAACACCCATTAAACCAATTTTGTTTATTGATACTTTAGATAGGCTACATTACAAAAGTATTTTTTGTTTAACACCGGGACTCAATAGAGTTGTTTATTTGCAAGAGGTTTCTGTAAATGGGTTAACAACGAAAGATGTACCATATTTAAAAGAAAAAGTACATCAATTAATGGATGATGGATTAAGAAGATATAGAACTTATTAATGCTGTTTAGGATTGATAAAAAATATTATTAGTCTCATTCTTTATATTATTTTTGGAATCGTATTTAAAAAATTTGAGCTTGGCATTTCATTTGCAAAGCAAAAAGTATTAAAAAAAAAAATTAAAACAAAAAAGATGAAAAAACTATTTGTAACAGTGTTTGCTCTTGCAGCAATTACAACAGCTACACAAGCACAAGAAAAAGCACCAGCACAACCACCAGTTAAAAAAGAAGTAAGTAAAGAAGAGAAAGAGGCAATGAAAACAAAAACAGAAGCTGATTTAGTAGAAGCCTTTAAACAAGCTGGTTTAACTGAAGATGAGCAAAAAAAATTCAGAGAAATAACTGCTGAAGCTAATGCAAAAAATAAAGCAACAAAAGCAGATGCAAAGCTTAGTGAAGAAGAAAAGCAAACAGCAATTAAAGAAACAAACGATGCAAAGAATGCAAAGTTAAAAGATGCTTTAGGTGCTAAATACAAACCTTTAATGCAGATTCGCAAAGCTCAAAAAGAAGCAGCTGCTTCAACAATGCAAGCACCAGCTGCCCCGGTTAAAGAATAACTAAACATATTAATTTTAACAAAAATGCTCCGAAACATCGGGGCATTTTTGTTTTGCGAACCTTCCACATTTACCATTACAGTAAAATTAATTTTCAATATTAAAATGTTGAAATGTTCTAATACTTTCAAACTTACTTTGCTACAAATAATAAACTATGTCAACAACAAAAGGATACGCAGTGCAAGAGGCAACATTGCCATTAGCACCATTTAATTTCGAAAGAAGAGAAGTTCGCCCACACGATGTGCAAATTGAAATTTTGTATTGTGGCGTTTGCCACTCAGATATTCATCAAGTTCGTGGAGAGTGGGGCAATTCAATTTACCCAATGGTTCCAGGACACGAAATCGTTGGTCGTGTAACAGCAGTTGGTAATCACGTTAAAAACTTTAAAGTTGGAGATTTAGCAGGTGTAGGTTGCTTGGTAGATTCTTGTAGAACCTGCCCAAGTTGCGAACAAGGATTAGAGCAATTTTGCGATACAGGAATGGTTGGCACTTATAATGGACTAGATAAAGATGGTAAGATTACTTATGGTGGCTACTCAACACAAATTGTTGTTGATGAAAAATATACTTTAAAAGTATCTGATAAATTGCCACTTGCTGGTGTTGCTCCTCTCCTATGTGCAGGTATTACTACTTATTCTCCTTTAAGATATGTTGGCGTTAAAAAAGGAGATAAAGTAGCTGTTTTAGGACTTGGTGGTTTAGGACATATGGCTGTTAAGTTTGCTGTTGCATTTGGTGCAGAAGTTACAATGCTAAGTTCATCTCTAAGCAAAAAAGAAGATGCTTTAAAATTGGGTGCTCATCATTTTGCATTAACAAGCGACGAGGCAACTATGAATACCTTAGCAAGCTCTTTCGATTATATTTTAAACACAGTTTCTGCCCAGCACGACTATAATACTTATTTGAATTTATTACGTGTTAATGGCACGATGATTATTGTTGGTGTACCACCTGCACCAACACCAATTCATGCATTTCCTTTAATTATGAAAAGAAGAAGCATTATAGGTTCTTTAATTGGAGGCATTGCTGAAACACAAGAAATGCTTGATTTTTGTGCCGAGCATAATATTGTATCAGAAGTAGAAGTGATTGATATGAGTTACATAAACGAAGCTTATGAAAGGATGTTAAAAAGCGACGTTCGTTATCGTTTTGTAATTGATTTAGCAAGTTTGAAATAATGGTTGTAACAAAAGAAAGACCTCCAAAGTTTTTACACTTTGGAGGTCTTTTCTCTCCCTCTCCTTTTGGAGAGGGTTGGGTTGAGGCTTTATTCCACCACCAACTTCTTAGTTGTTTTTCCTTCACTTGTAATGATACTTACCAAGTAAAATCCTTTACTTAAATTAGCAATATCTACTGTGTTTATTCCCATACTTAATAATTGGGTTTTTACTTGTTTACCATATAAATCAGTAACTACAATACTTCCTGTACCAATTAACGTTTCAACATTTAAACTAATAACTGAACGTGCAGGATTGGGATACATAGAGAACGCGTTTGTTGTTTCTAGTTTCTCGTTTGTGGCTACGCCACGTGCAGCACAAGTATAACCATTACCACTCATTGTTCTGCTATTGCTGCAACCATTGGGGTTGGTGTAGTTGTATTTAATGCTTCCAGCTCCCACTGCGTCAATGGTTACAAAACCGGCATTAGAAATAGTTGCAGCTCCTGTTGCTGTCCATACACCACCACTTGGTGAACCCATCACAGCAAAAGTTCTACCAACACAAAAGTTGCCAGTTGGTGCACCTATTTGAGGATTTGGTGTGCCAGGTACATAAGTTATCGTTGGAACAGTTGGAATTGCATTTACTATAATATTGAACATATTAAAATTACTGCAACCATACTGATTTGTAACAGTGTATTTAATAGCTGCATTGCCTGCATTGGTACCTTTAACTAATCCATTATTGGTAACAGTTGCATAACTGCTTGCAATGCTTGACCAACTTGCGGTTGTATTTAAAGGTAAATAAGTATTGTTATTTAATTGAATAAATGAGCCCACACAAACCCTGTTATTGCCTGTTGTTGGTTGAATATTTGGCACACCACTTACTGTAAAATTTGTTGTAGCAGTACTTGTGCAACCATTTGAATTACTAACTACATAATTTATAACGGTAGTACCTAAACCTGTAACTGTAAGTTTTCCTGCATTATTAATAGTAGCAATGTTTGTGCTGCTACTGCTCCAAGTACCACCAGCAGTTGTGTTATATAAATTTGATGTTGCATTCATTGGACCACAACTATAATTGGTGCCAGTGATTACACCAACGCTTGAACTTGATGAAACACTAGTAACATTAGTATCTGATGATGCAGATAAACTTGCATCGGCATAAGCAATTATATAACTACCTGTTGAACTTGGATAAGTTGTAATTACATTGAAAGCACTTAATGTTAAGGTAGAAAAAGCAGCATTCAAATCTGTATAGCTTACAAAAGATGATGAGCTTTCGCCAGTTAAAACACCATTTGTTGCAAACAACACATTGTATTCTCCATTTACTTCTCTGGTGTAGCCGTCAGCAGCTGTATCAACTAAATAATATACACCACCTGCTGGGCTTCCTCCACTAATAATAGTATTGGTGCAACCTCTTTTATTAGTTGCTAAAGTGGTATTTGTTTTAACTGTTGTTGCACCACGAACTGAACGAATATCTGTTTCTGTACCTGCTAATAATTCATCATAAAACAACACATTAATTTCTGTTCCAACAGGCACACTATAATATAGTGCTTCTCCTTTACGAGATGTATAGGTTGAATGAAACTTTAATACATCCCAATAAATTTTATTGCTATAGGAATAGAAAATAGTATCGACACTCCAGGATACTGCATTATAACCTCCTACTCTACTTGTATCTACAATACTGCTAGTCCAGCTATTTTTTACAGTTCTACTGATTGCAAAATAAATTGGATATTCGTGATGTAGTGTAGGGTTATAAAATGCACCAGCAGCAACAATGGTATCCTTACTTACAATATGAATATCATTAACAGAAATTAGTGAAGAAGACGCACTATAAATTGGTTCAGAACTAACACTCCAACTTGTTCCATTCCATTGTGCTTTATACATTCCTTTAATAATGGGTGATGTTGAGTTATCATAATCAACGCCAATGTATGCCACAACTTTACCACTGTCAATTGTCATTTCAATATCGTTCACATTCACATCTTGTCCAACAGTACTTGCATTAATTAAAAGTTGCTGCCAAGTACTGCCATTATTTAAAGAATAGAAAACCCCACCCCTGCCACCATTATACAGTTTATATCCTGCCATTACTATTTGATTTGTGTTACCACCAACTGCAAGGGTTGTAATTCTTGGACTAAAGTTTGAATAATTATATGGTGCATTTTCAGCTGTAAAAACCTGTGTCCAACTTACACCTCTATTCATAGTTTTATATACCCTTGAATTACCAACATAAACTGTATCTGCATCAACCATTTCTGTTGAATAATATGGAGAGCCGTCATTGTTTGGATAAATAGCATTACTCCAGCTTTTAGCAGTAGTATTATAATTGGTTACATACCTGATACCTGTTTTGCTTGCCAACCAACCCACATTTTTTGATGCTTCCATATCAAAATCATTTACCTGAACAGCGTTAATTCCATTATCAATTTCTGTGATAACAGAACCACTATTTTTTGTAATGCCTAAACCTTGGTCTGTAGTTAAAATAACAACCCCACCAGTTATAGAATTTTCTCGTGCAAATAAAACAGTACCATCATTTGGATGCGTTTCAAAACTAGTATTACCAAAGTTGAACCAACTGCCAGATGCTCCTTTGTTATTACTATAAGCTGAACCAAAATAAACATAGCAATTACCTGCACTTGTTGGTCTAAAATCTATGTTTGAACCAGCAACACCTGCAATGCCTGTTGATATTGTTGTGTAAGCAGTATTGAATGATGTTGCTGTGGCTATTTGTTTACCAGTATTATCATTACCACCAACAAACACAGTTCCATCGCTGTAAACATTAAATGCTCGCCAATTGATAGAACTTGATAAACTTGGCATAGGATCTATTGTAGTGCTACTTAAATTAATGGCAGTTGAAAATGTTCCTCCAAATTGTAACGCTTCAGGGTCTGTTCCTTCTCTAAAAGCATACAATTTATTATTATTTGCAGCAATTAAAGAGCCATAAGGTGTACCCAAAACTGTTACT
>JANYEB010000140.1 GCA_025363355.1 Chitinophagaceae bacterium | reverse complement strand
ATTCAGAATAGTGCAATTTTTACATCTGATGGCGTACCAATTAAAGTAGAAAATTTAACAATAGACAATGGATGCAGCTTTATAACACATACTAGTGGGCAAACACCAATTTTGGGCAACCTTACTGTTGATGGAATTTATACCACGCCTACAGGCAGTACAAATGGTTTAGTGATGGGTGGCAATATACCACAAACCATATCTGGTGCAGGTTCTATTATTACATCAACTTTTGTAATTTGCGATAATAGTGATGTTACACTTGCTAAAAGTATTGTTGTAAATACAACTACAAATATTGTTGGGAAAATAAATTTTGGTGCTGCAAGCGTTATTTCTGGCACAGCCACTTTCATTAGCAGGGTTAATGGTACAGCAGTTACAACAACTGGTAATATTATCGCTGGTTCTTATCAAATAACTGGTGTTCCTACTGGAACATTATCTGGTAATACAGGATTAACAGTAAGTGGCACTGGTATTGCACCAAATACAAATGTTGTTGGTTTTTCTAGCTCTAATGGATTGGTTTATTTATCAAAACCTTTAATTACAAATTCTACAGGCGATTCTATTAGATTTTCCAGCACAGCAGCAACTTTAACAACAGCTAATCCTAATGGATTTGATAGTTTAACTGGCTGTATAACTGTTGTTGGTTTAAAATCGTTTGGCTCTGGAACAAATTATGTTATTAATGCTGCAACAATGCATCCAGTAGGCATTAACTCTATAGCTACCACAGCAATGATTGTAGGAAATTTAACTATAAATGCAGCAGCCACAACCAACTACAATACTAGAGTGAACAACACACTTACACTGAATTCTGGCAAGTTTACAATTAGAGCAACAGATACTGTAAGAGTATTTTCTGGCAATGATATAGTAGGCTCTACTTTCAATAATTCAAAATACATTGTTACTGCAACTAGTGGCAATAATGTTGGTGTATTAAGAATAGACACATTCAACACCATAAAAGCTTTTCCAGTGGGCACTGCCACAGATTATCTACCAGTAAAAATAGCTCCAACCGATTTTTCTAACTTTAGTGTGAGTGTATTTCAAGGAGTAACAAATGATGCAACGCCAACTGGTACTTCATTTTCAAGTGCTCAAAAAACAAGTATAGTAAATGCTGTATGGTTAATTAATAGAACTAAAGGAACAGGCGTTAGTGAATTGAATTTGTATTGGAATAATAATTTAGAAGGAAGCGATTTTTCAAATTATCCAAACAATCAAATTGGAATTTCCAGATATACTGGGGCTGCTTGGGGCGTGTCAACTGCAATCGTTGCCGATAATACAGCCAATTTTGCTAAAGATACTTTTAGTGTATTTACTGCTTTTGCTGTAGGTAAATTAGCAGATATATTGCCTGTTAAATTAGTTAACTTAAATGCAGCCATAGATGATAATGCTGTAAACATTTCTTGGACAGCCTTAAACGAAATAAATATTGAAAAATATATTATTGAAAGAAGTATTGATGCGAGAAATTTTGTAGCAGTTGGTACTAAATCAGCATTAAATAATAACAAAGAAAGTAAGTATCATTTTATAGATGCAAACACTTTAACTGGAAATTATTTTTATAGAATTGCAATCGTTGATAAAAATGGTAAAACTCAATATAGTCAACTACTTAAAGTTGCAATTCAAACAAAATTAAATTTTAGTATATATCCAAATCCTGCACAAAAAGAAATAGTTGTAACAGGTATAAGCAAAGGTGCTACTATCCAAATTATTGATATAATGGGTAAAATAGCTTATCAACAAAACACAAACAATCAAGTTGAAACAATTAATATACAAAACCTTGCTAAAGGAATGTGGGTTCTAAAAATTGTATCAATATCTGGAACTACTGAAAACCTCCCTTTTATTAAAAACTAGTATTTATTCTTTAATTAAAACAAAAAAACGATTATGAAAACGATTATGAAAATGTGTTTTCTTGTGCTATTAGCATTCATTACACAAAAAACAGCAGCACAAACACCAGTATCTGGCGATTATAGATCGGCAGTTACATCTGGCAATTGGAGCACTGCTGCAAGCTGGCAAGTTAGAGATGGCAGTGGCAATTGGACAACAGCTATAACAGCTCCAACTGCTACGAACAGCGTTTATGTTCAAGCTGGACATAGCATTACAGTAGATATTGCAACTGCTGATTGTAATAATTTACATTTACAATCTACTGGTGTTTTAGCAATTGGTAATAACACTTTGCAGGTTAGTGGAAAAATTCGCTCGTTTAATTCTTACCAAATTACAAATGTTGCTTTAACAAGCAATGTTGCTACTTTGACTGTGGCATCTCATAATTTAACTGTTGGGCAATCAATTGTTGTAAATGGCATTGTTACTAATACAGTATTAAATGGAACATTTACTATTACTTCAACAACTGCTACAACTATTAGCTATGCACTTACAAATGCCAACATTAGCTCAACAACAAGTGGCACTACTACAGGATCAATTACACCTGCAAGTAACGCTTCAACTGGCTCAACTGATGGTAATTTAGCAACAGCAAGTCAGTTTAATTCTAGTTGTGTTAATAGTACTATGTGTACTACAAATACTGGTGTTGGTAGTTTGAAATTTATTGGTGGCACAAGAAATATCACTACCTCTGGTCAATGGACAGCCAATAGTATTACTTTTCCTGTGGATGTAAATTTTGCATTAAATGCTGGTGCTGTTGATAGTTTGCTTACTGTTTTTGGTGGCAGAAGTTTAACTTTTACTTCTGGTACAGTCGTAGCTACTACAAGAACAACACCTGGTGCAGGTTCAGCAGGAACAGGAACAGTTACTATTAAAAATGGTGCAACATTTTCTTCAGGTGTTTCAGGTACAACACAAGCATTAAGTAGAACATCAACTTCAACCTTTGGTACACTTACTATTGAGGCTGGTGGTACTTTAGAGCTAACTGGTGGTACACCAACAATTGATGTTAAAACAATCGTAAATAATGGTAATGTTGTTTACAATAAAGCTGGAGCACAAACTTTGTTAGCAAAAGGTGCTAGCACAGATGTTTCGCCAAATGCATCAGTTGATTTCACTAATTACAATAACTTAACTATAAAAAGTACCAGCAATAAAACAATTCCAAGTGGTGTTACAATAAATGTTGCAGGAACATTTACACTTGGCAGCACAGCCAGTAGTTGTATTTTAGCAAGCACTGGTGGTAGTGCATTGGCATACGGCCCTGGTGCAACCTTAGTTTTAAATGGCACATCAAGTATTCCATTAACTGCAACAAGTTTAGAGTGGCCAGCTACTAATGGCCCAACCAATGTTACAGTTACAGCTAACACACTTTCATTTACTGCAAGTGCTGGTATCACAAGAACATTAACAGGAACATTGACATTAAATGGAGGATCGTTTGGTATTAATACAGGCAATACTTTAATAATGGCAAACAATTCAAACATTGTTCGTACCGGTAATACTGGATCTCAAATAAGTTTTAGTGGTGGTATTCTAGGAGTTGGAACATCAGCAACAGATGTAGTGAATTTAACTATAAACACTGGTGCAAATTCAACAGCAGCTGGAGAATACACAAATCCAAGCCCAGGATCTTGGGGTACGTTAACAATTGCTTCTGGCACAAATTATTCTATTGTTTCATCAAGACCTACCACAAATCTTGTAAATAATGGAATTATAACTTTAGCCCCAACAACAACTTTAAACTTTACTATCAATGGTAACATTTCTGGTTCAGGAACAATCACAGGACACGATAGTGCTAGCATTGTTTTTCAGGGTAGCACATCTGGTAGTGCAGGAACTTTGAATTTAACAAGTGGAAGTCAATTTTTAAATAACTTAACAGTTAATAAAACTGGAAGTAATGGCAGCGTAGCTTTAGGAAATAATATAAGATTAAACAGAAACCTTTTCTTAACTGCTGGCACATTAAATAGTGGCTCTTTTATAGACACTGTTAGGGGTAGTGTTAGTGGTGGCAGTACTGGTATTTTTGTTGGTACTGGTAAAATAGTTTTAACTGGTACAAATCCAGTTCCTCCATTTACAATTTCGGGTGCTTCATTAACCAATATAGAATTAGCAGGTAGTGGTTACAGCTTATCTGGTTCGCCAACTATATCTGGAAATTTAGATTTAACAAGTAAAGTTTTAAGAACAAGCACTAGTACTGTCAACTTAACTTCTACTGGTACTATTAGCAGAACAACTGGTTGGGTGTTTGGTACTTTGGCAAAAAATGTGGCAATAGGAACTAACGTTTCAAGAACTTTTGAAGTGGGAGATTCATTAATTTATGCTCCAGTTTCAGTAACTTTTGCAAGTGTTACAACTGCTGGTGATATTTCTGTTAAATCTGTTAGTCCTGCATCGGCACAAGCAAATTATGCTACTATTCCATTAAGAAATACCAACTATATAAATAGATACTGGACACTTACTAATGTAAATACTTTAGCTTATAACAATTATAATGCGACATTTAATTATGTATCTGCAGACACAATTGGTACTGTAACTGCTGCAAGCTTAATTGCTGCAAAATATTCATCAGGCTGGTCAATAGCTGCAACAGCTGCTGGCTCTAATTCAAATACAGTAAGCAGTGTAACCACTTTTGGAGATTTTATTTTAGGTAATTGTGCATCATTATTAGCACCAATTGTTTCAATTAGTGGTACCACTTTATTCTGCACAGGCACATCAAACACATACACAGCCACACCTACAAATGGTGGTTCTTCGCCATCTTATCAATGGAAAAAGAATGGCACTAATATTTCTGGTGCAACCAATGCAACATTGGTTTTAGCAAATACTGATGTTGCCAACAGTGATGTTATTACTTGTGTTTTAACTGCCAATAATATTTGCCAAACAACTGCAACTGCCAATAGCAATAGTTTAACTGTAACAGTTGCTACAACTGTTACACCAAGCGTTTCTATTAATAGTACAACTGTTACTTTCTGTACAGGCACTAGTGGAACATTCACTGCTACCCCAACAAATGGTGGTGCTGCTCCTGCTTATCAATGGAAAAAGAATGGTAATAATATTTCTGGTGCTACTAATGCAACTTTAAATTTAACTACTGCCGACGTTGCAAATGGCGATGTGATTACTTGTGTTTTAACTGCAAACAATATTTGCCAAACAACTGCAACTGCAACTGCAACAAGTAATAGTTTAACATTAACAGTTGGTGGAACTGTTACACCGAGTATATCAATATCTACAGCTAGTAACACAATATGTAGTGGCAGTAACACAAGTTTTACAGCAGTAGCAGTAAATGGCGGTTCATCACCCAATTATCAATGGAATAAAAATGGAGTAGCTGCAGGTAGTGGTTCATCAATTAGTTTTTTACCAAATACATTATCAAATGGGGATATTATTACTTGTGTATTAACAGCAAATAATGCTTGTCAAACAATAGCCACAGCTACAAGTAATGCTATACAATTAACAGTAAAATTAAGCCCATCAGTTGGTCCAATTTCAAATGGAGTATCAAACGTTACAACAGCATCTTTATGTACTGTAGGAAAAACTACACCATATTTTAATATAACACCTTATGGAACTTGGAGCAGTAGTAATGCAACAGTTGCCAGTGTAACTGGAAGTAGTCAAGCAGGTAGTGTAACTGCAAATGCAGCAGGCACAGCAACGATTAGCTACAGTATAGCAGCAACTAATGGTTGTGTATCATCATCAACAGTAGTTGTAACAGTTGCACC
>JANYEB010000138.1 GCA_025363355.1 Chitinophagaceae bacterium | reverse complement strand
TGTATGCGACCATTGCCGAGATAGAGTGATGCTGAATATAACCTGTCTTCTGTTGTTGCTAAAAATTCGTGAGCCTTGTTATCGTTGGGAATATTTACAATAACATCGTAGGTTTCGCTGACTGCAATTAATAGTCTATCTACTTCTACAGGCTCAACATCGTTTCCATCGTTGGCAACTACTGTGATTTTGCCACCTGCATAGGTTAGCCAAAAATATGAGGATGCTCCACCATTGGCAATGCGTAAACGAACTTTGTTCCCACGATTAAAATCGTGGGCTATATTATTGAAATCGTTGGCTGTGTTTTCGTTTTTGCCATTTAATAAAATTTTATCGTAATAGACATCGCTTACATCCATTGCTGTCATTCGTTTCCATTCGTTTTTTAGCTTGGTTTTAAAGTGTCCTTGTTTGATGGCTTCGGCATAAGATTGGGTTGTTCCTTTTTTTATAGCAAACCAATCAGTTGCGTTGTGCAACATTCGGTGTATGTTTTCTGGTTTATAGTCTGTCCATTCGCTTAAAACGATTGGATAGGTGGGTAAATCGTCTATGCCTTTTCTAAATGTTTTGTCATCGGTTTTTTTGAGCATTATAAAGCTGCCATACATTCCTATTTGTTCTTGTAGCCCACTGTGTGAATGATACCAATGTGTGCCATTTTGAATGATGGGGAAACGATAAGTATGTGTGGTGTGTGGCTCTATTGGCATTTGTGTAAGGTTGGGTACTCCATCTTCTTTATTGGGCAACATTAAGCCGTGCCAATGTAAAGATGTTGTTTCGTTTAGTTCGTTATGCACTACAATTTCGGCAGTATCGCCCTCTGTGAAAGTGAGTGTAGGCATAGGGATTAGCCCATTTACTGCAATAGCTCTTTTTAGTTTTCCTGTGAAATTTACAGTCGTGTCTTTAACATATAAATCGTAGTGAACTGTTTTTTGAGCCTGTGAGTTGTTTATAAATATTAATAGTAGTGTTGCTATTGGCAGCACTTTTTTTGAAAGAAAGTTTTGTATATCCATTTTAAGAATTTCATTTTATGTGTTTAGTGTAAAAAGCATTACTGCACTCATTGCAATCATTAAAGCATCTTCTATAATTGTTACTGTACTCATTGGCAAATTGAAAACGGCACCCAAACAAGCACATTGAATTTTTTGTTTATTGAGAACACTTTTAAGCACCCCAATAATGCTAATACTCATTACAACAAGTGTAATAATATTTGTGATAAAAGGATTGTAGTTAATGGTATAAGCAATGCCCAAAGCCAACTCGATAAAAGCATATAAATAAGCCCAAACTGGAATTTGTTTTGCAACAACATCGTACATAATATAGCTTACTGCAAAGCCTTTTAGATTAAGCATTTTGAAAAAAGAAAACACTAAAAAGAAGCCTGCCATAAAGTATTGCATAAAACCCATTAGCCCATTATTGTTTGTATAGAAACTAATTAAACTACTTATTAAACTGATGTAAAAGAAGATTAGTAAAATGGGTTTATATGTTTCTATCCAAGATTTTGTTTGCTCTACAATTTCGTTATGTGTTGTTGCTGCAATTTGATATTTACTTGCTGCTCCTCCTATTGCTTTTTGAAAATCTACTACTGCAATATGTTTATCCATTGTTATTGTAGCTGTATTATCTGTTTTTGAAACCTCGACTGCTGTTACGTTTGGCAACATTAGTAAACTGCTTTTTACTTTGGCTTCGCAACTGCCGCAAGTCATTCCTGTTAATTGATAAGTGTGTGTCATTTGTTTATTTATTTTTTGAAACACAAAACTGCAACAGTTTAAAA
The DNA here is from genome assembly GCA_025363355.1 of Chitinophagaceae bacterium. GTDB lineage: Bacteria > Bacteroidota > Bacteroidia > Chitinophagales > Chitinophagaceae > CAIVPM01. The sequence goes on along the minus strand of JANYEB010000138.1, from coordinate 8,350 downwards.
CCTTAGCTATTGCGTTATTTTGGGAATGATTTGTAACATTTACAAGGCTTCAATTTGTTTACGTTTTTTATCTTTTAGCTGCTTAAAATATGTTGGTGTAAAGCCTGTTACTTTTTTAAACTGGTTGCTTAAATATGCTACGCTACTATAATTTAATTGAAAAGCGATTTCGCTTAAACTAAGTTCATTATACATCAACAGTTCTTTTACTTTTTCTATTTTTTGTGCTATAAAATATTGCTCAATGGTTGTGCCTTCCACCTCTGAAAAAAGATTGCTTAATGCGTTATAGTCTTGAAGTAATTGTGAAGAAAGATAGCCAGATAAATTTGTTTGCAGTTCGTTGTTTTTGTAATGAACTAACTCAACAATTAAGTTTTTTATCTTCTCTATTGTTTTACTTTTTTTATCGTCTATTAACTCGAAACCCAATGAATGCAACTGTTTTGCTAAAATTTCTTTTTGAGTTTTTGTAATGCTTTCTTTTATTTCTACTTCGCCCAATTGCATTGATAATGGGTTAAGTCCAAGTTTTTCTAACTTAGACTTAACTACCATTATGCAACGACCACACACCATATTTTTGATGTATAGTTTCATTATTTATTGTTTAATTGTTTCTTGCACTTTACCACAGCTTAACATCATAGAACCATAGTAAGGGTTTTTGATTGCAGCATCTTTACTTAACCAATTTGCACCCTTTCCATCGTTATACATTGGGCAATGGTCGTAGTAAATTGTTGTGTTTGCTTTTGCTGTTTTTAGTAGCTGATAGATTGCTGTTGATAAGGAAGAGAAATGGTCTCTTTGGTGTGCAATGTCTTTGCTTTCACTAATATGCTGGGCGTGTAGTTTCAATTCGCTTTCTACTTTCATATATGCAACGTGATTATCGCCTAAAATTTCCATTTTTATGGCATTAATTGCTTTTAACAATGTTGCTGCTTTGGTGGCTGCAATGGTTGCATCGCTTTTTATTAAAGCATCTTTTAAATCGAAATAGGCATCGTAAACAGTTTGTAAACTACTTGGTTTTGTATCTTCTTTTTTTACTTGTGTTTCGGTAGTAGTTGTAGCTGCTGTTGTTGGTGGTGCTTTTATTTCTTTTTTGTCGGGTCTATCGTATTGGCAACAACCGTGTAAATTGTTGTATGCTGCATCGGGTGCTGCAAAAACTGCATTGTCGTACCCTGCTAATGCAATTCTTTTTAATACTTCGTTTAGTGTTGTTGTTTTTGTATTGTAAGTGATAGTTGCTTGTTTGGTTTCATCGTTCCAAACTGCTTTTGCTGTGCCTTTTTTGTTGGCTGCTTTTTCGATTGTGGCTTTACACATATCGCAGTTGCCCCAAACTTTTACTGTTTCTGTTTTAGGGTTTTTGATTTGTGCTTGACAAGCCGCGAATGTGAATAATGCTATTAAAAGCATTGATGTTATTTTTTTCATTTTAATAAATTTTATTGAGTAATTAATATTTAAGAACAATTCCGTTTGGTTTTTTGCCAACTACTATGTCTTTTAATTTTGTGTGGTTAGAAACTTTAAAAAGTGAAACTGTATTTGCACCTTGATTGGTAACGTAAGCCATTGCACCATCGTTTGTAAATGTGATGGCGTGTGCATCTGTGCCTGAAATAAACTCGCCGTGTTTCATCCAAGTATTGCCTCCCATATCTTTATAGTAAACTACTTTACCATTGGTTGCATCGCTTACCCATAATTCATTAACACTTGAATTGTAGGCAGCATATCCAGGTTTAAAACCTAAATTAATTGTTGCAACATTTGTATTAGCAGCAACATCAATGACAGAAATAGTACCTGTGCTTTCGTTATCTACAAACATTTTGCCTATAGAAGATTGCCAAGCTCCAACTGGATTTCCACCAACATTTATTGTTGCAATAACTGCTTTAGTAGTTGGGTTGATAACTGTAACATTATTGCTACCACCATTGCACACATAGGCTTTTGAGCCATCTGCACTAAAAGTAATTTCGGCAGATTCCATCCCTGCCATTACACTATCTTTTAAGGCGTAAGTTGTGGCATCGAAAATTAAAGCCATTCCATCATCGTGCATTTGAGTTGTCCAAATTTCTGTGCCATTGGGGGAATAAACTGCATTATGGTTCATCATTGGCAGTTCGATGTTTTTTGTGATTGTGCCTTTTACAGCATCAATAATTAAAACTGCTCCTTTCATTCCTGCCATTCCTCCTGTATGTCCTGCACTTAAATCCATACCGGGAACGCCAACAGCTAAATGGTGCATTGTTGAATTTTGATGATGGTAAACGTGGTGTGGGTACATTATCATATTGCTACCATTCATTAACTCGAAACTGTCGGTAACTGTATTGGTGTTTAAATTGATTACTGAAATGGTGCTACTTTCTCCATTAACCACATAAGCAGCAGGGTAATTAATATTTTTTTCCATTGTCATTGCTTCATCTTTTTTACAAGCAGACAATATTGAAATAGTGGCAACAGCCACGAAAATTATTTTTTTCATTTTAATTTGATTTGTTTAATAAAAAATAATAAGCATAACAAAAAGTTACGCTTGTGAAGCATAGTGAGAAACTATTAAACTAAATCAAATTAAATAAACGCAGTTAAGAATGTGCAGCCTTTGTTTGTGTATTAAAGGTGGTGGATGAATGATTGTTTTTACAGTAGTGGTAGGATATGTAACTGCAACAATATTATAAGTAATGTAGGTAGGTAAAAGTGTTTGATTAAAGAAGTTTGGAACTTCAACAGATGCTTTTGTTTGGTTGTGTTCTCTTTTGAGTGAAACAAATTTATGTTCGTCTTTGCAGCAGCCTTTGGACTTAGCTTTTGTCATTCCACACTTTTCACATTTATTGTCTTTGGAATGGTAAAGGCTTGAACCCATATACTCGCCCATACAATAATGAGAATGTATAGTAGTACCAACAGTTGTAAGACTGTAAATGGTAAGAAAGAATATGGCTACTAATTTTTTCACTTGGTGCAAATTTATATGGTACTTGCCTTTGTATAAGTTAAAATATTGAAGCAGTTGTTAGTTGCTTCAATATTTTATGTTAGTGATTACATTTTCATTCCTTTCATATCACACATTCCTTTCAAAGCCTTCATAACGTTGTGATGTGGGTGCATTTCATTCATCATCATTTTGCATTTGGCTGTATCGTTGTTGCACATATCCATTGTTTTGCCCATCATTTTTTTACACATTGCTGAATCTGCTTTGCACATATCCATCATTTTATCCATCATATTATCGCCACTCATATCCATTGTGTGTGGATGTTTTGTTTTCATTGAGTCCATTACTTCATTCATATAAGCATCGTTATTCATTAATTGAGAAATAACTTTTCCTCGTGTATCAGCATTGCTTGTTATGTTATCAGCATTTGCAGTTGTGCAATGTGTTAGTGAAAGGGTACCTGCAATAGCAAGTATGGCAATTATTAATTTTTTCATTGTATTTTTTTAAGAAGTTAATTATTATACTCCGTTTGTGCAGCGTTTTATTTGAACGCTACACTTGGAAGCAATCGTTTAAATTATGCACAAGCTGCTGCACAAGTATTACAAGCCTCTGCACAAGCTTTGCAGCTTTCGTGGTGGTCGGTGTGTTTACTACATTCTTCTGCACAGGCTTTACAAATTTTGGCACATAAGGCACAAAGTTCAGCAGCATAAGCAGAGTTTCTTGCACATAATCTCGCACATAAAGCACAGATGTCGGCACAATCACGACACAATTGAATACATTGTTGGTGTCCGTGTTGAATGCAATCGGTAACACATTTTTCGCAAGTAATGACACAGGCTAAGCAAGGGTCAATACATTTAGATTTGTCCATTTTGTTTAATTTTTTTTGATGTGAAAGAATTTTCACAATGCAAAAGTTATTTTTAAAATGTTGCTAAATGTTATTTAATTAAGGAAAAGATTTGTAAGATTTCTGTCTTGGCTATTGCTTTATAAGGCTAAAACTTCATTCGTTGTATTCTTACTGCGTTTAGGATGGCTAATAATGCTACACCAACATCGGCAAAAACGGCTTCCCACATTGTTGCTAAACCACTTGCTCCTAATGTTAAAACGATGGCTTTTACTGCAAAGGCAAGTGTGATGTTTTGCCAAACAATTCTTTTGGTTTGCTTACCTATGTTGATTGCCATTGCTATTTTACTTGGCTTATCGTCTTGTATTACTACATCGGCTGTTTCTATTGTTGCATCGCTGCCTAAACCACCCATTGCAATACCTACATTGCTAAGTGCTACAACTGGTGCATCGTTTACACCATCGCCAACGAAAGCAACAGTTAGCTTTTTGTCTTTTAGTTCTTTTACTTTGTTTACTTTATCCTCGGGCAATAAATCGCCAAAGGCGTTTATTATTCCTAATTTATCGGCAACAAATTTTACTACGCTGCTTTTATCGCCACTTAACATTGTGGTGGTTACGCCTAATGCTTTTAGTTTATTAACTGCTTCTTGTGCATCTTCTTTTATAGTGTCGGCAATGGTTAAATAACCTACAAATTTTTTGTCGTAAGCAATGGCAATTAGGGTGTAAACAATGGTTGAATGTTCTATGTTGTGAGTGATGTTGAACTTATCCATTAACTTGAAATTGCCTACCAATAATTCTTTGCCATTTACTGTTGCTTTTAGCCCTTGACCTGCCGTTTCTTCTACATTAGTTAGCTTTATTTCTGTATTTATATTTCCTACATATTCGTGAATGGCTGTTGCAACTGGGTGTGTGCTTTGGCTTTCTAAAACATTTACCATTTGTAGGATTTCATCTTTATTAAAGGCTGCATCTATAACCACTTCTTGCACTTTAAAAACGCCTTGTGTCATAGTGCCTGTTTTGTCCATCACTACATTTTGAATGTTTGCAATGATGTCTAAAAAATTGCTGCCTTTAAATAGTATTCCGTTTTTACTTGCTGCTCCTATGCCTCCAAAATATCCTAATGGAATTGAAATAACTAAGGCACAAGGGCAAGAAATAACCAAGAAAACTAATGCCCTGTAAAGCCATTCTTTGAAAATGTAATTATCTATAAATAACATTGGCACTACACAAATTGCGATTGCAAGAAAGACAACAATAGGGGTGTAGATTTTTGCAAACTTGCGAATGAATAATTCGGTTGGTGCTTTTTGTGCTGTGGCGTTTTGTACTAATTCTAAAATTTTACTCAACTTGCTATCTGTATATGCAGTGGTAATTTTTACTTGTGCCACTGTGTTTAAGTTTATCATTCCTGCTAACACGGTTTCGCCTTTTGCTTTTGTATCGGGTTTGCTTTCGCCTGTGAGTGCTGCTGTGTTGAAAGATGCTGTATCGGTTAGTAATTCTCCATCTAAGCCTAATTTTTCTCCTGCTTTTAGTTGTATAATATCGCCAATGTTTGCTGCTGCTGCTTTAATTGTTTTGGGTTGATTGTTTTCTAAAATGGTTACTTCGTCTGGGCGTTGGTCGAGCAGGGTTTTAATGTTTGCCTTTGCTCTTTTTACTGCTAACGTTTGGAATACTTCACCTATTGCATAGAACAACATTACTGCCACGCCTTCGGGATATTCGCCAATGGAAAATGCACCAATAGTTGCAATGCACATTAATAGAAATTCTGAAAATATTTCGCCTTTTGTGATGCTTTCATAGGCTTCTTTCATTACTGGAAAGCCAACTGGAATATAGGCTATTGCATACCAAACAATACGAACCCAACCTGTGAACCAAGTTGGTTTTATATAATAATCAAATGCAATGGCAGTAAGCAATAGAGCTAAACTAATGATTGCAGGTGTGAACATTTGCAGCGTTGTTTGATTGCTGTTTGAATGGTCGTGTTCTTCTCCTTCTTCGTGGTTGTGGTCGTCTTCGTGTTTATGTTCTTTGTGCAACAATGAAGATGCCCCTGCTTTGTTGTAAATTTTTTCTTGTTGTGTGCAACAAAGTTGCTTTCCGTTTTTGTCGTATTTATGTTGATGTGCCATTTTTATTATTAATGTTTTAAGATTGAATTAATCGTGTTCTCCACTTCCTTTTGTGAGTTGTGATAGTAAATAATATGCTCCTTTGATTACCACTTTTGCATTGGGTGGTAGTTCTTGCAAGGGTATAATTTCGGTGAACCCTAAATCGGTTGCCCCAATGTTTACAGCTATTTGAGCAAAATGATTTTTGCTTGTTTGAATGTAAATAAAATGTTCGTCTCCATTGTTTACAATGGCTTCGGTGGGTAGGCTGTTGGTTTTATTTTTATCAATTTGTATTCTTGCTTCAACATACATTCCTGGCAATAATGTTTCTGTTTTTTCATCAATTTTTGCGTGTGCTATAATGGCTTGTTGGTTTTCCTCGAATGCTTTATTGAGTGCAAAAATTGTGGCTGGGTGTGTATGTGTTTTATTGTTGGCATCGGTAAAAACTACACTTTGCCCTGTGGCAATTTTATGTATGTCTTTCTCGAAAATTGTGAGGTCTAAATGTAGAAAACGATTGTCCACAATATCGAATAAAACGGCATTCGCATCGGCAAATTTACCCATTGATAAATTGATGTGATGAATGTAGCCACTAATGGGGGCAACTACTGTAACACGATTTGTAAAGTTGGTGGTGCTTACATTATCGGCATTGATGCCTTGCAATTGCAACTTTGCTTTTAAGCCTTTTTGTTTTGCTTGTGCTGTGGTTAATTCGTTCTCGGCTTGTTGCAAAGTTTTAGTAGCATTGATGTTGTCTTTTTGTAATTCTTTTTGTCTTGCAAACTCTGCTTGAAGATATTTTAGTTGTGATTTATTTTCTAAATAATCTTGTTGCAACTGAATAACATCGTTGTTTTCGATGGTAGCTAATGTTTGCCCTTGTGTTACAAAAACGCCTTCGGTAACATTGATTGTTTTTACTAAGCCACCTACTAAAAGGCTTACCTGTGCTTGGTTTTGTGGTGGCAACATTAATTTGCCATTTACTTTTAACGTGGTTTTTAAGTTACGTTGTTCGATGCTGCCTGTTTGCAAATCAATTGCTTTTATTTGGTCGTCTGTAAGTTCTACTGTTTCCTCGTGGTGTTCTTCTTTTTTTGTGCTATCAGTTTTTGTTTCTGCTTTTGCTGTTTCTTTTGAATTGCTTTTGCAAGATGCAAATGCAATGAATGAAAAGAAAATGATGCTATATATAAATTTCATTGTTGATGTTTTATTTGTTTAATAAATAATTGAGTTGGATAATGGTTTGATTGTAATTGCTTAAAGCCGTTACATAATCGGTTTTAATTTTAATGGCATCTTTTACATTTTGTATGTATTCGATGTAGCCAATATCGCCTGCCTTGTAGCTGCGTTGTGCAGTATTGATAATGGTTTCAGCCGTTGGCAACCCTTCTGTTTTATAATAGTTTAGCAGCTCGGCAAATTGTTGTTGCAGCAATTGTTGTTGTAAAAAAGTTGTTAGAATTTCTTGTTGTGTTTTATCTAATTCTTTTTTTACAATTTGTGTTTCAATTGTGGCTGCTTGTGTTCGTGCCTTGATACCTGTTTTAAACAAAGGAATATTGATGCCAACGCTACCATAATAAAACTGTTTTTCTTTATCTAAACTTTGTGCATTTACACCTAAGTTAAACGATGGTTGTGCTTTGGCTTGTTCTGCTTTAATGGTTAATTGTTTTGCAATAAGCTGTTGTTGCAATAACAATAAAACAGGATGCTTACTGATTAATGTAGTATCGCTTAAATTAATTTGTGGCAATGCTGCAAGTGATGAAGGTGCTTGATATCGCTGGGTTGTACGCATCCACTTTTGTAACTCTGCCCAATAAAAAGATACTTGTGTATTGGCTTGTGCTACTTGTATTTTTAGGTCTTTGCGTTGCAGGGTTGCATTTATTTTTTCTAACTTATTGCTTTCGCCAACTTGGTATTTTTTATTGGCATAAGTTTCATAGTCAGCAAAAATGCTATCTGTTTGCAACAACAAATTATACTGCTGCCAACTGTGTTGCCAATTGTAATAAACGATTGAAACATTTTTTATTAATTCGTTTTTAGTAACAGCCTCGTAAGCCTTTGCCACTGTTACATTTTGATTTAACAAATTTTTCTCTGCCTTGTAAGCATTTGGTAATTTAAAGCCTTGTGCAACGCCCACATTATAATCGAACACTTTACTATTTATTTGCCCTAATCCTGTGTTGATGTTAAAGGGGTCTAAAATAGTTGCTGTGCCTGTGAGTGCTTGTTGTTGTTGTGTTTGCAAAGTTGCTTGTTGAATAGTTGGATAGTTTTTTAAAGCAATATCAACAGCATTTTG
>JANYEB010000107.1 GCA_025363355.1 Chitinophagaceae bacterium | reverse complement strand
GCAAAAAATTAAGGCTATAGAAAAATTGTCTGAATTAGGATTTGCATTTAAGCCTCACCCCCAGCCCCTCTCCAAATGGAGAGGGGAGCAAAACGCTGAACACATTTGACATTACGCTGCATTTAAAGATTTTTTTAACGCCATTTTTCTGAGGTCAACGACAACGCTCAAATATAGCTGGGGAGAACATCAGCCACTAGAGAAAAATTTTGCTTTTACTTTTTGCCTTGATGCAAAAAGTAACAAAAAAATCAAGGCTGCAGAAAAATAGCTAAAAATCTTTGCATTTCAGCCTCACCCCCAACCCCTCTCCAAATGGAGAGGGGAGCAAAACACTGAACACATTTGACATTATGCTGCATTTAAAGATTTTTTTAACGCAATTTTTCGATGCCGATGGAAAAACTTAGATATATAAGTTGAAAACTTTTTTAGCATTCACCAAATGCAACTACATAATTTTGGAAATACCCAAAATAATGGCAAGTGATGTTGGTGAAGAACACCAATATCGACGAAAAACTAAATAAAAATAAATATGTTAAAATTATTTATAAGCTATTGTCATAAAGACGAAACATTAGTTTCAAAATTTATCAATCATATTACTCCCCTTAAAAATAATGGTCTAATAAAAGAGTGGATAGATAGAAAAATTGAAACCGGAGAAGAGTTTCAAAATGATATAGACAATAATTTAGAAACTGCAGACATAATTTGTTTAATGATTTCTGACAATTTTTTGGCTTCAAAGGCTTGTATATCTGAAAAAGATACAGCACTTAACTTAAAAAACGCAAAAGGAATAAAGGTAATTCCAATTATACTTAGTCATTGTGCTTGGACCGAACACAAAGAATTAAGTGTTTTGCTTGCATCACCAACTGACGGCAAACCAATAACTTCATTTCAGGACCATAATGAGGGATGGTTAGACACTGTAAATTGGATTAAGAGTGCTTGTAAATCAACTTCACAAATCAAATCATTGAAAGTAAAAAACGAGTTTATGTCGTTTTTGAATAATGCTGATGTTCTTTCAAAATCACATTCAAGTAAAGAAACTCTTTATTTAGATGATATTTTTGTTTACCCTAAATTAAAAACATATGATGGCGAAGAAGTTTCTCACAAATATTATTCTGAGAATTTAAATTCTGAGATTTTATCATTTGGGAAAATAATTATAGCTGGTGAAAATCAAGCTGGTAAAACAACTCTTTGCAAAAAACTTTTTCAAATTTATAGACAACTGAACTATATACCAATTTATCTAAAAGATGAAAACAAGTATGTTGGGTTTTCATTAAATACTTTAGAAAAAGCTTTTTCTGAACAATACGATTCTGATAGTTTAAGTACGCTTGATGTAAAAAGGGTCGTCCCAATAATTGACAATTTTCACAATGCAAAAAATCAAGAAAAATTTTTAGAACAATTTAAAGCCTATACTAAACAAGTTTTAGTAGTAGACGATATTTTTGGTTTGAATTTAAAGAATCAAAATTTAATCAATGATTACAAAAAGTTCAAAATAAGAGAATTTACCGCTGTTGAAAGAAACGAATTAATTAAAAAATGGATTCAAATAACTGAAGCTACACAAATTCAAATTAATCCAAATCACTTACAACAAAGCATTGATGAAAAAACAGAAATAATTGAAAATTCATTAGGAATAGTTTTTGGGAAGGGAATTATGCCATCATTTCCTTTTTTTATTTTATCATTGTTAGCTGCACAAGAAACTCAGAAACCTCTAGACTCAGAGATTACCTCTCAAGGGCATTGTTACCAAGCTTTGATTTACTTGTATCTTAGAAAACAAGGGGTAAAAAATGACCAAATTGATATCTACACAAATTTCCTGACTGAACTTGCAAACTGGATCTATGAAAATAATGGAAACAGTATTGATAACACAGAATTTGAAAAATTCTTAGATTATTATAAAGAGAAATTTAATGTGCCGATTCCAATAGTTGATATAATTCAGACACTTTCAATTGTAAGTATTTGCAAGTTTGATACTTTGAATCAATTCAATTTTTGTTACTCTTATTTATATTATTTTTTTGTAGCTAAATATTTATCAGAGCATTTAGATTCGAAAAAAAATATAATTAACAATATTCTTGCGAATTTGCACAAGGATGAAAATGCTTACATCACAGTATTTATTTCTCATCATACAAAGTCAAATGCTATTCTTGATGAGCTTCTATTAAATGCTGAAATTCTATTTGAAAAATATACTCCAGCAACTCTAAATAAAGACGAATTAACTTTTTTTGATAATCATCAAGAGAAAATTATCAAAGCAATAATGCCTTCTTTTAATCATAGTTCAGATGAAGAAAGAAGAAAACTGTTGGTAATAAAATCTGAAGAAGAAGAATCTTTAAAAAATGAAGAAGTAGAACAAAAAACTAACATTGATGAAATCGCTGACGAGTTTGCATCTAATTTAAGATTGAGTATTAAAACAGTTGAAGTATTAGGTTCAATTATGAAAAATCGTTCAGGCAGTCTTGATAAACAAAAACTTGAATACATTTTTGAACAGGGTTTTAATGTTCATATGCGAATTCTAAGATCTTTTATAGAACTTATTAACGATGAAAAAGCCGAAAAAGAAATTATTGAATTAATTACTGAACGTATAAACAGTTTTATTAATGAAAAGAAAGATGAAAGCAAAGAAGTCAAAATTGAAAAAATTGAGAAACTAGCAAGAGACATATATTGGAATATGAATTTTGGTGTGTTACATGGTTTTATCTCGAAAGCAATACACTCATTAGGTTCGACAAATCTTCTAAATATAGCACAATCTGTTAATGAGAAAGTTCATTCTCCATCTTCATTTATAGTCAATCAAGGTATTAGAATGTGGTATTCAAAAAATTTAAGAGTAGATGAAATTGTTAAACGAATAGAAAATAATGATTTTTCAAAAACAGCAGAAAACCTAATGAAAATAAAAGTTGTTGAACATTGCAGAATGCATAAAATTGATTACAAGGATTTGCAGAAAATAGAACAAAAACTAAATATACCATCAAAAAAAATGATAGTTGAAAGAGAGAAAAATAAAAATTAATTTTTTCAAAGCAACGTCTCCTTGCCAAACTAAAGTGAGTTACTTAGGGGCGTTTCAGTGAAGGAGTTTTTTGTGGACATTTATAAATAATAGCATTATGACATATTTTGAATTTACAACAAGGGTTTTAGTGGCAATACTTGCAGGAATGGCTATAGGCTTTGAACGTCAATGGCATCATAAAGCTGCAGGTTTAAGAACAACTACTTTGGTGGCTCTTGGTTCTGCTGTTTATGTATTGTTATCAATTATTGTTACTCAAACTACTGGTGATGTAACAAGAATCATTGGGCAGGTTGTTACAGGTATTGGATTTTTATGTGCTGGTGTAGTTTTTAAAGATGGGGTAAGTGTTCACGGTCTCACTACTTCTGTTACCATTTGGTGTAGCTCAGCAATTGGATGTTTGGCAGCAGCAGGATATTATGTAGAAACATTGATTGCTACATCTTTTATACTTGTAGTAAATGTGGGTTTAAAATCGGTAGATGTTTGGTTGACAAATAGACAAAAAGGAAAAGAGGACAAGTAGAAGTAATATCTTCTTTAAGGTTTTAGTACAACTAATTTGCAATAAAAACAATTTCGTGAGATATGAAAACCTTGTGTGCAAGAAGAAACCACCCCTAGCCCCTCCAAGGGAGGGGAATTTGACCGCTGTGTCTCTGTGCTGAATAAAGATTTCTACATTTTTTTCAATAATATTGTAACCTTTAAAAAACATAAACCAAAACTTTAATTATTATGAAACGTTTATTTACACTGCTGGCTTTTGCCTTTTTTTTTATTGTTAAAACCAATGGACAAACTATTGACAGTTTGTTATTAACCAATAATGAAATTCCTGAAAAATATTCTTTAACAAAAGATAATAATTGCATTTCTATTCAGGCCTGCACACTGTATGAAAACCCAGAGATATATGGTGCTTTAATTGGAAAATTTAAAACAAAAAGGATTCAAAACTTTGACAATAAAAAAGACAAGGGCTGTGTAATGTATTTTGAATTTGAGAATGGATTTAAGGGTGACGGATTTCTTGGACCGCTTTTGTGGGGTGGAGATAAACCTAGTAAAGAGCATCCTGAGGAATACTATGCTAAGGGTAAGTTTTTAATTATCTGGAGCTTTAAAAAGGGAAGTATTATTACACAAACTTCAAGGGAGAAAATATTGAAGATGTTGAAGTAGTGGTGAGATTTCTCACTACGTTCGAAATGACGAAATGAACCACTCATACACACCTCCAAAAGAGGGGAATTTGACCGATGAACTTTTTTGATCACTGTGAGATGGTAAAGTTTTGATGAGGTTTTTTTGCAAGAACCTCGAAATGATAGAATAATTATTTATGGATTACTAACGCGGATAAAAAATGATGAAGCATTTGTTATATGTCTTACTAGTCTTATCCATTTCCTGCATCAACAAATCAGAATCTACACAAGCCAATAGCAAGCTGGTTAATGAAGCAAAAGTTGAGGCAGTGAAGTTTGATACAGCTATTAAAACTGCTCATATTTTGGTGGCTCTGTGCGATAATAAATATCAGGGTATTGTTCCTGTGCCTGCTGCTATTGGCAATGGTGCCGATTTGAATAATAATCTTTACTGGGGATGTTCTTATGGGATTCGTTCTTACTTTAAAGCTAGTAAGGAATGGACTTTGATTAGAAGGTCTGCTATCAATAATATTAAACTGGAAAGGCTTGTTTTTAAAAATAAGAGTAAGCCATTTTATTTGATTTGTGATGCTTATAAAGGGCAAAACATTAAGGAGTGTACGATTGATTTTTTAAAGTCGAGTGCTGGGCTACTGAAAGATACTTTGAGCATTGATAACCATATTTTGGGTATTAATGGTAATGCTAAATTGTTGGCATATATAGGACACGATGGCTTAATGGATTTTAGGCTTATTGAGGCTTTTAAGAATGCTGATAACAGAACAAGGGATGTGGTGATATTGGCTTGCAAAAGCAAGAAATATTTTACTGGTTATATTGACCAAGCTAAAGCTAACCCTTTGTTGTGGACAAGTGATTTGATGTGTCCTGAGGCTTATACGATTCACGATTTATTGTCGGTTTATATTGGAGACGAACATAATGTTAAGGAGATGAATTTGGTGGCTGCAAGGGCTTACTCGAAACATCAAAAATGTTCGGTAAAAGCTGCACAGAATTTATTGGTTAGTGGGTTTTAAATGGTGTTTTTTTTGCTAAAATACATTTATATAAAAGTATTAAAAAATTATATTAATAC
>JANYEB010000106.1 GCA_025363355.1 Chitinophagaceae bacterium | reverse complement strand
GGCCTTGCGGCTGGCGCGAAGGGAAGGCGCCCGAACAATGCTGGATCCCGCTCCGGCGCAGGCGCTTGGCGCGGGGACGTTGGCCAATGTCGATATCCTGACGCCGAACGAGACGGAAGCATTAATGCTGCTTGGTGAGTTGAGGTGCCACCCATTGGGCTATAGGTACCAGTAGTTATTAATTTAGCACCAGCTTGAAAAATAATGCCTTCGTGTTTGCCTTGTGTAGCACTGCCAAAAGGATAACCAGCAGAAGCTGGAGTGGTTGATAAGGTACAAACAGCAGTTGATTTAAAAACCACCCCAGACTGGGTTTGAGAGGTTAATCGATGAACTCCTGTGCCTGTTAATGTTAAATTTCCATCAATACTTGCTGTTACCCCTGCAAATAAATTTAGTACTACATTGCCGTCTGCAGCACTACCGCTGAGTGTTACAGAAGAACCTGCACCAATAATAAGATCATCTCCTGTGCCACCAATTAATGTAAGTGTACCTGTGCCACCACCAGCAGCAGGTCTAGAAAAAATTACATTTACATTGTTTTGAAAAATAAATTTCGAAGATGAATCTGAAGAAACTGTTGCATTGATAGTTCCTGTAGTACCTACAGTTCCTCCAATGTTTGTACCATCAAAAATTAAAATATCATCAGTGCCATTAACTGTTCTTACTGTACCACTTCCATTTAAAGCAGTATTCCAATTTGTATTTGTTTTAATAGAACTTGTAGCAGCACCTCCAACCCAATAATAGGTTTGCTGGGCTTTTGCACTGTAAATTAGTGTTGTTAAACACATTAAGAGTAAAATCTTTTTCATACGCTTTCGTTTTTATTTTGTTTAAATTATTATTTTCTATTATTTGTTTATTGGTTGATGTAACACCTACCAATAATTATCTTACCCAACTCACTCCAACATCTTTTTTACTTAATTTCCATTTAGGATTATAGTGTGTTATATCTTCATTTGTAAGGTGTATGTTATGAACGGCTAATCGTTGATTAATATTTTTAATAATGGCATCGTCAGTTGTCGTTTTATAAGAATCGAATCCATTTTGTTTAACAATATCTTTTTCTTTAATGGCTTCAAAGCCTTTAACACCAATGCTTCCACCATTTGTATAAAAATTATTTTTACAAACAGCGTAAGTAACTGTTTCATATTCCATCATTGCTTTATTCTCTTGTCCATAAGAATTGATAATAAGATTTGCAACAAGTGAAATATCTTTTGGTGCAATAAATGGCAGTCCCTTACTCTTATTTCCAATACCAATCTTAATAACAGGACCTGCACAATTAGTAAATGTGTTATAGGCAACGATTGCACTATCAGCTACATAATATCCATTAATAGCAGAGTTTTCTAAGCCACACATTACCACTATTCCACCTTTCATAGCAACTTTTTCACTGGCTTCAACATTTGTTATATAATTATTGAAAACAGTTTGATTGGCATTCACAACTCTTAACCCACCACTCGTATTTCTGCCAGTTTTACCATCTAAATAATTGCCATAAATAAAACACTTTTGACCGTGGCGTAATACAACTGCACCATCATTTGCAATGAATGTATTAAAGCGATAAATGTTATTCCAACTCTTGTTGCTAATGATTTCGGCTTCTAATCTTTGGTCTTCAAAATAGTTGTATTCAATAATGTTAAAGCCGTGTGTGAAGGAGGTTTTGCTATCACCAATTCTCACATCCTCTCCACCATTGTCAGATGGCAAAGTCCTATAGCCAAAATAATTATGATGAATATAATGATGTGTTGAAGGAGCTGCATCGCTACCTGCTATAAAGTCTTTTCCTGTTTTATATCTTACTACTAAATAAGGACCTTGGTTTGTTTTGCCAGAAAAATAACAGTGTGAAACTTCGTTGTATAAACCTTGTAAACTTATCCAATTATTATTGGCATTTACATCATTTGGTGTGTAATCAATAACAGCACAATTTGTAATGCAACAATGATTTGAATTTTGTGTAAAAGCCAACACATCATCTTTATCTAATGTTGATGTTCCTTCAAATAAAAAGCCTTCTACTTGCAAATAATCTCCATTAACCGAAATCGCTGAAGAACCTTTAAGCACAACCTTTCCAGCAGTTTCTGCTTTTAAATAAATACATTGATTCGCTATACCATTTGCTTTTGGTTTAAATGAAATTTTTGCATCATTGTATGTTCCATTTTTCCAAATAATAATATCATTTGGTTTCACTTTTTGCAAAGCAATATCAAACTCTTGCACATTACTTACAGAATAATTTGTAGCATTTGCAAAAAAGCTGCAACCAGAAAATAATATGACAAAAAATTGCTTCATTATGTTGTGGCTTTTTTTATTTTATCGCTAAAGAAAAACACACAGAAAATACCCATTGGAATTAATAAAGTACCCATCACAAAAAATGGTGTCCAGTTATTTCCTGCTGTGATATAGGGTACTAAAAACATCGTACAAATGGTCCCTAAAACTGCTGCTGCACCACCCAATCCTGATAAAGACCCAACGGTTTTTCCTGAGTGAAAATCGCTTGGTAATGTTTGCACATTTACAATGGCAAATTGAAAACCTCCCAAAATAAAACTCATAATTAAAACAGCCGTTAATGCAGTGCTGGCAAAGGCTGCAACAATCATTGCAGGTAAAATAATACACGCTCCAATGATGATGGCAGTTCTCCTTGCAGTGTTTACAGATTTTCCTTTTCTAATTAAATAACCACTAAACCAACCTCCTGTAATAGCACCAATTGCAGCACCTACATAAGGCACCCAAGCAGAGAAGGCAACTTGCTTAATATCGAGTTTAAATTTGTTGGCAAGATAAATAGGCAACCACGCTACAAACATCCACCAGATTGGATCTAAGAAGAAACGACCTAGTATAACAGAGTAACTCTTTCTATCTTGTAACAACTCGCCCCAAGATTTTGCAACATCATTTACTAATTTATTTTCTGGTTGACCAGATAAGATATATTCTTTCTCTTCATCTGTAATCCAAGGATGTTCGACAGGTTTCTTTTTATTTAAAATGAGCCAAGGAATAATCCAAATAATGCCTAAAGAACCAACAATCATAAATGTTTTTTGCCAACCAAATTCTAAGTATAACATTGAAATAACAATGGGTGCCAAAATATTTCCAATAGAACCACCAGCACCAAACAATCCTTGTGCTAATGCTCGTTCTTTTACAGGAAACCATTCAGCATTGGATTTTACAGTTCCTGGCCAAGGACCAGCTTCTCCTAATCCTAATAAAACCCTGAAGAAACTTAATGAACCAACACCTTTTGCAAGTGAGGTAAGCATATCGGCAGTTCCCCAAATTAAAGCACTCATTACAAAGCCTTTTCGTGTTCCTATTTTATCATAAATTTTTCCTGAAACCAATTGACTAATGCCATACGCAACCATAAAAAACATATAGATATAAGAGTATAATTTTTTAAGTTTATCATCAATTACACTTTGTTTATCGTTCAAGTTAACCAAGCCCAATTCGTAAGCAATACCACCTTTTTTTGTGTATTGAATTTGATTGTTTGATAGAATAACTATATCCTTTTTTAAAACAGATTTTATGACTCCATCAGTACTAGATAAAATATAAGAACTATCGTTTGCAACTACCGCATAATTAGTGTTGGGTTTGGCATCACTAACACTCATCACCATATCATACTTAACCTTGGTATTAGCAACCCACATATAGTTGAGTGTACCTCTATCAAGGTAGTTGATGATGGTTATTAAAACCACCAATCCTAAAACCCACCATCTAAGTCCTTTTACTTTCATACAGCTTTTTAAAATCGTTACTTTTTATTCACTCAATTCAATATTTGAAACCCCTTTTTCTGCACCATTTACAGTATTACTTTTATACACCTTATTTCCAATTGCCTCACCCTTACTACTTTTTAATGTTACGTTTATTCCATATCCGTCTGCGTTAATTTCACAAATATTATTTTTGAAAATATTATCATTTCCCCAACCATCAACAGCACAATGAACTTGATAGCCATCTTTTAATACAGAACCTTTAGGATTGAATCCAGTATTGCTTTCTATCAAATACCCATTACCTTTTACATCCATCCAACTATCACCACTATTAGCACCTGTAATACCTGTTGAGTTAAATTTATTTCCACGAATAATTCCACCAGTTGATCCTTCTTTTACATCAATACATTCTGCAGTAATGTTGGGTCCAATGGTGTTATTAATTACTATATTTGAGTCTGATTTATCTTCAACTCCATTTGTATATTTTGCCCAATTGCTTACAGCAGTTCCAATGTAAACACCTTCGCCATAATCAGCAGTTTTTAGCCCTGTTTTGGTAATCTTGCAGTTTTGAATAATATTATGACAAGAGAATTTTCTTAGATGAATGGCTTCTTCTCCAATAGTATTTACAGTTAAATCTTCAATCAAATTATGATTCGCTCCATCGCACATTAAACCTTTTAATCCGTTGACAATAGTAAAGCCTTTTATCACCCAATAATTTCCTTGCAAATGCAACACATAGCCTGTGTTTGTTGTGTTTCCATCTAAAATAACCTTACCTGAACCACGTAAAATAATTGGTTGTTTTGCCGTTCCATTAGCAGTTGATGGAACAACAAAATTGCCTTTATAATTACCATCTTTTATAACAATTTCATCGCCTGCTTTTGCGTTATCTAATGCTTGTTGTAAAGCACTTGCTGAATAAACTTCAATGGCTTTTGAAGCAATTTTTTTTTGTGCAGCACAACTGCAACAGAAAATAAAGATTGATATGATAATTGTTGTTTTCATTAAAGGTTTTATCTTGTAATTACAAATGAATGATTACTGATGATTTGATTATTTTCTTCTAATTGAATATGGTAAATTCCATTTAAAAAATCACTAGTTGATATTGTTGTTAAAGTATTTGTTAAAGGGATTTTTTTAACAACAATTCCAATTGCGTCGCTAATAATTAAAGTACTTTTTGAAGAAATTTTATTGGTTGAAATAATAATAAAATCCTTTGCAGGATTGGGGTACAGGCTTATTTCAATTTTATTATTAATGAATAATGAAATGATATTTGAGTAAGAGAACTCACCATCCTTATCTATCAACTTTAAACGATAAAATTGTTTTTGTTGATTGTTGTTGTATTCTAAATTGTAAACAGTTTTATTAGCAGCTTTTACATTTCCAATATTTTTAAAATCAATGTTATTGCTGCTATACTCAACTTCATAATTACCCAAATTAATTTCGTTTTCTACATTCCATTTTAACAAGATTTTGTTACTATTATTTGTTGCAGAAAAATTTTTAAGATGCACTGGCAATACACCTTCTTGAATAGAAATTCCATCAATTCTAATAGAATCGTCTCGTAAATAACTATAAGAATTTAAACTACGATAAATACCCCATTTGGGTCTAATGAAAGTATTGCTTGGTCTTATTGTTAAAATATTTGCACTGCTATAATTCAATAAAACAGAATCATCACTTACTCTTTTTAAAGTCATTGAATAAGTTCCATTTGCTCCAACTTTTACAACTTCTGTAGCTTCAACCCAAACACCAGCAATGGTTGCAAGGTTTATATAACCTAAAATTGTTGATGGTGTTGTACTATCTATAACGTGTAGCAATTGTAAAATATTAGGGCTTCCAGCTCTTACAGTCAATGTAAACAAAGGATCCCCTTCATCGCCACCAACTGCTTTTACTTGATGAATATGTGTGAAATTTGGTGAAGGCTGAAAGCCAATTGGCAATCGAAATCTCCATTTATAATTTACAGTTTCGCCAATAGTGCCTTTAAGATTTGCTGGAGACGCTTCATAAGTTTTTATTTCCACCCTTTGCCTATCATAATTCAAACACCTATCATTATCAGCAGTGGTGTTTACAACAGGGAAGTTTGTAGGAACGTGAATGTAAAATTCAAATACATATTTGTTTAAAGTGGCGTCAAAAACTTCAGCAATATGCCTTCCAAAAGAGGGATGACTTGCACATTGATCTGGTGCTTCAACAGCAGTATAACCAGGTGCCAAAATACTGTTGATTAACTCATAAGTTTGCCCTGGCCCATTTGCATTTAAAGTAGCCTGTGCTGTAGCAAATAAAGGCAGTGCAGTAATAATTATTACTAAAATTTTAATAGGTAGTATAGTTTGTTTTAAATTCATTTTATGTTGCAACAGCAATTAAAATTGTTTATTATTTATTCAATTTGTTATCTCTCATAATTTCGATTGGTTGAACTTGTACTATTCATAAAATAATTTAACTAATACGTCTGTATTGGTATTCTTGATTTTTTCTGCTTGCTTTCGGTAATTATCGTCCTTCAATTTATCAGCAGCTTGTAACAACAAACTATAAAATTCTCTTGCTTTATAAGAACCAATTTGTTGGTATTCCCATTTCTTTCCATCAACGATATAAGGCATCAAATAGTCCAATGCTTTTTTAATGCTTCTTCCATCTGTGGTTTCAAAATGCCATAAATCAACACCTTTTTTTTCTGCAACATTTGCCAATAAAAACCAAGCCTGAATATTAAACATTGAGTAGCTTATGCCTAATGTTCTAACTAATTCTTCTGGTTGTTTGCCATCAGGCCCAACTTGTGATTCAATCAATTTTTTTGCATTAGAAAAAATATTATTTGCGACATCGTCTCGTCCACAAAAAAGTGCAATAGATGCAATTTGATTATCGTAAAATGTTTTGTGATTGTTTTTTGTTTTGCCTTCGTGCTTTCCATTCTTGCTTGTTAGCATCCAAGTCAAGTAGTCATTAAACCATTGTTTTATTCCTTTTTCATCTTCTTTTTTCCAATAGTTTGAAGAACGAAGTAATCCAATAGCATCAAGTATTTCAGGAAGATTATGTGTATCAATAATTCCACTTCCTCTGCCAGTATCTGAGCCTGTTGTCATTTGTGCATGATTCAAATTTGGTAACATCATTGTAGCAGTATCTAAAAACCAAAAGCGAATTAATTGTGTTGCTTTTTCTGCATATTTATTATCATCTGTAAAATAATATGCCCAAGATAAAGTATGAACAGCTGCCACTAAATGATCAAAATTATTATCGTCAGAAATTTTATCTACTTCAGGATTTTTTTGTCCATCTCTTCTAATATAAGGCTTACCATTTGGCTTGCTTGAATCGTACCAAAAGTATCTTGCCAAACTCATATATTCATGCATATTACCACAAGGAGGTGCAATTTTTTTATCCATTACAGAGCCAAATGGTCTAGATAAAAGCTTATTCGCTTGTTTAACCAATTGCTTAATATTTTGCTTTGTTGAATCATCGCTTTTCGCAGCTTTTTTTATAGCAGCCACTTTGTTTGCATCTTGCAAAATAAGTTGTGGTGTTTGTGCTGCAAGTTGATATTGCAAACACAGCATTAAAATACAAATAATATAATTTTTTACTGTTTTCATTATTTGTTTATAAAGTTCAAATCAGTTAAAAACTTCGTTATCTCTGCATTAATTTCATTGTTTTGTTCTTTGCTAAATTTTCCGTGCAAACCACCTGGAATTGTTTTAAACATACTCTTTGCACCAACTTCATCAAACTTCTTTTTTAGTTCAACTGATTGTTGATAAGGTACAACAGGATCGGCATCTCCATGAACAATATATGTTGGTGGGCTTTTCTTTTTAACATAAAAAATTGGCGAAACAGTTTTTGCAAATTCCTCATCCTTTGCCTTTTCTCCTAACCACATTGTTGCAGATTTGCTTGTTTTATTTTTTCCATAAGCCCAATCCCAAACATCAGTAATTCCAAACTTGTCAATAATGGCAACAATGTTATATTTTTTTACTTTTCTATACTGTCCATCAAATCTTTTATCCTTTTGCAACAATCCACACATCAATGCTAAATGACCACCAGCACTTCCACCCATTATAACAATTTTGTTTGGGTCAATATTTAATTCTTTTGCTTTTTTTACAACATACAACATCGCAGCTCTAACATCTTCAACAGCAGCAGGAGCAGTTGCTTGTTGACTCAATCTATATTCAACATTTACCACAGCAAAACCCATTTCAAAAAACATATCAAAACCACCTTGAGCTTCTTTAACTCCTTTGTTCCAACCTCCACCGTGAATATTAAATATTACTGGCGTTGGTGTTTTTGCAGTTGGATTATAGTAAATATCTTCTCTCCCTTTCCAATCACCAATTTCGCTGTAAACAGCATCAATATTGGCTCTGTAGCCAATAGGAAATTTTACTTTTCTGATAACAAGGGTATCTTGTTTTTTTGCAACAGCTGTATCTTCTATTTGTGCAATAGCTGTTGAACTAATAGCAACAAGTGCTATAAATAATATTTTTTTCATTATTTATTTGGGATATTTAAATCTGTTAAAAACTTAACGATTGCAGCACTTAAAGCAGTGTTTTGTTCTTTAGGAAACTTGCCATGCATTCCACCAGGAATTGTCATAAACTCGCTTTTAGCCCCCACTTCATCATACTTCTTTTTTAAATCAACAGATTGTTGATAAGGCACAATCGGGTCTGCATCTCCATGAACAATAAAAGTTGGTGGGCTTGTTTTTTTAACATAGGTAATCGGAGAAAGCAATGCTCGAAATTTCGTATCATCTGATTGATTGCCCAACCAATTTACAAGTGATTTGTATTTAGCAAAATTTGGTGAAGTAAAATCTGCAGGGCCGTATTTATCAATTATTGCAGCAATTGTATATCCTTTCACATCTTTATATTTTCCATCAAACTTGTTGTCGTTTTGCAACAAGCCTGCTAATAATGCCAAATGACCACCAGCACTTCCACCCATTATTACAATTTTATTAGGGTCAATATTTAATTCTTTAGCACGAACAATAACACATAAAATTGCAGCACGAACATCTTCAACAGCAGCAGGTGCAGTAGCTTGAGGGTACATTCTATACTCAATGTTAGCAACAGCAAAGCCCATTTTAAAGAAACTGCCATAACCAGTTTGGCTTTCTTTTGTGCCGTGATTCCAGCCTCCACCATGAATATTAAAAACCACAGGTGTTGGCTTTGCAGCTTTGGGATTGAAGTAAATATCTTCTCTACCTTTCCATCCATCAATTTCGTGATAGACAGCATCAATTTCTGCTTCATATCCAGCAGGATATTGTGCTTTTTTTACTGTTGTATCATCTTGTGCTAACAAGTTAAATGTTGCAAAAAGTGGTAGTAATAAAAATATTTTTTTCATTTGAATTTATTTTTAAGAGATAAAATCTTCACGCATTGGACTAAAAATATCTATTAACATTCCTTCTTCTAAACATACCGCCCCATGAACGATATTTGGTGTTGCATAAAAAGCATCCCCTTCTTTTAATATTTGTTTTTTTCCATCAACTTCAACTTCAAAAACACCCTTTGCTACATAGCCAATTTGTGTATGATAATGATGGTGCAATGTTCCAATAGCCCCTTTTTCAAAAGCAACTTTTACAGCCATAACCCTGCTATCATAAGTCATAATTTTACGCTTCATTCCTGGTGCAACTTCTTCCCATTCTAAACTTTCGTCTTTTATAAAGGCATTTACTTGTTGTATTATTTCTGCTTCGTTATTCATAATATTTTTTTTAAGATGGAATATTTTTTAAGATGAATTTTTATGTTGATGAAACATCAACTTTTATGATTAATTATATCCTGGATTTTGTGTGATAATTCCACCACTTACATCTCTTTCTCTTTGTGGAATTGGAAATAAAGCTTGATAAGGCAATACAATTGGTGGTGTAAATGATGCAGAAGCTCTACCTTGAAAGTGAGCATTCATAACAGTTATAGCATCATCCCAACGCAATAAATCATACCAACGTTGATCTTCTTCTCCAAATTCTCTTCTACGTTCTGCTTTCAATGTTTTTAGAAAATTAGATTTAGAATTTACTGCTGAAGAATTATAAATATATACAGGAACTGCTGCTGGAAATGGTCCTGCTGCTCTGCTACGAATTCTATTTATTTGATATAATCTTGATAAAGGATTTGTTGCATCAGCAGCAGTTAATGGTATGTTGCCATTAATTTCATTTTCAACTTCAGCATACATCATAATAATATCAGCATATCTTAAGACAATAAAATCCGTACCTCCATCATTTTTCGGAGAACCTGGATCTTGGTATTTTCCTCCACAATACCAACTTGTTCCATAATAGGTTCCTCCTGTTAAAAAAGTTTGAAGTTTACGAATAGAATCTGCTGGAGGAAATGAACCACTGGTAGAAGTGCTTCTAAAATCACTTGCAGCCCTATACCCTACTGACCCAGAAAGTTTATCCATATTGTAAGTGAATGTGTTGCCAAGTCCATTTGAATTTGCTTTAAAACGAACTGCATACATTATCTCTGCATTCATCTCATTACTTACTCCAAAAATGCCTCTATAATTAGCTAAAAGTTGATGCTGTCCTGGGTTTTGAATCAAGTCAAGCAACAGCACTTTTGATTCTGGATATTTTTTTTGAGTAAGGTAAATTTTTGCTAACATTCCCTTTGCTGCATTGCTTGTAACCCTTGCTGCTTGTGCTGTTGGCTGAGTTGCTGGCAATTTTGCAACAGCATCTTGATAGTCTTTTATAATTTGATTATAAACAGTGTCTTTATTTATTCTAATGTAAGATGACACATCATTATACTCAACAGATTTTGTAACCAAAGGAACATCGCCCCATAAACGAACTAAGTTAAAATACATACTAGCTCTAAGAAATTTTGCTTCTCCTTCAAAGTTGTCTTTCTTAATTGGGTCTGTAACATTGTTTAAATATTTTAAAACAGTATTACATTGTTTGATAGTGAAATAAGCACTTTGCCAATATTGAGCTACGTAAGAATTTGTTGTTGTTTCTCCAAAACCATCTATTTGATTAATGTCTCCTTCTGATGCAGAAATATAAGCATCATCTGAACGCAAACCAGCAAGAATTGGATCTAAATTATAAACTGCTCTAAGCGAAGCATAGCAACCAATAACACCTGTTTCAACTTCAGATGTATTTCTATAAAAGTTTTCTTCTGTTAAAGACGATATAGGTTGTTTGTCTAAAAATTTAGAACAACCAGAAATTGTAATTATTGCAATAAACGATAGAATAATATATATTGTTTTCATTTCGAAAGTGTTTTAAAATTAGAAATCAAGATTTAAACCAAATGTGATTGTTCTTGCCAAAGGCACTGCTCCACGTTGATAGCCTTTTCTTAAAGGATCGTTAGGAAATCCATTATCTGCTTCTGGATTAAAGCTAGAATATCCATTGGCAAAATGATACCATAAATTAGAAGCAGAAACATACATTCTAAGTTTAGAAATTTTTAATTTTTTTAGTGTTTTTGATGGCATAGTAAATCCAATATTTATATTACGCAATGCAACAAAAGAGGCATCTTCAATATTATAATCAGTTTGTGTTTTTATTCTTGCATCGTCTTGTTGTTGCTGTGTATATAAGTCTGGGTTTCTATATGCAGTAGAGCCAGTTGTGCCAAACTGTGTTTCGAAATAATATCTATCTACATTAAATACTTTTGCACCGTGAGAGCCTTGAAATGTCAAGCTTACATCAAACATTTTATATTGAAAGTTAGTGGTGAAACCCCAGTTAAATTTAGGATAAGGATTGCCTAAAACTACTCTATCACTATCACTAATTTTTTTATCGCCATTTATATCTTTTACAAAAGCGTGTAAAGCCTTAACGCCAATTGGATAATAGTCTGTATAGAAATTTGCAGTTTGTTTAATTGCTATACTACTATCCATTTTATAACCAAAATATTCAACCAACGGAGCTCCAACTTTTGTTAAATAAAAATTAGCACGTTTAGGATCTCCCTGACTAATTTGATTATCAGTGCCACCAAAATTTAATAGCTTATTTGTGTTAGTATATCCATTTGCAGAAACACTCCATTTAAAATCTTTTTTGCTGACAATAGTTGAAGAAATTTCAAATTCAAAACCTTTGTTAGAAACCTTTCCTTTATTAACTGGATAGCTTGAAAAACCTGTTGATGCAACAGTTGGCAAATTCAATAAAAGTCTGTCTGTTTCTGTGTTGTAGTAATCTACACTAACTCTAACCTTGCCATTAAACAAGCCAAAATCTGCACCATAGTTTGTAGAAAAAGTTCTTTCCCAACCTAACGCAGGATTCCCAAAACTTGTTAATTGAAAGCCGGGTGAAATCTCGTTGCCTAATGATGCGTAGGCAGAGCCAACATTTGCAAAATATCTATAATTACCAATGCTCTTATTTCCTGTTGCACCATAACTAACTCTTAATTTTAAATCTTTTACTATTTTAGTTGCTGGGAAGAATTTTTCATTACTAACATTCCAGCCAATTGAAGCAGCTGGGAAAAATGAGTAACGACTTTCTGGTCCAAAACGTCCACTACCATCATATCTGTTGCTTAAAGAAAGTAAATACTTATTATCGTAAGCATAGTTTACTCTAGCCAAATAAGATACTAATGGTTCTTCTTCAATAGTATTTGTTAATGCTTGTTGAGTTCCTGCATTCAATGTAGGAATATCGTCTGTTGCAAAATTTCCAGCTTGTGCAGAAAAGAAAGATGTATTTGTGTATTGATTTGAGAAGGCAGCAACAACATTAATATCGTGTTTTTTAATATTTCTTTTATATGTTAAAATGTTTTCATTTGATAAATCAAAGGTTCTTGTTTTTGTTAGAATAGCTTTAGATGTTGATCTTGCAAATGCTTCCCCATCTAACAATGGTAATGCTTGAGCCCAGCTTTTTTGAAACAATTCTCTCGTATTTTCTCCCAGCAATATTCCAAGAGTTGTTTTGAATGAAAGATATTTACTTAAATCAATTTTTACAGAAAAGTTAGTAATAGTGCGTATTTGAGTTGTTTTATCAGTTGTGCCGTTAAGTTGCTGTAGCGGACTATTACTGGTAGCAGACGCAATATCTATACCCTTGTAAGTATCTGTATAAAAAGGATTAAAAGCAGAAAATTCTCGTTGGTTTGCTATAGACCCAATTGGCATTCCAGTAGCAGCAGCTGTTACTGCATTATGATAAACAGGAGTCCAAGGTGGCAATGTTCTTAATGCTTCTTGCACTGTTACAGGCACATCAAATTTTTCTGTATAAGATGGCGTAAAACTGAAATCAATTGTTGTGCTTGGGCTAGCTTTTGCAGAAAAACTTGCTCTTAATCCAAAACGCTTATAATCGTTGCCCAGCATAATTCCATTATCCAATAAAGCATTACCTGATAAATTATATTTGAAATTAGTTGTTCCTCCACTAGCTCCTAATTGAACATTAGTATACTGAACTTGCCTAAAAATAAAATCTTGTGCATTGGTATTTGCATCAAATTTTTCCGCCTGCAGTATCTCTGGTGAAATCACGCCATTATTATCAGCAGCAACATAAGTTTTCCATTGTTGCAAGCTTGCAAAAGGAATTTTTCTGTAAACATTTTTAATACCAGTACTCACATTTGTACTAAACTTCCCTTTACCAACCTTACCAGATTTTGTGGTGATCATTATAACGCCATTACCACCACGAGAACCATATATAGCAGCAGATGCAGCATCTTTTAACACTTCAATACTTTCAACATCATTCATATCAATTGAAGATAAATCTGTTGGCACAGGATAACCATCAATAACAATTAAAGGCTCTGTGCCAGCTGTAACAGAGGTTGCACCACGAATTTGAATGGTGGGTGCAGCACCAGCTTGTGCATCTGTGGTTGTAATATTTACACCAGCCAACTTTCCTTTCAAAGCATCATCTGCACGAGACACAGGGATTTGACCAATGTACTCATCAGTAACAAGCTTAGAAACAGAACCAGTCAGGTGAGATTTTTTTCGCGTACCATATCCCACTACAACGACTTCTTCATTATCAATAGCCCTAGCAACTAAACTAATTTCTAATTGCATATTACCAAAAACTTTAAACTCTTGTGGCTCAAAACTCGCATAACTTACAACTATTGTTTGCCCTTTATCTACCTTGATAGAAAAGTTTCCTGAAGAATCTGCAACAGTCCCTTTTTTTGTACCCTTTATGCTAATACTTGCATTAGCTAAAGGTTTCAGGGTTTCGCTTGTAAAAACTTTTCCTGTAACTTTTAATTTGCTAGCAGGCTGTTGCCCATTAACTGCATTAAAAGTAAACAGTAGTAAGAAAGAAAAAATGTAACTAAGTTTTTTCATTGGGCAAATGTTTCGTTTTTAAAAGATGATAGTATAAGCACCCTTCCATTCAATAATTGAATCGTTAAGTTTTATTGAATGTTGAGCGTTGCTATTATTGTTATTATTTGATTGTGCGATAGTTATTTTTCTAGTGGCTGTTGTAACTGTGAAAACTGAATAAGCATCATCGTTATACAACACTTCCATTTTTTTTACTGATGAATAAGCTCTTGTTGAAACCTCTGCAATTGGATCGAATTTTCCGTGAGATTCTATTACATTTAAAAAGGTTTGGTTGCTTCCATTTTTTCGATAAATAAATGTAGGGTCGTGTCTTAAATTGAAGTTGGGATCATTCGCTCCTACCCTTGCAAAAAATATTTTTGTGCTATCATCTGCAACACTTGAAACGGTATAAAAAGTTCCATTATTTAATAAAGTAATTTGCGAAAGTTGAGGAAGTTTTGTAGCATCTCCTTCTTTCCATAAATGCTGGTAACCATTTTTAGAACCTAAGGTTTCTTGCTTGGTTAAAAAAGAATTGTATTTAAAGTTTGAGCTAATAAAAGTACCTAAGTAATGAAATGGTAAATCATACTGGTGTTGGGTTTCAGCAGTTATTTTAAAAAAATCAATGATTAAAGGTTTACCAGTTTCTTTGATATCAATCATATAAATACTGCGTTGCAAAACTGTGTTGTTATATGCAGTTGTGTCTTTTGCACACACCACTTTTACTGAATCGTTGATGCCTCCAAAAACCCTGAAAGCATTGTGCTTTTCACTTTCATCCTCACTACCATTATAATCACTTTTGCCATCAACAACAACTGTATTGTGAGCAATAGTTGTACTTGCATAACTCTTTGTTTCTGGCAAATAACGCCCCCCCCATTTTTGTTCAATGTTAATGTATCTTGCTGCACCATAATCTTCTAAAACTTCATTGCCATTATCAAATAAATTAATGTTTAATTTGTCGTAATGACCATGAGATAAACCGTGTGAAGAATATTTATAAATAAGTGTGGTAAGATTATTTCCTTTGCCACTTCTTAGCACAGAAACGCCTCCATTTTTACCTGCTGCTCCATCTGTGAATTCAATAGTTTTATAAGGATAATATTGTGGAATATTTTTAGTAGTTGATAATGCTGTAGCTATAGAAGCCCCCCCACGACTGAGTGTTACACGACCTTGTGCTTTTGCAACAGATAAATAATCTTTATTTGCACCATATACTTGCCAAGCAATATTGATAGCATTTACAATTTCATTTGACACAAAAGTTTTTTCTTTTAAAGCATCATTATAGCTAAAAAAACCGCCATTTAAATTCGTTTGTTGAAGCCCACCATCCAATGCTTTTTTAAGAATACTATTTCTATGCTGAAAAATTTTTAATTCAGGTTTAGCATTGTTTAAACTATTCGCAAAAGTGTAAAAAGGAAGTAGTGCATATCTTACATAATAAGGTCCTTCTGTATAATATCCATCAGGCGAAAAAAGCCCATCAAGATGAGCAATAAAGCCAGCTTTTTTATCTTTATCTGCACCGTACAAAGCCATATCAACATAGTCTTTATTATCTGTTGCAATGCCAACGATACCAACGCCTGCACAAGCCCACACAGCGTGGTTATGAATTAAATTAAACCAATTTTTTAAATCGTGTGTAAAGAAATCAACCTCTGGTTTAAATGCACCTTCTGCAATTTGCTTTCTTTCTTGTGGGGTTAAATAATCGTGAATCAAATCGAAAGCCATACCCGTATAAACAAGCCAGTTTGCATCGTTTAATGCTTGCCAAAAAATTCGCCCTGGTGAACTACTTGTTGCTTGTGGATGATTTTTTAAAGTAGGATTTAATGCAGCATATTTTATAAAAATATCTTTCACCAATTTCGCATAACGAACATCGCCAGTTAATTGGTACATCATTCCACTATTAAACATTAAAGTATAGTTTGCTTTATGTTTGTCGTGTGTGTATCCACCAGCAGCATCTTTAGGAAAAGGAACATCAACATCTTTATCAAGCCATTCATCAACGGACTTTTTTATTTCGTTGTATGACTCTTTTAACAAAGCATTTGTTTTGAGGTTGGCTTTGATATATTCAATATCAGCCTTCGTTGCAAAAGCAATAGGGTGTTGTGTTTGAGCATTTACATTAATACAAACACCACACACAATAAGCAATAAAAATATTTTTAATTTTAACAACACAATCGTTTTTTTTATTTATTATTTTCTCTCACAGAAACACAGAAAGCCACAGATATTTGATTTACAATTTGATAAATTGTCTGTGCAAATCCGTGCTATCTGTGAGCAATTACACAAAATAAGTTCCGCCATTTATTTCAACGCTTGCACCTGTTATAAAAGATGAATTTGGACTCGCTAAATACAATACCAAATCAGCAATTTCTGATGCCTCACCTTCACGCCTTAAAGGCGTTGCAGCAGCAACATTTTTTCTCACTTCATCTTTTGTAAATGTGTTATGAAAAGTTGTGTTAATCATTCCTGGGCTAACACAATTTACACGAATGCCTTTTGGTCCAAGTTCTTTTGCCAACCCTTTAGTAAATGTAAGCACACCGCCTTTTGCAGTTGAATAAGCCATTGCTCCAAAACCGCCACCATCACGTGCAGCTTGACTACTAAAGTTTACAATCGTTCCACCATTCGTCATATTTGGAACAACCGCTTTTGTTACTAAAAAAGTTGATTTTAAATTCACATTCATCACAGCATCCCAAAAATCTTCGTCAATATCTTGCAATAATTTTCTTGCCATTAACCCACCAGCAACATTTACTAAAATATCAATCGTTTCGCCAAAAGCAGTTTTACATTCATCAACAATTTTTATAACGTCTGCCGATTTTGTAACATCTCCTTGTGCAATGATAGCAATACCGTCAGCGTTTTTAATTGCAGCCAATGTAGCTTCAGCAGCATCTTTATTATTCAAATAATTGACACAAACTTTTGCACCAGCTTGAGCCAATTTAATAGAAACAGCTGCACCAATATCCCTAGCACCACCAGTAACAAGAGCAATTTTTCCTTTCAGTAATTCCATATTCGATTTATAAAATGATGACTATTATTGATAACAATCGCAATGATTACTTGTAGTATTTTCTAAAAATTGTTTGCATTAGAGAAATGGAACATACAGGCATAATTCACAATCGAGATTGTAAAACTACTGAACAAAGAACTCTAGTTTGACAAAATACAAATAAATAAAATTTAATATATAATCAATTTTATTAGACATATTTAAACATTATTGCCATTTCGAAAACATATTTTTAAAAAATAAAATAAAAATCGTTGCCGGTACGGTTGCCGGTAATTTTCGAGAATATGTCAAAATAGTTTCTACTTTTGTCCACCAATGGAAAAACAAGCCACAATAAAAGATATTGCTCAAGCCTTGCAAATATCTACTTCAACTGTTTCAAGAGCATTGCGAAACGCAACTGACGTGAAGCCCGAAACCAAAGCTGCAATTATGGCTTTGGCTGAAGAATTAAATTATCAACCCAATCAGTTAGCACTTAGTCTATTAAAAAAACAAACGCACACCATTGGTGTAATTGTTCCAAATCTTGACTACGTTTTAGCAACAATGGTAAAAGGAATTGATGAGGTTGCTTTAGAAGCTGGTTATACTGTTATGGTTTGTCAAAGCAATGAAAGTTATGGTAGGGAATTATTAAACGTAAGTCGTCTGAACGCTAGTCTGGTAGATGGTTTCATTATTTCAGTTTCAAGTGAGACAAAAATGTTTGATCATCTTAAAAAATTGCAAAGCAATAAAAAGGCAATCGTAATGTTTGATAGAATTACCAGCGAATTATCTGCTCCAAAAATTATTTTAGATAATGAAGATGGCGGCTTTCAAGCAACACAACATTTAATAGATCAAGGATATTCTCGGATTGCAATTTTGGCTGGTCAAGATACTTTAGGAATCAGCAATCAAAGAATGGATGGCTATTTAAAAGCCTTGAAAAATAATAAAATTAAAGTTGATAAAGACTTAATTATCCATTGCGATTTTAATCAAGATTATGCGTACTTGGCAACTAAAGAATTGTTGAATATGCGTAAAAGACCTGACGCTATTTTTACTATTTCTGATAGAATGGCAATTGGTGCAATGCTTGCTATTAAAGAGAAAGGATTAAAAATGCCAGAAGATATTGGCTTAGTTGGTTTTAATAATGAACCAGTAACAGCATTGACCACTCCTCAAATCTCAAGTGTTGAACAACCTGCTTTTGAAATGGGTAAAGCCACTGCAAAAATGTTTATAGAATTGCTACACAATGATGCAGATATGAGTGATAGAGAAATTATTTTAAAGCCAAAATTAGTTATTAGAGAATCTTCTAGAAGATTGCTTACTTCAAAAAAATAATATATAATGTTTAAAAGTATAATCGCTGCAATGCTCTGCTGTATATGTGTTGTAGCCAATAGTTCAGCCATTAAAGTAAAAGATATTGCAGCTTTGCAAGAGGCAGAAAAGAATGCAAAAGCTGGTGATATTATTATTTTACAAAATGGAATTTGGAATGATGTAAAAATAAAATTGAACTGCATTGGAACAGAAAAAGAACCCATCACATTCAAAGCTGAAACTGCTGGAAAAGTTTTCATTTCTGGTAAATCTTGTTTAAAAATTGGTGGTAGTTATGTTGTTGTTGATGGACTATATTTTACAAATGGCTATAGTCCAGACAATACCATTATTGATTTTAAAAAAGATAAAAATACAGTTGCCAATTATTGCAGGGTTACCAACTGTTTGATTGATGATTTTAACAAACCTCAAAGAATGAGTGAGGACTACTGGGTATCGCTTTTAGGCAAGCATAATAGAATAGACCATTGCACATTTAGAAACAAAAAAAACTTGGGTGTTTTGATGGCTATAATTTTAGAAGACGAAAAGAGCAGAGATAATTTCCACAGCATCGACCACAACTATTTTGATGGTCGTCCACCACTTGGCTCAAACGCTGGAGAGATAATAAGAGTAGGCGTTTCGCAGCATTGCACTTTTAATTCAAACACGATTATAGAGAATAATTATTTTAGAAATTGTGATGGTGAAACAGAAATCATTTCTTTAAAATCTTGTGAAAATATTATCAGAAATAATGTGTTCAAAGAATGCCAAGGTTGCCTAACTTTAAGACACGGAAATAACAATACTGTTTTCAATAATATTTTTTTTGGTAATGGCAAAGAAGGCACTGGTGGTGTAAGAATTATTAACGAAGGAAACTGGGTTGTTAATAATTTATTTTATGAATGTAAAGGTGTGAGTTTTCGTTCTCCTTTAGCCATAATGAATGGCGTTCCTAACTCGCCTGCAAATCGTTATTTACCTGTAAAAGATGCTGTAGTTTTTGGCAATAGTTTTATTAACTGCACACCATTTAGTTTATGTGAAGGAAGTGATAAAGAACGCAGCCAAGTGCCACAAAATGTGTTAATAGCAAATAATGTTTTCTATAATAAAAAGGATACAACATTGTTTTATAAGTTTGATGATATCAACGGATTTGCTTTTGAAAATAATATTGTTTCTAAAAGCGTGAAGCAAGATTTACCCAA
This sequence comes from Chitinophagaceae bacterium, assembly GCA_025363355.1. Classification (GTDB taxonomy): domain Bacteria; phylum Bacteroidota; class Bacteroidia; order Chitinophagales; family Chitinophagaceae; genus CAIVPM01. Next base: position 6,010 of record JANYEB010000106.1, on the reverse strand, counting down.
TGGATTTGACAAAGACAATCTTCAAGACAATCAAGTTAATGATATAATAATAAAAGTTGGTAAATCATCGCACGACGAAAGTAAAGTTGATGCTCTTCAAAATAAAATAAAACAAAGATTAGGCTTAGAACTCAGTAATAGTATAGGTTTTGGAAAATACAATTTACCAAAATCACTTTCGGTTATTCAACAAACCACTGGTATTACTTGGAAAGAAGATATTAAACCAACTACTAAAACAGTAGAAATTCAATGTACCAATACCAAACAATTACTTGCAGCATTAGCTGATTCCATTAATTATAAAAAGAAAATAAATATTGCTTTAACAGGCATTATATATGAGTTAAACGCACCAATAAAAATTTATAATCAAGTAAGTTTTACAACTAATAAAAAAGAAATAAAATTTATTACTGAAGCTCAAGAAGCTGTTTTTATTATTCAGGGAAATGCTTCATTAAACTTCACCAATGCCAATATTGATGGTAGTTTTATTAAAGCAACAAACTTTGTTTCTTCACCAACAAATGGCAGTGTACATCATTATAAATTTTCTTTTGTAAATAGTAGTTTTGGCTTTTATGATGTTGCAAATAATTCATCATTTTTTCGTGCAGTAAAAGGTTCTTATGCTGATAGTTTGGTTTTCAAAAACAGTACGTTCAGTGAATCGAAAATTAATATTTTATCTGCCGAAGAAGAAACAGATAAAAAAGGATATTATAGTGCTGAGAATATAAAATTCAGTAACAACAAATTCATCAATAACAAAGGAGCTATCATTAACATTGCACGAACTGGAAACGATGAAAGCACACTTGGACCAAGACTTTGGTTTAATAATAATACCATAGAAAACACCATTGCTGACAAGCCTTTGATTGAATTATATGGTGTGCAATATTCTAATTTCGATAGTAATATTTTCATCAACTCAAATAATGAAAAGCAGTTGATTGTTTACACAGATATTGTTCGTGCTATTCATCTTCAAACAAAAAATAAATTCACAAAAAGCGGCTTAATAAAAGAAAACGAATTCGGTATTAATAAATAAATAAAACACACATGAGAGTTATTCACCCAACACATCCAACAGATTTTAAATCTTACAGCACAGAACAAATTAGAGAACGTTATTTGCTTGATAAATTGGTACAAGCTGATACTATTCAATGCACTTACACACATTATGATAGAATGATTATTGGTGCCGCAAACCCAGTAAATACAACACTTTCATTAGGAACTTATGATGAATTAAAATCTGATTTCTTTTTATCTCGTAGAGAAATTGGCATTGTAAATATTGCAGGCAATGGAACAGTTACTGTTGATGGCGTTGCATATAATGTAGAGAATCGTGATTGCTTATATATTGGTAAAGGTGATAAGCAAGTTTCTTTTACAAGTGCAAATGCAGCAAGCCCTGCAAAATTTATTTTCTTCTCTTGCCCTGCACATCAAGAATATCCTGTGCAGTTAATGAAACCTGCTGATGCAACACCAACAGAAATGGGTAGCAGCGAAACTGCCAACCATCGTGTGATTAATAAATACATTCATCCCGATGGATTAAAAAGTTGTCAGTTAATGCTTGGTGTTACCAATTTTAAACCAGGTAGTTTATGGAACACAATGCCATCGCATTTACACCACAGAAGAATGGAAGCATATTTTTATTTCAATTTACCAGAGAACCAAAGAGTATTGCATTTAATGGGCGAGCCTGATGAAACACGCCATCTTTTTATTAATAATGAAGAAGGAATTGTATCGCCATCTTGGAGCATTCATAGTGGTGTTGGCACTGCTGCATACTCATTTATTTGGGCAATGGCAGGAGAAAATATGAGCTTTACTGATATGGATTTTATTAATATTTCGGCATTAAAATAATAATAACATAACGTCATTGCGAAGGTTCTTGCCTGAAGCAATCTCAATGAAATTTATGAAGATTGCTTCGTTCCTTGCAATGGCGTAAAACTAAAAAATACTATGATAAATTTTAGAGTAGATAATAAACTTGCCTTAGTTACAGGTTGCAACAGAGGCATTGGAATGGACGTTGCCATTGAGCTTGCGAGCAGTGGTGCTGATATTATTGGTGTAAGTGCCAATCTTGCTACAACTAGTAGTGATGTGCAAATTGCAGTAGAAAAATTGGGAAGAAAATTCTATCCATATCAAGCAGATTTTACCAATAGAGATTCGTTATATGTTTTCTTAAATAAGGTGAAAGAAGAACATCCAAAAATTGATATTTTGATTAATAATGCAGGGCATATTTTACGAAAACCTGCTGCTGAACATTCTGATGAATATTGGGATACAATTATTGACATCAACCTAAATGCTCAATTTATTATTACAAGAGAAATTGGTAAACAAATGTTGGAAAATGGTTATGGCAAAATAGTTTTCACTTGTTCTTTACTAAGTTTTCAAGGTGGTATTAATGTACCAGGATACGCTGCCAGCAAGGGTGCTATCGCTTCTCTACTAAAAGCTTTTTGCAATGAATGGGCAAAGCATAACATAACAGTTAATGGCATTGCACCAGGGTATATTGCAACAGATAATACACAATTATTAAGAGATGACCCAGATAGAAATGCTGCTATACTTGCACGTATTCCAGCAAATAAATGGGGGCAACCAAGTGATTTAACAGGTGCGTTTGTTTTTTTAAGTTCACCTGCATCTGATTATATTAACGGAACAATTTTAACTGTTGATGGTGGTTGGATGGCAAGATAACACAGTGTAACACTTTCTATTTTTTTATCATTTTTAAACATATATCTTTTTAGAAGATAACAGCAATAAGTTAATTAATACTTTGCATTTAATGGTCTTTAGTTGAAACTAAAGACCATTATTGTATACTAACTTAAGCTATATTGTTGTATTGTATATTTTTAATTTGACAATGTTCCTCGCTGTAAGGGATAGCAATATTTGCAATAGTTTTAATTTCTTAATCAAAACTCAATTGTTTATTTAAGACTACCAGTAGATCAAAAAAAACAAAACTTAGCCAAGAAATTTGCTCGTTTTAAACACACTTAGAATCTTCTGCATAAACTTAGAATCTTCTGCATAAACTTACAATCGCCTTCATAAATCTAAAATCCGCTACATAAACCTAGCATCTGCTGCACAAGTTTATCATATCTTGCATAAAGCTACAATATCCTACATAACCTTAGAATCTCCTGCAAAAACTTAGCAGCTTCTGCACAAATTCAGCTTCTTCTGCAAATTGATAGAATATCTGCTATCATTAGGTTTCAAGAATCAATTATGCTAAAATTTTTTTTAACAATTTATTTAGAAAAGGAAAGTTAAAGTGCTTTTTTTAAAAATAAACTGTTTTTAGTTTTGAGATAAGAAAGCCAGTAAACGGTTTGTTTGCCTAAAAACTTTCTTATAAATTTTTATGAGTAAAAAAATTAGAGTGCGTATTTCCTGGAGAAAGGAAGAACCACTAAAAATGGCAGGAGTTGCAAGGGGTACTGTTACAGCAATGACAGGCAACTCCAATTTTACTAGCCCCGAGATTGATTTAAAAGATGTTGAAAATGCTGCAACAAGGGTTGAAAATGCTTGGGCAAACCGCAAAAATGGGCCTGTGGCAAAAGACGAATTAAATAATTCGTCGAATGATTTAGATAATTATTTGCACACACAGGCAGATTATGTAACTAAAATTGCAAAAGGAGATTCAACTATTATTCACAGTGCAGGTTTTGAAAGCACAGAAAATGTTGCAATGGCAAGGTCAACTGTGCAGGAAGACCCCGAAGCACCTATTTGCACACCTTTATCTGGTGGTGGAATGAAGGTGAATGTAAAGGGCAAAAGCAAGGTTACTAATTATTGCTTTGTTTTAGTAGTGGATGGAGTGATGAATGTAACCATTCAAAATAGTCAAATGATAATGCCTGCCGGTAGCACCAACACCCATTTAATCAATAGCACCAAGCACATTGCTATTTTCACAGGTTTACCAACTTTAAAAAATATACAGGTTGCAGTAGTTTATATTAATTCAGCTGGGGCAAGTGGCATAAGTCCGGTAACAATAGCATCAACAATTGTTTAATTTGGTGGATGGTTTTAGTTTTGATGCATTGTTTGAAACTATTGTAAATATTGAATTGTACAGAAAAAGAGGTTAGTATAAACTAATCTCTTTTTTTATAGGGCAAATTCATTAATAACTTTCAATTCTATTACTGTAAATGATATAACCGTAAGACATAATAAAGGCTTTAAAAACAAAAAGCTCATCAATTGATGAGCTTTTTGTTAGTAGTCGGGAGGACAGGATTCGAACCTGCGACCCCTTGGTCCCAAACCAAGTATTCTACCGGGCTGAACTACCTCCCGAACTTTCCTTTTTTGAAAGGAGTGCAAAAGTAAGGTTCTAGATTTACCAACCAAACATTTTTGCAAGTTTTCAAAAAATATTTTTAAATAAATAGCAAAGCATCTCCGTAGCTAAAAAATCTGTACTTGTCTTTGATAGCTTTTTTGTATGCTTCCATTGTTAAATCGTATCCGGCAAAAGCACAACACATAATTAACAAACTTGTTTTAGGTAAATTAAAGTTTGAGACCAAAGAATCTGCAATACTAAAATCATAAGGTGGGTGAATAAAATTATTCGTCCAGCCTTCGCTTGGTTTTAATCTTTTTTCTGCAGTAAAACTTGTTTCTAATGCACGCATTGTAGTTGTTCCTATAGCACAAACCCTGTGTCCCTTATCTTTTGCTTTATTTACTGTTGCAGCAGCTTCTTCTGGAATTCTAAAGTACTCAGCATCCATTTTATGTTTGCTTAAATCTTCAACTTCAATTGGTCTAAACGTTCCCAAACCTGTATGTAGCGTAACTTCTGCAAATTTAATCCCGTGAATTTCGCAACGTTTAATTAGCTCTTTACTAAAATGTAAACCAGCAGTTGGTGCAGATACAGCTCCTTCATACTTTGCATAAACAGTTTGATAACGCTCTCTATCCTCTTCATCTGGCTTACGCTTAATATATTTTGGCAGCGGTGTTTCCCCTAAATGCTCAAGCATCGCTTTAAAACTCTCTTCATTATTATCCCAAAGAAATTTAATCGTTCTTCCACGACTGGTTGTGTTATCAATAACTTCTGCAACCAATTCCTCGTTCTCTCCAAAATATAGTTTATTTCCTACACGAATTTTTCTTGCGGGATCAACAATTACATCCCATAAACGATTGGGTCTATCTAATTCTCTCAATAAAAAAACTTCAATCTTAGCACCAGTTTTTTCTTTACGACCGTACATACGTGCAGGAAAAACTTTTGTGTTATTAACAACAAATACGTCTTTATCATTGTAATACTCTAAAATATCTTTGAAGTGTTTGTTCTCCATATTCCCAGTCTTCATATTTACTACCATCAAACGGCTATCTTCTCTGCGTTTTGTGGGGTTTTGGGCAATAAGGTTTAAAGGAAGGTCGTAGCGAAATGAGCTAAGTTTCATATTAAGATAATTTGTTTAAATACCTTATGAACTTGCCGCCGCCTTACGGGGCAGCCATCATTTAGTAGATTGTTATTAAAACGAAAGGCTGCAAAAGTAAGGTTACACAGCCTATAAAGCAAATTGAATTTACAGAACACAGATAACACTGATTGATGCTGATGAACACAGATTTTTATGTGCAACAAAATAATACGCTATTGTATTAAGATCAATTTACATTAATCAGCTTTATTTGTGTTCCAAGTTTCCCTTATTTTCGTCTCAATTATGACACCCGAAAGATCAGAAAAATTGCTACGAGTTTTAAGCAAGAGACAATCAAACCTAACTGTTGTGATGGAGAATGTGCAAGACCCGCATAATATATCTGCAGTAATGAGAACCTGCGATGCTGTTGGCATACAGGATGTTTTTATTTTGAATGACCGTATTCCTCCTCATAAAAAATGGGGCTACAGAAGTTCTTCCACTGC
>JANYEB010000105.1 GCA_025363355.1 Chitinophagaceae bacterium | reverse complement strand
TTAAGTGGTAATACAGGCAGTGTAACCAAATGGCAGTATGCAAGTGCTTCAAACTTTGCTAGTCCTACAGATATCAGCAATAGCACAACAACATTAAATGGCACAACAGATATAGGAGCGTTAACAAGCAGCACTTATTATAGAGCTGTAGTAACCAATGGCGTTTGTGCTGCAGCTACTTCAACACCTGTATTAATTACAGTTAATCCAAATGGCACTTGGACAGGAGCCGTTGACAACAACACACAAACAGCAGGCAACTGGTGTGGTGGAGTACCAGCGAGCAATGCCAATATCACCATAGCAGCATCAGGCAACAACCCAACATTAACATCTAATTTAACTGTAAATAACATTACGTTAAATGATACATTAGTATTAGGTGGCTATAAATTAACCATCAATGGAGCAGTAAGTGGAACAAACACTGTATTGACAGGCAGCAATGCATCAAGCATTGAATATGCAGGTTCAACAAGTACTACCTTAACTTTTGACCAAACAATAGATGGCAATATCTTGCATACAACTAGTGGAACGAATGCTATGAAAGACATTATCACCACAGGGACAGGAACCTTAACGCTTGGCAATAAAGTAAATTTATTTGAGCGATTAAGTGTAGGTAGTGGAACAACATTCAACACAGGTGATAGTTTGGTATTAAGAAGTATAGCAGGCACTAGTGGCAATAATACAGCTTATGTGGATGTAGTAGGCGGCACCATCAGTGGACAGGTAAGAGTAGAAAGATATGTACACGCTCAAAGTAGAGGTTGGAGAGCGATAACAGCACCAGTAAGCTATAATGGTTTAACAGCAGGCACAGTAGCGAACAACTGGCAAAACACTTGGGGTTTAGGCACCAATTATGGCACGAGAGTAACCGGACCAAGTGCAACGAATGGTTTAGATGATGTATCAGTAGCAGCCAGTTTAAAAACGTATAGTGGCAGCACAGGAACTTGGAACAATGTAACGAATACGAATACAGAAACGATGGCAAGCACAGCAAGCAGTGCAGCCAACAAGTCATTCTTTATGTATGTAAGAGGTGATAGAACGGTAACACCAAATGGTTATAACCCACTATCATTCCAAGCCACTACTTTGCCAACAAGAGGTAAATTACAAACAGGCACACAAACCTTTACCTTATCAGGCCCAGCTAATAACTATTGGTTAATCGGTAATCCTTATGCTTGTCCAGTAGATATGAGCCAAGTAAGTTTAAGCAATATAGGCACTAGCATTTATGTATGGGATCCAAACTTAACAGGAAGTGATATTTATAGCCAAGGAGCTTATGCAACATTCTCAACAGCAGCGTGGGTAGCATCAGGCGGTTCAAGCACTAAATACTTCCAAAGCGGACAAGCATTCTTTGTGCAACCAACTACTTCATCAGCTAGCATCACTTTCAATGAGAGCAATAAAAGTGGGGGTAACCAAAACAACCAAACAGCAGGTACAGGCAATGGTTTATCAGACATCTTCCAAATCAAATTATCTTTTGTAGATGCTAGTAACATTGTAAGAGAAACAGATGGAGTAATGGCAATGTTTGGATCAGGTTACAGTGCAGGCAATGATAGCTATGATGCTATCAAATGGACAACAGCAGGCAGAGAAAACTTATCATTAAACAGAAACAATAAAGCATTAGTGATAGAAGCTAGACCATACATTACAGGATTAGACACCTTGTTCTTAAATATGACAACAATGAGTGTAGGAGCCAACTATCAGTTCAAAGTAAATCCAATCAACTTTGATGCAAGTGTAAGCAGCTGCAAATTGGTAGATAAATTCTTAAATACCGAAACACCAATCAGCTTAACGAACACTACATTGATAGGTTTTAATGTAACTAGTGTAACAGGTAGCAATGCCGCAGGCAGGTTCTATGTAGTGTTTAATGCAGCAGGTAATTTACCAACAAGCAATAGCTTAACGGTAAAAGCCTACAAACAAAACAACAGTGTTAAAATAGATTGGGAAGCCATTGCAGAGAACAATGTTAAAACCTACACTGTAGAAAAATCAACGGACGCAGCTAGCTTTAGCAAATTATCA
>JANYEB010000101.1 GCA_025363355.1 Chitinophagaceae bacterium | reverse complement strand
CTTCAGCAGCTTTTTTGTTATCCTTCATTCTCATATCAGGAGTGCCATCTTTTTTCATTTTTGGAGCTTCAACTTTTGCTGGTGCAGCAGGTTTTGCAGGCTCAACTTTTTTTGTAGGAACAGTTGCAGCAGTTACAGCTGCTTTTTTCATTTCTTTTTTAGCTTCTTGCTTTGGTGCAGCAGCTATTTTAGCTTGGGCAAATGTAGCTGTCGTAAAAATTGAACCAGCTAATAACAATGTTAGTAATTTTTTCATTTTGAAAAGTTTTTAATTTTGGTGCTAAAGTAAATGTTTCACTAAAGCCAACTATCTTTTTTTTATGAAAAGCATGTTAAATTTCTAGGGTAGAGCTATAAAAGACTAACCACTTGCAAAAAGTTTGATAAAAACAATTAACACTCATTTAACAAACTCACTTAAACCCAATTGAAACAACTGTGTCTATTAATGGCTATACAATTATATTTGCCACCAAATTTTTATTTAATGAAAAAAACAATTTTGTTTTTATTGATAAGTTTATCAGCAACTGATTTACTATTTGCACAAAACGACCCAAATGCTAAAAAAATATTAGATGCTGTTAGCACTAAAGTAAAATCATATAAAGGCATTACTGGTGCTTTTACTATTAAATCAATAACATCTAAAGGAAAAGATAATGGCACCAAAACTGGCAACATATCTATAAAAGGACAGAAATACATTTTGAAACAAGGCAAAACAGAAATCATTTGTGATGCTGCTAAGATTTATAATTTCGATGGCACTAAAACTGTAACAATCACACCTGTTGAAGAAAGTGGACAAACATTAAGTCCTCAGAACTTATTATCAAACTTCTACGACAAAGACTTCACTTATAAACTAATTTCTTCTAAAACAGCTTTTCACGAAGTAGAATTAGTACCAAATGATAAAAGAAAGAATTTCGTGAAAGTAAATATTTTTATAGATAAGGTTAAAAATATGATTACAAAAGCAAAAATTTTAGACAAAAGTAGCAATACAATTGAGTTTACTTTAAATAATATTAACACAAACGCAACGTTAGCTGATAATTTGTTTACGTTTGATAAAAATCATTATCCAAAATCAGTTGAAATATTGGACTAACAAAAAGTGATTTAAAAAGTTTAACAATTAAATTATTATAAAAATAAAGAAGCCCCGCAAAAGCGGGGCTTCTTTATAACCCTAAACCCTTAAAAAACCCATTCGAAACTAAGAAATACTTTTACCTGTGATTTACTAAAAATGGAATTTAATACTACCACACAAAACTTACATCAAGTTTAATATCTGGATGTAGACTTTTCTCTACAGGACAGCTTCGGGCTATTCTAATTAGTTGTTCTTTTTGTTCATTAGTTGCTGTAAATTTTTCTGTAAAAATTAAATTTGCTTTTATTTCAGCAACTCTTCTTGGAGCATCAGCACTCATTATTTTTGTGATTTCAATTTTGGTGCCTTCAAAATTCAAATTCATATCAGCTGCTCTAATTGCCATAGTTGTAATCATACAACTTCCTAAAGATGTTGCTAACATATCGGTTGGAGAAAATCGTTCTCCCCTACCCTGATTATCAGTTGGAGCATCATTTTCAATTACAGTTCCACTTTGCAAATGTGTTAATTCTGTTCTTAAATTTTCTTTATAAACAATTGTAGATGTCATTGCTTTACATTTTTGCCATAAATTTACATCTCAAATTTTATTTAGTGAAGAAGATTATTATATACCTACTGTTTTTTGCTCCTTTTTTATCTACTGCACAGTCAACAGATAAAAAAGAAATAAGAAAAGAAAAAGCAGCAAGAGAAGATGCTAGAATAAAAAAAATGCAAAAAGACGCAGAACAAGGTGCATTAATTTTTAATAAGCAATCAGCTTTTTCAATAAGCCTTAGAAGCGATGGCTATGGTTTTGGCTATGAACATGGCAAATACAAAAAGATTAATAAAACCAATTTATGGTGGTTTACATTTGGTGAAAGAAAGCATCCAAAGGAAGAAAAATTAATGCAGCAAGCTAGTGGGTTTCAAGTAGGAAATCCATACATATATGGCAAGGAAAATAATTTCTATTTTCTAAATATTGGTTTTGGCAAACAACTATTATTGGGCAGTAAAAGTGCAAAAAATGGCATTGCAGTCTCTGCAAATTATGGTGGTGGCGTAACCTTAGGAATGTTAAAACCATACTATTTAGATGTCATAACTCAAGCTGGAACACGGGACAATATTAAATATGAAGATGACCCTGCAACGTTTTTAGATCCTAATTACATTTTGGGTTCTGCATCATTTGGCAAGGGTTTTAATGAAATAAAATATGTGCCTGGTGTTTTTGCAAAAGGAGCATTAAGATTTGATTATGGCAGATTTAACGATATTGTTTCTGCACTTGAGGTTAGCGTTAGTGGGGAATATTACACACAAAAAATGCCAATAATGTTACTGAACAAAGAGAAAAATTTCTTTGTTACAGGTTCTATTTCTCTCATCTTTGGTAGCAGGAGATAGATATGCCAATTATGAATGATGAATGTAGAATGATGAATGAAAGAAAACTAATTATTAACTAAATAATTCCTTATTCCATTTAGGGATTAGGTGTAATATATAAGATGCAAGAACTTCCTATAGTACAAAATATTCCAGCAGAAACAAAACTAAAAAAACCGAACTGGCTTCGTGTGAAACTGCCTATTGGTGAGAGTTACAAGCACGTTCGTGGTTTAGTTGATAAACATAAATTACATACTATTTGTGAAAGTGGAAACTGTCCAAATATGGGTGAATGTTGGGGCGAAGGCACAGCCACTTTTATGATTCTTGGTAACATTTGCACCAGGAGTTGTAGGTTTTGTGCTGTGGCAACAGGAAGGCCAGAACCAATTGATTGGGACGAACCACAACGTGTGGCAGAAGCTATTAGTTTAATGCGTGTGAAACACGCTGTTATTACATCTGTTGATAGAGATGAGCAACCAGATGGTGGAAGTACTATTTGGTATAATACCATTAAAGCTGTTAAAGCTTTAAATCCTGAGACTACTTTAGAAACTTTAATACCTGATTTTAGAGGCATTGAAGATCAAATACAAAGACTTGTTGATGCTGCACCAGAAGTAGTGAGCCATAATATGGAAACTGTTGAACGTATGACAAAAAAGATACGCGTTCAAGCTAAATACCATAGAAGCTTATTTGTTTTAGATTATTTAAAGCAAGGTGGAATGCGAACCAAAACTGGCATTATGCTTGGCATTGGTGAAACCAAAGAAGAAGTTATTGAAACAATGAAACATTTGGTGAATGTTGGTTGCGATGTTTTAACATTGGGTCAGTATTTACAGCCTACACCTAAACATACACCAGTGCAGCGTTTTGTGCATCCAGATGAATTTGCTGAGTTAAAAGATATTGGCTATGAACTTGGGTTTGATTATGTAGAAAGTGGACCACTTGTTAGAAGTTCTTACCACAGCGAAAAGCATATAATTCAAGGATGGGGAAGAGAAAAATGGTTGCAAGAAAAACAACTTGTATAAGTTAGAGAGCATATCTGCTATAAGCCTTTGTCTCTAATCATTTCAGCATAGTTCCAGCCTTTGGCTAAAGCATTAACAGCTTTTACTATTCGATTGGTTTTTGTTTCAATTGTTTTTGCAGTTTCAATCCATTTGCTAAAATAGTTTTGATGGCTACGAGTCAATGAATTAAAATGTTTCAATGCTTTTGGTTCATCGTTTAAGCAAGCAATAAAATCTTCATTTAGTTGATATTGCTTTTCTTCTAATTCAAGTATAACAGCAATAGTTTCTCCTTGTTGCTTTTTTATTTGTTTTCGAATTGTAAGATTCAATGACAAAATAAAATTCCCTTCTCCCATTGGCAAAATTGAAATTGGTTTCAAAATCACTTCATCCAATTTTCCTTTTACTCTAAAGCTTTTCTTGCAGTTTGGTTGTAATTGATTGGCAATTTCAAAAGGAATATCAATATAAGTCCAACCAGTTTTTTCACCTTTTTCTTTAAATTTTTTTATGATAGTTTTATAGTAAATCATAACAACTTAAATCTTTGTTTAATCTTCCTTTTTATACATAAAACCATCTTCGTTTGCATAACTAACTAAATTATATTTTTCATCATACAATGCAAATAATTTAAAGCCTTTAAGTCCATAATAATCTTTATAATAGTAAGCAGGTATTGCAGAAAACTTAGGCTCAATTGTATTAGTCATATCATAATTTTTTGTTTCTTTATTCCACTCCAACTGTGTTATTCCATATCTATTTCCATTTTTTAAAATGATAAAACTTGGTTGCAAACTATTTAGCCCATTTGCAGCCACAACATCATATTTTATTGGTATTATAATACTGTTGTCATTACTAATCATTCCACATTTTCCATCTTTATAAACAATTACTTGTTGAGCTGAAGTTGTGATCAATCTATTTTTTGATGGCTTAGTATAATAAGATGAATAATTTTTTTTAAGTGATAAAATTACTCTATCAAAACCATCAGTAAACTCTTTCATTTGTCCTTGAATAGAGTCGTATATCCAAGGAACTTTTATATCTCCATTTGCAGCTAAAACCCCACATTTTAACTTGTCATTTTCTTTTACATAAACAAGATAATTTGCTCCAAAATAAAATAATGAATCATAAATATTAGGTTCAAAACTGCCTTTAATAATCAATCCATATCGATTGTTTTTTTGATAAATTACTGACTGCTCATATTGCGTTTTAGCTCCATCTATAGAAAAATAAAAAGTTTCATTTTCTGTGTTTAATAATATTTTCTTGTCAGTGTCTGTCACATAAAAAAGTGAATCACCTGAACGTTTATAATAGGGTCTAAATGGGGGTTTTGGATATACTGTAGGATTTTCAACATAGTCTTTTCCATCAGGTACTGCTACATTATTCATTCTATCATAATCCTCAAGCTCTGGTCTTTCGCTAATTCCACCAGTATTTCCATATTTTTTTTCCTTATTAATTTCTTGAGTGATAATCTTCAATTTTCCTGAACTGTAATCAATTACTGCATTAAACTTATAAGAATTGCTATCTGTGTAGTCAAAAGAAAATGAATTGTCGCTGTAAGTATTTCTTTGTTTACTTAGCTTAAATAAGTTCTTTAATAACCATTCTGAAATCTTTTGTTTATCTATGTCATACACAAACAAGCCATAACGATGATTAAAATTTTCGCAACTAAAAATCAAAAGTCTTTTAACCTCTTTTTTATCTATAGCAAGATATATTGTATCAAATAGCTCAAGTCTTTTAAAGTTATCGGTGTAAACATTTTTGCCATAAATATTAAAGAGTGATACAAATTTATCTCTCCCATTAAATGCTTTAAATTGTTCTTTCGTAAAACGATTAAATCGGGTGTCACATTTTGCAATAATGCACTTTGTAGGATAAACATTATAACTATCATAAGGCTGGTTGCTGATAATTTCTTTGCCTTTATAAATTAATCCACGCATTTTAACCGACTCATTTTTACGTAAGAAGAAATTATATGGTGATGTTTCTAAAGTATCATTAAGTACTATTCTATTTTCTGTTTCAAAATATTCAGCAGTAAGCCATTTAAGATTATCATATTTAGGCTCTAGTTTCATCTTACCCAATTGATCACAAAGTCCAAATTGATTACTTGTTTTGTATGCTTTATATGGAATTAAAATTTCCTGTGAAAACATTGACGTTGTTGCAAATAAAAATGCAATTATTACTGTATAATATTTCATTATTTTTCTAACTATTTATAAACTTTAAATTTCTTTTTATACCACTATATTTTGTTCGTTTTAATGGAGAGTTTTTAAAGATAATTTTAAAACTTTCTTCACTCATTTCCTCCCATTGAGATGTAGTAAAATTTAGTATTTCTGGAATGGGTGTAAACTGCAATTCATTATGCGATTTTGCAAAACGGTTCCAAGGGCAAACATCTTGACAAACATCGCAGCCAAACATCCAATTATCAAACCTACCTTGCATTTCAGCAGGTATTAAAGCATCTTTTAATTCAATAGTAAAATAAGAAATGCACTTGCTACCATCAACAACTTTATTGGGCAAAATAGCTTCTGTTGGGCAACTATCAATACACTTTGTGCAAGTGCCACAATAGTCTTTTACAAATGGATTATCATAGTCCAATTCAATATCAATAATGAGTGTTGCAATAAAAAAAAATGAACCTGAATTTTTATTAATAAGATTACCATTTTTGCCAACCCAGCCTAAGCCACTTTTAACAGCCCAAGCACGTTCTAAAACTGGTGCTGAATCTACAAAACCACGACCATTAAAATCGCCAATTTGTTTTTTTAAAATGGAATAAAATTCGTTGAGTTGCTGCTTAATTACTTCGTGATAATCTTTGCCATAGGCATATTTTGCAATTTTGGGTTTGTCAGTTAAACCCTGTTTGGAGTTTGGAGTTCGGAGTTGTATGCTTTGTTGTTTTTCCAAATTCCCAATTCCTAATTCCTCATTACTAATTTGCAGTTGCGAAGGGTAATAATTCTTTAAAACAGTAATCACACTTTTTGCATTTGGAACAAGTTTTTGAGGATTGGTTCTTAAGTCAAAATAGTTTTGCATATAATTCATAGAACCATTGAAACCCTTTTGCAGCCAAGATTCCAAGCGTTTTGCATCTTCATTTAAAAAGGTTGCTTTAGCAATACCACAATAATCAAAGCCTAATTGATTAGCTGTTTGTTTTATGAATTGAGAATGATTCTGCTGCATTATATATTTCTATCGCAGTAAAGTTATGCTTCCAGCTTTTCTGTTATCAATACCTAATAAATTTTTATAGTTAATGATGTAATAATAAACAGCAGTTTGCAAAATACTTCCTTTATACATTCCATTCCAACCAGTATTTGGGTTAGTTGTTTCAAAAAGCAATTGTCCCCATCGATCAAATATTTTCATTGAATAACTAACAATACAACTACCAGAAAATGGTTTAAAGGTTTCATTTACACCATCACCATTTGGGCTAAATGCATTGATTGATTGAATGTTTAAACTACCAATATAATTTACTTTCATCGAGTCAGAACCATTGCAGCCATTGGTGTCTGTAACTTTCACAGAATACAAAGGCAAGGTTGTAAGTGATATAGTTGGTGTTGTTTCTCCTGTCATCCAGTTATAAGAAATATAGCCAGTTAAAGTATATTGTTCACCATCGCAAACAGATAAACTGTTTGGAAGAAAATCTTTAGGTAATGGATTAATGGTAATAAGATTAAATGTATCTCTTGCTTTGCAACCAAAGCTATCTGCAACTTGCACCCAATATGTTCCAACTGATTTTGCATTTATTGTTTTTGTAGAGGCATTTGTATTCCATAAATAAGAATAAAAATTACCAGGATTTAAAACAATAGAATCTTTTTCGCAAATTGAAGCATCGTCTAACAATTTAGGATTTAATTTGGTTTTTATAGACAAATTAATTGTTCTTATAGTATCGCAAAATGTACTTGAGGTTAAAGTATCATAATAGATTCCAGCATATTGATGAGTTCCATATTTATCACCATAACAAATCGAAATATTAACAGAGTCTTTGATGTATTTATCAACAGATAGTTTAACCATAGAAATACTATCGCAACCACTTGAAAGTCTTACAGAGTCTGCTTTATAGACCCCTGAAACATTATATCCCAAATATGATTGACCATTACAAATTGCTACTTTAAATGTATCTCGCTTGCTTTGACTTACAATAATTTGATGTTGTTCAATAATGCTATCGCAACCAAGATAATTTTTAGTTTTAGTTGTAACCAAGATATTAGTTAAATAAACATTTCCATTATATAACACACTTCCACAGCTTGCAGGAATTGTATCTAAAGTCGTTACAAGTGCTGGCAAAACTTTTAGATTAAGTATTCTAATGCTATCGCAGCTTGAAGTTTTAAAAGTATCACGATAAATTTCTGTTGAGGAGTGACCAAGATATGATTGACCTGCACAAATTGTATAGTTTACAGAATCTTTTTTAGGAAGTACAACTACAACTTTTTTACAAAAAACACTTTGTGTTGCAAGTCCATCATCAATTGTTAGGTTAATGTTATAAGTGCCAGGTGCGTTATAACTTAAGCTTGGTGGTGTTTGTGCAGATGAATTAGGAATGTTTGAATTATTGCAGCCAGAGAATTTAAGAAGTGAAATAGTATTTGATGTATTGGCGTTAGGAACAAAAAAATATTTATTGTTACCAACAATAAACGTTTTTGAAAATGAAATAGGATTATTTAAGTTGCCAATATTGCCTAAACTGATTGCTGTAGGTATATTCAATAAACTATTTGCAAAATTAATTCTCGTAATATCGTTTCCAGTTTGATTGCATATATAACCATAGATTTCATCGCAACTATTTTCTATTCTTATTCCTCTTGGAAAGCTTAAAACGCCACCAATAGTTCCAAGATTGATACCAGTTGGAGTATTCAATAAGCTATTTCCAAAATCCAATCTTGATAGTGTGTTATTTTTAGTATTTGTAACAAATATTCTATAAGTGCCATTGTCATTTACCACATCAAAATTTGAAGGATAAAAAAGGTTGCCAATTGCACCAAGATTTATACCTATTGGAGTATTATTGAAACTATTTGTAAAATCAACCCTCGTTAAACTGTTAGTAACTGCATTAAACACAAAGCCATACCAGTTACTATTTTGTTGCCACATATAAAGTTGATGTGGTTGTTCCATATTACCAATATTGCCCCAGTTAGTTACAATTGGAGTAATGTTAATTATTGATACTCCAAACTCTAATTTTATGATTACTGAAGGATTACTTGATACTGTTGGAGAGCCACCAACAATAAAACCAAACCATTTACCATTTTGTTTAATAAGTCGAATATCTTCTGCACCATTTAAAGATGGTAATTGCCCTTGTGTATTTATTACAATTGAAGTTGGAATGTTCAGTAAACTGTTTCCAAAATCTAATCTTACTAAACTACTATTTTGCCAGTTTACCACAAAACCATAATAATTACCATTATCGAAAACATAATCCATAAATACAGGGACACTAAAATTCCCTCCAATATTCCCAAGATTATTTCCCGCAATTACTGGAGCATTTGAGCCAGCATTACAAAAATTCCAATTATAAGTGGTTGCACCTGTTGAAGTGTTATTTATGTTAACAGCAGCATTTACACAAACAGTATCTGGTGCTGTGAAAGATGCTATAGGTATGGTTGTACAATTCTTTACAGTCAGGTTTAAAGTTCTTAAACTATCGCAACCTAAAACATTGAAAAGTGTGTCAACAAAAGTTCCTGAAATATTGTGTCCCCAATAAGTTTGTCCTTGACAAATTGCAGTATCAAAACTACTTGTGGTTGTTAATAAACAAGGGTTTGTTATTGGTGCACTAAGTGCTTTGTTGAAGGTAGCTGTTGAACTTAAAGCAGCATTATTAGCGTTAGTAGATACATCGTGCAAAAGATTTCCAGTTTTTTCGTTTGCGTGATAATATGCTACTAAGCCAGTTTCATTTCCACTTAAACATTTATTATAATTTGCTTGAATTTCAGCTGCGGTTCTTGGTTGATTCCAAATTCTAATTTCATCCATTTTGCCAGCAAAACCACTATCTGTAGAGCCTAAACCTGTCCAGCTACCAAAAATAAAACCTGGCAAAAGTGTTGGATTTATGGGACCGTGATTATTTATTTTTGAATCTACTAAAGTTCCATTAACATATAATTTAGAAGTATTATTTGCATAGTCTCTCACTGCTGCAACGTGATACCAAGTGTTGGGTTGAAACCCACCAGCAGGAAAATAAGTACAAGGTGTATTATCTCTATCTGTACAACCATTTGGACCATCTGCAACAAAGCACAAAGTATTTTTTTGTGCAACTTGTGGCCATCCAAAACCAAGAACTATATCTTGACATTGTGGAATATCTAATGCTGAAATCAATTTGCTTCTTGTGTCAATTGTTGTATTTTCATTTACATAGTAACTACCATTAAACCAAGTCTCCCAAGTAAATCCAGTTGCAGCAAAATATTTTTTTATTGGTGCAGGTGGTGTTACTTTATCGTGGCCATGCAATTCTACAACACCCTTGCAGGCGTTGTTTACATTGCAATTGGTTACATCAACCTTAATAGAGTCTGTTTTAATAATAATTGGAGCAAATGAAATATCATCAATTGCAAAATCATTTCCTTGTATGGCTATGTTACTATCTAAAATTGTTAAACCAGCAACTGAATTATTACCAGAATTCCATATTGCAGAAAACTGTTTCCAACTACAGGCACTTAGGTTAGCAGTAGTTGTAGCCCCAACTTTAGTGCCATTTATTTTCAAAATAATTTGTGCTGGATCTTGAGCAACTATTGATTGTAGCCAACCAGAAAATAAATAATCGGTATTAGGTTGGATAGAAATTGTTTGTTTCCACATTGCAGTATTTGCAGTTGCACTTCCATCAAACATCATCATATCACCACCATTGCTAGTATGATCTTTACAAGCAACAAATGGATTAAACCATACATTAGGATTTGTGCCAATATAATATTGTGATTGTGAGGTACGTGGTGGAGCTTTGTAACTATATTCAGATGTGAGTCCAGTATTTCCAGCTTCAAAATCTCCATTAACAACTAAGTTAGTACCTATAGTTTTTGAATTAAAATAATAAACTGTATTGGTGGCTGGTGTAACTGTTTGGCTAGTTGCATTGCTGATTACTGAGCCAGTTGATGCAGACCAACAATAAGCCAGACCAGTATCTTTAACATTAATCTTAAATGTAGCACCTAAACAAATTGATGTGTCTTTATTTATGATTAGGCTAGTGTCTAAAGTAACATTTACAGCAACATTTTTTGTAATGCTATCCTTGCAACCACTTAAACTTGTTGTAACCAATTTCACATTGTAGTTGTTATAAGAAGCGTAATTTACAGTAGGATTATTGTTAGCCTTATCAGTTGTATTATTTCCAAAATCCCAAGATAAAGAAGCGGTGTTTGATGTTTGGTTATTAAATGCAATTTGTTTTGGATTACAAATATTTTGAGTGAAAGTGAAATTAGGATTTAGGTTACAAGATACAACCACCCCACAACTATCAACAACAAAATTACACTGAGGATTTGTTTCATTAATGGTTGCAACCCCTTTTAATACACCATCAAAAGCTGTATTGCCTTGTTTATTTTTTAAACTATTAAAAGTATAATATGCCTGCAAACCTATTTGAGTAGTTGGGTTTGACAAAGTATCATTCATATACTGTTGAATTTGTTGTTGCGATCTTGCAACATCCCATATACGAACTTCATTAACTAAGCCAAAATATTGGCTTAAAGCTCCAGCACTTGCCCCAGAACCTTGAGCTATTGCAGTTAACAAATTATTTTGTACAAGATTACCACTAGCTGCAATTTGCGACATTAGAATTCCATCACGATAAAATTTTAATAAACTGCCATCATAAACCATTGCAACGTGATATTGTTTATCTAAACTTGGCAAACAAACAGGAGGTGTGTTTATATAGCCAGTATTCTGTGTTGTAATTTCACAGGTATAATCCATTAAAGAATAATTACAATCTGACGGATTTGTATGTTTTGAAACAATTTTACCTCCGTGAAAATTTGCAGTATTTATACTTGAAGTGCTATTAAATTTAGCTTCTACTGTTAATTTATTGCCAGCAATATTAATATTTCCACATTCAATATAGGAAGGGTTTGATGAAGCTTTAAGCCAGCTTTTGCAGGGGTCAACGGGACAATCATTTACTGTAACATTTACACTATCTGTTAAAATTAAAACAGGTGCAAATGAAATATCATCTAATGCAAAATCATTTCCTTGAACCTGTGTGTTCTGATTAACTATAGATATATTAGCAGAAGTGTTGTTTCCAGAGTTCCAAACTATGTATAACTGTTTCCAATTACATTGAGTACTTGTTGCTTGCAATAGCTGACCTACTTGAATTCCATTAATTGAGAACTTTAGTTGAGCTGGGTTAACTGGATATATAGATTGTAACCAACAAGAAAAAGCATAATTTGTATTAGGAGTAATGCTGATAGTTTCTTTCCAAATACTGATATTGGGTGTAGGGCTTCCGTTAATCATCATCATCTTACCTGTGCCACTATGGTCTGAACAACTGTAAGCACCAGCATTCCAAGCTTGAGGGTTAGCACCAATATAGTAAACACCTTCAGTAGTGTTTGGTGGTGGCTGATATATATAATCAGATGTAAACCCTGTATTACCAATTTCAAAATTTCCATTCACTATTAAATTAGTTCCGAGAACCTGTGAATTATAATAGTAAGTTGTGTTTGTTGTAGGAGCGACAGCAATATTGGAAGAGTAATTAACAACCGTTCCATTACTAGCACTCCAACAATATACTAAACCAGAATCTTGAACATTTAATTTGAACGAAGAACCATTGCAAATTGTTGTGTCGATATTTTTTATTAATCCATTTACAAATTGTGTTGTAACAGGAATATTTTTGATAACACTATCCTTACAACCATTTATACTTGTTACAACTAACTTCACATTATAGTTGTTATAAGAAGAATAATTAACAATAGGATTTGTACTGCTATTATTAGTTGTATTATTCCCAAAATCCCAACTAAAAGTACTCACATTAACTGCTTCATTTTTAAATGTAATTTGCTTGGGATTGCAAATATCTTGAGTAAAGGAAAATTCAGCTTTACTGATACAAGGGAGTATTGGACAATTAACAACATCTACTTTTACAGAGTCTGTTTTTATTAGAACTGGTGCAAATGAAATATCATCCAAGGCGAAATCATTACCATTGGTTTGTGTGTTTTGATTAACAAGTGAGATATTGGCAGTTGTATTATTTCCAGAATTCCAAACAATATAGAATTGATTCCAATTGCAAGGAGTAGCATTTGCCTGAAATATTTGTCCTAATTGAATTCCATTAATTGAAAACTTTAACTGAGCTGGGTTTGCAGGATGTACAGATTGCACCCAAACAGAAAAGGCATAATTAGTATTCGAAATTGTGTTTATTACACTTTTCCATACCTGAGTATTTAACGTTGAACTGCCATTTACTAATAACATTTTTCCAACCCCACTGCTATGGTCTGAACAAGCATTCATACCACCATTCCAAACCTTTGGATTCGTTCCTACATAATATGTTCCTCCAATAGTATTTGGAGGCGTTTCATAAGTATAGTCAGATGTAAACCCAGTATTACCATTTTCAAAATCTCCATTCACAATTAAATTAGTACCCAAAACTTGCGTGTTATAGTAATAAGTTGTGCTTGTTGTTGGGGCAACAGCAATATTTGCAGAATTACTAGTCACAGTTCCACTACTAGCACTCCAGCAATAAGCTAAACCTGAATCTTGAACATTTAATTTAAACGAAGTTCCATTGCAAATAGTAGTATCAATATTTTTTATTAACCCATTCGCAAATTGTGTTATAACAGGAATATTTTTAACAACACTATCCTTACACCCACTCAAATTAGCTACAACAAGTTTTACATTGTAGTTATTATACGAAGCATAATTTACAATAGGATTTGTACTGCTATTATTAGTTGTATTATTCCCAAAATCCCAGTTAAAAGAACTTACACTTCCAGTTTCATTTTTAAAAGTAATTTGCTTTGGATTGCAAATGTCTTGAGAAAAAGAAAATTCAGGTTTAGCATTATACATATCATACAAAGCTTTAACCTCTGCAGGATTTAAGTTTCTGTTATAAATTCTAATTTCATCCATTTTACCTTTATAATAATCTCCAGAAGCCTCACCTTTTCTACCAAATGCAATAGTTGAATTTGAACCATCTTGAATAATGAAATGCGTTTGTGTTACATCTTGTGCTTCTACTTGACCATTAACATATAAATACCAAGTTCCATTTTTATAAGTTACTGCTAAATGATACCAACATTGGCTTGTTTGCATTGTTGTAGTTCCATTAATAATATTGTTACCAGCCCAACCACTCATAGCTTTATTGTTAACAGTATAAAGCCCATAGTTCCACATTGAAGCAAGGTAATTTGAAGTAAAAGGAGACTTTACAACTAGTGCCGAAGCTGCATAAATTGTATTTGCATAAGGTTGCACCCAAGCTGCAATTGAAAAAGAATCTGTTGGTGCAAAATCATATTTTGAACTAAAAGGCAATGAAATAAATGATGTTGTTCCATTAAACTGATAGGCACTATTGGCGTTACCTGCTGCATCTGTTGCTAATACAGCACCATTAACAACACCATTAATATTGTTTCCACTTGCATCGATGAACATCATGCGTTGCAAAAAAATGCGGAAGCGGAGTCTCCGCTTAACCCCCTACAGGCCAGCCAGGCGTTAAAAGTTTCATTGCCAACGTTGCGCAGATATGTAAATCTTGGCCTGATTAGACGGCACGATCTGGGGCCACGTCGCAAAGTGTTTTACCTCTCTGAGTTGGAAGAAGATGTCAAAAAAGTGGAGGCCTCTGTGTTTGCGCACCGTTAATTGATGCTTATGAAAACCATAACTCAATATATCCGCATCGGCACCGGTTATTACAAAACAGTCAGGAAGCCATTGGCA
>JANYEB010000079.1 GCA_025363355.1 Chitinophagaceae bacterium | reverse complement strand
ACTTAACTGAACTATTACCTGTTGTTGCTACACTGTTAACCGCATTGCCATATAAACGAACTGCTATTAAATCGCCTAAGGTTTTACTTTCTACTCCACCACCGCCACCAGAGGTAACATTATTATTGCAAGAATCAACTCGTAAATTCTGTGTAGCATAACCATTGTTGCCATAACAGTTGTTTATAGTATCTCTATATACAGCCCAATAACTACCAACAACTACGGCACTTGGATTACTTACTAAGTTTCCCGCTGTAGCCGGACTGCCACTATGCCATTCCAATACAGTACTATCTGGTTTTGCACAAGTTAAGGTAATGCTGTTTAAATTATACGTTGTATCAGTACATACATAGCTTGTGCTTAAGCAAGGCGATGTGGTACCAGCTAAACAAGGAACATTACAAATTGTAACTGTTAAGTTTAAAGTTGCTGCACTATCGCAGCCTGCTGCATTGGCAAAATGTAGAGTATAAGAGCCAGAAGTATTGTAATCATTACCATTCCAAGTATATGGCAACGCACTTGAGCAAATACTTGCATTCGTAGTTGATGAAGTTGCAGGTAATACAGTAATTATAATTCCTGAACTTACACTACCACAAACGCCGTTTGTTGCTGTAACAAAATAGTTGCCCGATTCAGTAGCAGTATAAGTTGAATTTGTTGCTCCATTAATTAGTGTACCATCTTTATACCATTGGTTTCCTGTAGCTACAGAAGATGTTAAAATAACACTTCCATTTGAACAGAAAGTTGTTGCACTACCTGCCGAAATAGTTGGGCTAGGAATATTTGATGAAATACTTACAGTTACTGGTGCTGATGGTAATGATGGACAATTATTACCCATTGTTCCAACAACAGTAAACGAATAAACGCCTGGTGTAGTTGCATAATAATCAAGGTTGTTGGCACCCGGTATTGCTACACCATCTCTGTACCATTGATAGGTACTATAACCGCTGCTACTGCTAAGTCTTACCGTATTTCCAATGCAAACTGTCGTAGGGCCGTTTGTTGATATAACTGGTCTTGGTGGTGTTGCATATACTGCAATTGTTTTACTTACAGTTGTGCTGCAACCACTACCATTAGTTACTGTGTAGCTAATAGTAACAGAGCTTTGAGTAATTCCTTTAGTAACTCCTGTGCTTGGGTCTACTGTAGCTACTGATGTATTACTACTGCTCCAAACACCTCCACTTGTTGCACTACTTAATGTAATAGAATCACCAGTGCAAAGGGTGTTGTTGCCAGTTATAGCAGCTACAACTGGGTTAGGATTTACAGTTACTGTGATATCGCTACTTGGTAATGAAGTACAACCAGACGCGTTTACAACTACCACAGCATAATTACCAGATGTGGTTACTGTTAAGGTTTGATTGGTTGCTCCACTAATTACTGCTGCATTTTTATACCATTGGTATGTGCTAGCTAATGAACTTGTAAGTATTACACTTCCACCAGTACAAAAAGACAATGATCCACTGTAAGTTACAGCTGCAGCTGGGACGGTACAATTAAATATAGTGATATATACTGTTGCTGTGTCACAAGCAGTTGGCGTGCCATTATCACAAACACTATATACAAATCTATCATTGCCAACAAAACCTGAATTTGGTGTGTAAGTATATGTACCATTACTGTTTAAAACTAATACTCCGTGTAATGGTGCTACTACTGGTGTGGTATTCACAGTTTGAACATCTCCCTGTGGATCTGTATCATTTGATAATACATTACCATTAATAGGTTGATTTATTAAAGCACTTGCTGCATCATCATTTGCATAAGTTTGATTGGTTCCAACTGCTGGTGGTGCTGTAATGGTTACAGTTACTGTTGCAGTATCGCAAGCTGTTGGTGTTCCATTATCGCAAATTTGATATTGGAATATTGCAGTACCAATAAATCCTGGCGTTGGTGTAAACGTAATCGTTCCATCTACATTTACTACAGCAGTACCATTTGTAACTGCACCAATAATAACAGGCGTTCCTAAAGCATTACCTTCTGGATCACTATCATTAGATTTTACATTGATGGTGATTGGTGTTGTATTTGGTGTTGTTGCCTCATCATTTTGAGCAATAGTAGTATTTACTGATGGTGAAGGATTTGGTCTTACTTCAATCACTAATATAGCAGTATCACAAACTACGCCGCTACATACTTTGTACTTAACACTATCCGTTCCTACGAAACCTGTTGGAGGGGTGTAAGTATAAGTACCATTAGAGTTTATTGTAATAATTCCACCATTTGATGGTGTTCCAATTGCCGTAAACGTACTTCCTGTTGGATAAAAATCATTGGTAGACACATCACCGTTTGCAGGTGTATTAACGATTGTTTGATTAATATCATTTTTAGCTCCAATTGGTGGGGCTATAACTTTTATGGTATCTACTACTGTTGCACAAGTTACTGGTGTTAAATTATCACATAACTGATACGTTACTGGATAAGCTCCTGGCGTTGTTCCTACAGCTACTGTTATAGCACCTGTTGTAGTATTTAGAGTAATACCTGCTGGGAAGCTAACTGCTGCTATCGTTGAATTAGCACTGGTTGCTGCTACGCCATTTACAAAATCATTGCTTCTTACATTGCTTACTGCTGTACCACCTGTTGCAGCACTTACAGTACCATTTTCGGTTACTGGATTGATGCTTGGTGTTACAAATATGGTATCTACCACAGTGGCACAATTTACTGGTGTTAACTTATCACATAACTGATACGTTACTGGGTAACTGCCTGGTGTTGTGCCTGCTGCTACTGTAATCGCACCAGTGGTGGTGTTTAAACTAATACCTGCTGGGAAGTTGATGGCTGCTATGGTTGAGTTAGCACTTGTGGCTGGTTGACCATTGACAAAATCATTGCTTCTTACATTATTTATTGCTGTACCACCTGTTGCTGCACTTACAGTTCCATTCTCTGTTACTGGATTGATGCTTGGTGTTACAAATATGGTATCTACAACTGTAGCACAATTAAC
Source organism: Chitinophagaceae bacterium (assembly GCA_025363355.1). GTDB lineage: Bacteria > Bacteroidota > Bacteroidia > Chitinophagales > Chitinophagaceae > CAIVPM01. Next base: position 4,070 of record JANYEB010000079.1, on the reverse strand, counting down.
TGGTGTTAACTTATCACATAACTGATACGTTACTGGGTAACTGCCTGGTGTTGTTCCTACAGCTACTGTTATTGCACCTGTTGTGGTGTTTAAACTAATACCTACCGGGAAACCTACTGCTGCAATGGTTGAGTTAGCACTTGTTGCTGGTTGACCATTTACAAAATCATTGCTTCTTACATTATTTACTGCTGTACCACCTGTTGCTGCACTTACAGTACCATTTTCTGTTACTGGATTAATGCAAGCTGTAATAGTTACTGCATTCGTGGTTTTGCTACAACCTGTTGTTGAATTAGTAAAAGTAAATGTTACGGAACCTGTGTTTACACCTGTTACAACTCCTGCATTAGTTATAGTTGCTTTACTAATATCATTGCTTATCCAAGTTCCTCCTGTAGTTGGAGAAAGTGTTATTGTTGAACCAACGCATACCGAAGATCCAGAGCTAACAACTGGTAATGCATTTACTGTAACTGTTGTACTTACTGAATCTATACAACCATTTGCATTGGTTACTGTATATCTTATAATACTAGTTCCTGCTACTACGCCTGTTACTAAACCTGTTCCACTGATTGTTGCAACACTCGTTGTTAATGATTTCCAAACTCCTCCACTTGTAGCATTTGCTAATTGGGTAGTTTGTCCTACACATAAACTTGTTGTTCCTGTAATAGCGGCAATTGTAGGTAATGCGTTTACAGTAACTGTTGTACTTACTGAATCAATACAACCATTTGCATTTGTTACTGTATATCTTATAATACTTGTTCCTGCTGCTACGCCTGTTACCAAGCCTGTTCCACTGATTGTTGCAACACTTGTTGTTAGTGATTTCCAAACGCCTGCACTTGTTGTATTTGATAATTGTGTCGTTTTACCTACACAAACACTTGTCGTTCCTGTAATGGCTGCTATTGTTGGTAACGCATTTACTGAAACACTCATTGTATCTGTACAACCATTAGCAGTATAGATAAAATTATAAATACCACTAGCAGTGCTTGCAAAACTTGCTGTTGCAATGCCACTGCTAGTACCGCCTAAAGTAGCACCAGCAGGATTGCCTGATTGTGCACTCCATATACCTGTTGTTGGGTTTGTACCTGTTAAATTAGTATTTCTACCTGCACAAATCCCAGTTTGATCTGCACCAGCATTGGGTTTGGATACTGTTACCGAAAGAACTACTGTATCTACACAGCCAGTATACGTATTTTTTAAAGCATAATAAGTTCCAGATGTTGACGGTGATGTAACGGATACAAAACTTGAATTATAGAAATTAAAATTGGGTCTTGGATATAATTGTGCAAAAGTTTGTGTAGACCCCGTGCAAATACTAATTGAAGTGTCTGGAGGTGCTGTACAATTTAAATTATGAATATAAATGTTTGTTTTAGTTGCACCACTTATTGGGCAACCTTTAGCGTCGAATTCAAATGGATTACTTGATCCATACATTGTATTTCCTGAAATCTTTCCAGTCCCAATTACTGTAGCAGTGTTTTTTATTACACTATCACATCTTAAAATAAAACAATCTGTTTCTGAGGTTACCTTAAACTTAATTACTGTGCTATCGGCACCCGTTGTAGAACTTGCAACCTTACCACCAGTTGTAGCATTAGCACCAGTACCAATTCTTATGGTAATGGTATTATTAGCTGCAACATATTCTGCTTGGTCATTTCCTGAAGCATCTGATTTAGCACCAGCATTAGGACCTTTGGTAATAATGATAGACCCTGGAACAAAAACAGAATTTTTACCAATACTATCGGTAACTGATGTATTTAAAGAGGTATCTGAACCAAAGTTTTTAATTGTTAATGTATACTCTAATGTATCACCAGGATTAACAGTGCCTAAATACATATTATTACCAAACCTGTCTTTAACGGTTTTTGTTATATTTAAATCAGGTTCATAAACATCGATAGCTGTTGTAATAACTTGTGTTAAATAAGTTTCACCACCTGTAGTAAGCTGTAAATTAGCTGATGTTTTAGAATTACCAATATAGTTCTTAGCGGTATTATTTGGTATAAAAATATCTGCATCTAAACCAGCAGTATTGTTTAAATTAGGAACTCGAAATGGTGTTAATACTCCATTATATGAAATTGTGCTATTAAATACATCATTTGTTGGATTTAAAGCATCTGTAACATTTACATAACTTGATCCTACTCCATTAAACAACAATTGATCACCAATATAACTTCTATCACCGTCGTAAGTTACTGCACCTAGTTCTATACTAACTGGACCAGTAGGTGGCGTTAAAAAGCCAGTAATAGGAACAGTTGCTGTAATGCTACCACTAACACTTACTAATCCATCAAAAACAGTTAGTTGTTTCATTCCAACCAATTCATTGGCATACACAACCACTATTGTCCAACCACCCCAAAGGTTCGTTGAACCAACAGGTGAAAACGGTATATCAGCTACCGTAAATCTAGCCTTTGTTCCTGCTGCTTGTACAATAGATGTAATATTTTTAAAATTGTGGTAAGAATCGTAACCAGTGCTATTAGCAAGGCCCACATCAGCTGTTATATTTTGGTAACTTCCATTATTAACTTTAATTTTTATATTCGTATTATTTGCAGATGCACTACCTGAAGCACCCCAAAACAAACCTGCCCAAGTAATACTTGAGCAATTTGCTAAATTTAAACTATCGCTAGATGACATAAAAGTTGACGCACTACCATCTATATCTATATAAGCAGAATTAAAGTCATTATCTACATAAGTTCCACTAGGAGGGAATTCCGCAGTTCCATTTTTACAAGAATTACCTGCAGTTGTAGGATTAGCTGCACAACCCACAGCAGTATTTGCCAAAAAAACAATACCACCCTTTTGAGTTACTTGAAATCGTGGTGTAAAGTTTTTAACTACCTGTGAACTTGCATTATTACTGAAAATAAAAAACAACAATATAATAATTGCAATAGATTTTTTTGAAAGTAATTGTAATTTGCAAAGTATTGTAAATGCAAATAAGGCAAAAATAGTGGTAGCTTTTTTTCTTACATGTTGCAGGAATTGAGCGATGGCAGTTATTATCATTGTAATTGTGTTATTATCTTTATTAATCCACTCTCGCATCAAGCCACTTCTCGTGTGAATTACTAGATTTTGATTTGTGTTTAATTTTTGCATTTATTGCTTTTTTTATTAAATAAACGTTAGCATCCTTTTTTTATACTTGATATTCCAAACACTTGAATTATGATTGATTTAAGTGTCTAAACTCATTTACAAAAATCACTATAGTGAACATAACAAGCAATCCCTTGAATTAGGGGATTATTCATTTGTGGTTTAAAATTAGATATTTAGATTGCTGTTTTCAAATTCCTATTATGGAAGTAAAGTGTGGGATTAGGTTAGAATTGATATAATTCTAATTATTAGTATAAGAACGTTTTTTCAATAAATTTATTGTGTATTAAATTAACTATTCCCTATAACAAAAGCTGACTCAATTGTAAAACTTGAGCAGACTTTTAATAATGAAACAACCATCTTTTATTTACTTAATAATCAGTTTTTCATTTTCTACCCTCCCATAATGCATCAGCAGTTGCATCATATAAATTCCCTTATGTAAATGTTTTGTATTAACTACTAACCTGTAGTGGCATTTGATAGGTTGCTCTACCCAGCACATTAATAGGGTATGCCATATTCGTATACTTGTTGCTTTAATGTGCTTTTAGAAAAGTTGGAGTGAGGGGCAATATTAAAATATCAAACAAACATATTGGTCTTGTAAAAAATTGATTTTTCATAAAATTGATTTTAAAATTTAAAAAAGGATATTTTATTTTAATAATGCGAAAATGTACACAACTTCAAGCTTAAACAATGACATAGATCAGTACAAGCTATGATTGTAGTCAGTTTTTTATTTTTTTATCGTAAAAGATAAATAAGCCCAAGAAGACTTTAATGAAGGTGCTTTTTTGCAATTATTTATCATAAAGCAAAAAAATTCCGTCCCCGCAGAGTCTCCTTGCATCTAAAGTTTACCCATAAAATTCAAGAAG
>JANYEB010000071.1 GCA_025363355.1 Chitinophagaceae bacterium | reverse complement strand
AATGAAAAATACCCATCCAACTTTTAAACTCAAAGTTGGCAAAATCAAAAAAGAGTATCAGCTTTAGTTAGCTAATACTCTTTCTGTTTAGTTACAACAGCTAAAACGGCAAATCATCCAATGGCTCTGTAAGTGCTGTTGGTGCTGTGTCTACTACTACACTCTCACTACTCCCCTTCCCACTTGAATGATGCACTTTAATAGTGTTTATGTGAGCATTTAATGTAGCCCTTGCTTCCCCATCGTGGTTGTTATAGGCATTTAAGAACAACCTGCCATTCATCTCTACTACTGCACCCTTTGTTAAGCGTTCTGCAATAGTGGTGTTTAACCAATAACTGCAATTAACAAACAAGGTTGTTTGAGTTCCTTTTTCGCTTCCCTTTGGCTTGAAATAGTCATTGATTGCAACAGAAAAGTTCACTACTTTCCTGTCATCTTTCAGTTGTTTAACAACTGCATTGTTGATGATTCTTCCTACGATTTCCATTGTGTTTGATTTTATATGATGAAAAAATAAATAACGAATTAGTGTTGTTTGAATAGCGTTAAATTATTGCTATCTACTTTATGCTTTGCAGTATGCTTGCTATGCTTCTTTACAAGATAGTACACCGTAATATCTTCATTCGAAGTGATAGCCCACTCTGATTGCAGCGATTTGGAACGTGTTGTGTTTTTACGCTTTTGAATTTCCCAAGACATTGTCATTAGGGTTGATAATTTGTGCTGATGTTGTTGCATACTGTGTGAGTATTTGAGTTAAGAAATAAAGGCTAAACAGAGAGCCTCGTTCATATACTTGTAGCAACCAAATATTATCCCTATGGAGATGGGAGAACATTTTTCATACAAAAAATACTACCTCCAAAAAGTTAGAAGATATTACCAAATGAGTGTGGAGATTTTTTTATGAAAACCGAAGGCAAGCAAACCATTTCAATATGGTTTGTGTAGATGTTCGTACAACGGAATAGGATAATAGGTTCGCGAAAAAGTAAGAGAAGCTAATTTCTTTTTTAATAGTATATTTGTTTTTTTTCAATTTCTTTATAGGATTAATTTGTAAAAAATTAAAAAATGTCTTTTTTATCAATAAGTAATATTTTTAAAAATGAGCAGAAGGATGGCGTTAATAAACTTCCGTATGATTTGCGGTTTTCTGAAATCGGAATTGAAAAAATCATAAAAGACCTACCCCTAATAGAGCAAGAAATAATCAATGATATACATTTAATCTCACTAAATTTCTTAGAAAAAAAAGGAGCACAAATTAAGGGCGATATTTTTGACCTAGATAATCAGAAATATAAAATTCATATTGAACTTATTAAAGCTGAACGAAAACTATTAATCAAATTCGCACCTGTTATTAACTCCAAATATTCTTCAATAGTAAGTAATCATTTAATTAACGGTTTTGGTTCTATAAAATCTTTTCAAATTAATTATCCATATTACATAAGAAAAGATTTTAATAAGTTAGTTATTACAATTGAACAGCAACTAACTTTTGCCTACTTGTCACTACAAAAAAAGTTTGAATTAGAATTCAGGTCATTTGGAGAAAGTATATTTAATGAATTGTATAGTTTTATAAATATTGAAATAGAACGCCAAAATAAACATCATCTGATTGGGAAATTCTATTTTAATGTAACATTTCGTTCAAATAAAAAATTTCGTTATTTTTTTGATCATAATAATTTAAGAATTTTAATCAATCATTTTAACTTAAATCAATCATTAGAATTTAGCCCAATTGAAATGCTTATAGTTTTGATTATTGAAGAAGCATCTGATACACTAAATATGCTAATTGAGGTTGAGGAAGACAACTTTGATTTTATTAATTCAAATGACTATGTTAGTCAAGAGCAAAATATTAAATTTTGGGTATCGGAAAGTCTATTAGTAAATAATAAAGAACTAGCTTCTTATACAATTGCTAAAACTGAAAAATTAATTTTCCAAGTAGGGTGTATAAAAGAGCTCGAAAAGGAATTTAAATCAGTATTCAAAATAACAAAAAACTCTCTTAGTGAAAAGTTTAAAGACAATGTCAATAGCTATATAAAACACACGAAAGCTTTAACGAAAATTCCTAAACCAACACTTCCAACTTCTTTAAGAATGAAAACTAGTGAATGGCTTGGTTCTTTTGTTGGTAATGCAATGTACTCATTTATTAAAAAAGCAGGAAGACCATGATTAATACAAAAAAGATAATCTTAGCTGGTGGTGGTGATGCTCCAGAATCATATAAAGTGGACAAATATTTTAGTTCTTTATTAGTAAAGAAAAAGATGTTATTTTTTCCTCAAGCAGTCTCGCCAGAGATATGGTCGTATGCAGATGCTTTGAATTGGATTAAAACTCCTACGGCATTCCAAGAAATTTCTATTACTATGTGCTTAGATATGTCTAATATTGATATCAAGAAACTATTAGAATATGATGCTATTTACTTAATGGGGGGTAACACTTATAAATTATTGAATTTTATAAGAGAATCCAAATTAGATAATCTAATGCTAGAATATTTAGATATGGGCGGAATCATTTATGGAATTAGTGCTGGAGCTATAGTCTTAGGATTAAATATTACTACAGCAGGTATTGGTCCAGAAAAAGACGAAAATTTCATAAATTTGACAGATTTGAATGGCTTGAATATTTTAAATGGTATTATTGTAGCAACTCATTATTCACCGGAAATGAATAATGAATTATTAAAATTATCATATGAAAATAATGCAAAAATTATTGGAATTCCAGAATCTTCAGGAATATATTTAGAAAACAGAATAAGTAAAGTTTTAGGCTTTGAAGCCATTACAATTTTTGATAATGGCAATATGCAAAGTTTTGCTGAAGGTTCATCTTTTTTGTTATAAAAATTTTATTTATGCGACTTTTTAACTGCACTACTGTTTATGAAGATTTTGAATTTTACTCAAAATCTTTACCCATATGGGTAACAGCTTCAACTAAATCTTTTATTGATGTAATTACAAATAAAGATATAATTTTTCCTTGCCATTTTGCTGCCTCCAGTTATAAACAAAATTGCTTATTTTTAACTTATTTAGAAGCAGTTGAACTTAATGACCCGGTAACTATTCTTGAAGTAATTAAAGGATATCTTGAAAAAGTAAGAGAATCTAATGAGTTTACAGCACTTGTGGTTTTTATTAGGACTGAATATCAAGACAGAGAGATTGACTATTACGAAAATACTTTTTGGAAGCTTTTACAGTTTATACACGATAAAGATTGTGACCCGTGGCCCATTAATGCTACAAAAAATTCAAGCGATAGGGATTGGAAGTTTTATTTCAATAGTACAGCTTTATTTATAAATGCACACAGTTCACATTTTATTAAAAGAAAAAGCAGATTAGCACCTAGCGATTTGATGCTAATAATTCAGCCATTTAAAAATCTTGAAAATCTTGAAAACCATTCTAAAAATCCTCAAGCAATTAGCAATCGAATTAGAGAGTATGTCAGGTGTTATGATTCAATGGAGATTTCAAAAGTGTTTGGCAAAAGTTACACTGATATTGAAACATTAAATTGGAAACAGTTTTGGGTATCAGACGATGATAAATATTATGAAGAAAAGTTATGTCCTTTAAAAATTGATTAATGAAAAAATATCCTAAAAAATTAGATGAATGGAAAAGTTTTGAGGTCGAACAAAATGAGAATGAGTTATTAATTGGTGGGTGGCAGGTAATGCAGACTTGGGAACTGCCTTTAATGAAATTTTTAGCACAACAAGTTACTTGGAATCATGGAGATATATTAGAAGTTGGTTTTGGGATGGGGATTTCTGCAACCGAAATTATTAAAAATGGATGTGCAAGTTATACAGTAATTGAAGCTCATCCAACAATTGTCGAACGGGCAAAAAAATGGGCTAAGAATCAAGATGCCAAAATAAGAATTTTAGAAGGCTTTTGGCAAGACATAATCCCAAGTATGAAAAATAAATTTGATGGAATTTTATTCGATACTTTTCCAATGCATTCAAAAGAAAAGTATTCAAATCACTTTCCTTTTATACCTTATAGCCCTAAAATATTAAAAAAAAATGGTATTTTAACTTTTTTTTCAGATGAAAAAATTCCATTTAGAAATAATCACTTAACACTACTTTTTAATCATTTTGACGAAGTTAAATTTACGAATGTAAAAAATCTTAATCCTCCAAAAAATTGCGAATATTGGAAAGATTCATATATGATAATACCCGTTTGCAAAAAAATATAAAATCTAATATTATAATCTGACTAATTAAAAAATGTAAAACAGCCTTGAGCCTCTACATCAAAATATCATCGAAAACTTGGAGGTGGTATTTTGTAGCGTAGCGAGCCACTAAAAGAACAGTGAGGATATGATGTATAAGTATGGCTTTTGCGTATTGGCATACAGCATATATCCACTGTTCTTGCGAGTACCCACAAGAGGTTAGACCAGGAGCAGTAAGGATTTGAATAAACTCTGTTAAATCTCTGAAAATCTGCAACTGTGGGGGCTAACTCCATAGCAAGGTACAATATACTCTATTCCCTCTCTGTACCTGCCACTATGCAAGAAAATATCTAGTATTTCTTAACGAAGCTATGAGTGTTAGAAATACAGATGTTTTCGCAGTTGCAGTGGGTGAGCAAGGCTCGCTAAATTATTGGAAGCGGGTGGATAAAAATCTTTGTGTATGAACGGCTCATACCCCCTGTAGCTTGTGGAATGAAGTTTGTGTTGGGTTTTTGCAGTATAGCTGAAATGTAACAAGAGAAAGGGTTGTATGAGTTTAGAGTGAATACACTATGTTTTTTATACACAGGGAGCTTCCCGACCAAAGAAAGAGTGAAGCTGCAATTGATATTACAAACTCAGTACCCGAAGGGCAAAGAGTTGTTGTGATACCTTTAAAGGAATATCAAAGAGAAGTATCACAAGTACTCTTTGGTTTGGCGTATTGATTGCCGAGCCTTTCTTTGGGCGACCTATTTACCTCTGCAATAAATACAACTCTTTGTTATTAAAGAGTGTATGCAGTTTACTTGATGAAATACAAATACATAAAGCTACAAACTGCATAGAACGTAATAAGTACAGTTAGTTCCGAGTGTCTTTGTTTTTAAAGCGTACCAACATTCAAACGTTTTGTAAGGTATGCCCATAAGATTTATTGTCTCATTTACTAAACTGTTTAAAGTTTTTTGAAAAGTGAATGGATTAAGCAAAACTATAAAACTGTGACTATTTTCAGGTTATTCAACGATTAAGCATGATTAATTGTGCCTAATTTTTACTAAATTCTCCACTTTTATTTCTTTTAAAATTGTAGGTTCACCAGAAATAACTTCATTGCCATAACAATTTAGAACAATCCCACTAATTAAAATACTATCATTAATATAATCATTAATAATATTTGGCAGATTACAACAATATAGATTTTTATATTTCTTTGTTTTTATAATAATGTTTCCGTATTTAGTTATAAAAGCTGGCTCATCTATCAAACTATCGCGAAAAGTTCTGAATCTAAAATCACTACAAAAGCTATTAATTGTATCTATAGATATAGACGCTTTATACTTGTGCAAATTGAAATATGAAGCTTTATTATCTTCTTCATTCACTATACCCTCTTTTTTTATTTCTTTACAAGAAAGCAAAAAAATAAATAATATAATAATTGGTCTCTTTTGGTTGTAACGCATATTTAATTGTTTACTGTTTGAGTAGGTTTCGTAATTTGAGGTAGTTGATATTGAACCATACCATTTATTGTATTATGATTTACAATATTATTATCAATAGCATATTTCAAAATCATTAATTGATGAATTGATAATTTTTTTAACGGCGAATTACCAGGTGCCGAAAATATGATATGGTTCATCAAATCATCAGAATTGCTAGAAGTATTTTGAAATGTTTGACTCTGCCAAGTGCCCAAAAAAAGACATGTAAACAGTGGCATAGTAACCTCCTTAGGGTCATAATAGTTATGATCGGGGTGCAAAAGTCCTCCCGTATGACCAATTTCGTGTGCTACTGTTGAGCGATCCCGTAGATAATCATCTCTTAAAATATTATCTACGGTTGTACTTCTAAGAAAAACTTCTTTTCCAAAAATATCAGATGTCCCAACACCCATATCATGCCGTTGTGTTTGATCAGGTGCACCATCTATTTTTAACCATCCGTCTGATATTATAATTGCATGTTCATTTTTCTTAATATCAGTTATTTTTTTTATTTCTCGTATCCTAGCTACAGTTTTAAAAACAACATCTTGCCCCTTTGCTTGATAAGTAGCTTCAATATCTTTCTTCATTCTACTAATTATCTTCTTCATCTCCCATTTTTTATATTTTTTACTTGATAAATTAACAACAGCACCAGTAAAGGTAAATGTCACTTCAGTCTTTTTGCCGTTAGTTTTTGTTGACACACTCCAGTCGTCACCATTAATGTCAACTAGATAAATCGGATTGCCAGCAAATGTCAAATACGGACTTTCATTTGCTTTAACAACTGGATCAACATTCCATCTTCTAGCTATATCGGCATCATATTCCCAAAACAAAGCAGTTTGTGCTGTCGGACTTATTTCTTTACTTAGTTTCTGTCCATTATGTCCAAGGGTTATATTAGTGTAATTATACTCTTTGCTTATAGCACCATAAGTACTATAATAGCTGGCTGTAAGCATCACTGCTGTATAGTAATCTACAGTTGTACCATTACTACTATGTGCAATCTTTCTATCACTGATTGTTGCTACTGGGCTATTCAAGTGATTATATAAATAATATTCAGTCTGGTTACGAATTATTTTATTCTTACCTATGTGTATATCTATTGGAAGTTCTGTTATGGTCTCCCCACCTTCAACATCCAAACTAATATTTAACCTGCCAACCAAATTACTGCCATACTTGTTAAGTTCTGTTAACGTCAAATGGTTACTGTTAAGGCTTGCCTGCTTTTTATAGGTTGCAAAAGTGTTGCCTGTGGCATCCTTTACATAAAACTCTGTATAAGCCTCCCCTGTTAAAGGCTCTACTGTTTTGCTTATACGTTGTCCTGATGAATTATACGTGTAAGAAATATGTGTACCATCTGTTTTTTCTGCACTTTGTAGTTTGCCGTAAACATTCCAAACTGCGTTACTAATATTTTGCTTGTCGTCTTTGGTTGTATTACCTATTTCATCCTGCTGATATTGATAAGTAGTTGTGTTAACACTATTAGTAATTGTATTCAACCTATTGTTACCATTTATATAAGTATAGCTATAATTGTTTAAGGCCAGATTTGCACCACTACTATTTCTGAAGTAGGTTTTAATATTACCGTTAGCATCGTAACTGAGGCGTTCTTTATAATCTTCTATTCCTTGTGGTGTATTAAACGTATTACTATTACCATTTAAACCTTCATAAACATTCATTGCTAGTAAGCGATTTAGCTGATCATAACTATAACCATAAATCTTTGCATTACCGAGTTTTGGTATGTTTAGTGTAATACTAGCAATATTCCCATTAAACAAATCTTTACCCACTTGAACAGCATCCCCTACCTGAGGCAAGCTCGGTATACTTGCAAATGCCTGTGGTGCAGCAATGCTGATGGGTGCGTAGTCATTGGTATAGTATTGTATGCCAAAGCCATATACATCCCTAGCTATTTGATTATTGGTATTGATTTTTCCATCATTACCCATATCTGAAACACCCCCATCATTGGTACTATTTATACCCTTTAGCCAACCTTGTAATGTATAAGCATAATCAATACCCTGCACTTGTTGATCTCCCAAAACTGTACGTGCCAATGGTCCATGTTTGTAATAATAATAACTGGCGTCTTTTTGCCAGCCAATTGCATCCCTGCTGGTTTCCATATTAATTAACCTGTTTTCTGCATCATAATTATAGCGATGATAGAATGCATCTATCTGCCCAGCTTGATAACAGACACTATTTACTTTGCCACTTATCAAGTCATAATTGTATTCAATTTTTTTGTGCCTTTGTACCGCATTCATACTATTTGCAGTACCAACACAACTTGTACTTTTACCAAAATCCTGTACCAATGCATCTACATTGCCGTGTATATCATAGCTGTAATATGTAGCAGCATTCACACAATCATATGTAGCATCAGTTCCTACCTGATCCAGCTCATTGTACAATACACTATAACTAACCCTGTTCCTTACATTTTTTTGCACCAGCAAAGATCCTAAATTAACCCCTCCTAATCCATCTTTATAATAAGGTAAATCGTACTCAGTCCTAGTAACCTGATTAACATTGTCATTGTTATTTAAACTATAATTAATACTGCTTCCTGAAGCAGGAGTATAAATGGTACGATACATCCATGCAACTAGATTATCAGGATTTCTGGCAATGTTATTATTTATTGTAAAGGTATGTGGCAATTGTCCCACTTCTGAAACTCTGCCTAATTCATCATATAGAGTATAACTATAATTACTACCAGTGTTATTACTTGTTTTAGTTACAGCTTGCTTAGCATTCTGGCTTACTACCAATCTTCCTAACCTATCGTACCAAAATTTGCTGATACCAGCATCTGGTGTGTTTTGTTCTACAACCTGATTAAGAGTATTGTAACGATATTGAGTTGCTAAAGTATGAGGAGGTTGTAGTTTATTGGTTGTACTGCATCCATTTGCTATTGCGTTAATTCTAGCCTGTTGTACATCATATACAAATGCTGCCCTTCCAGTTGTTGGTGCTAACGCTGAAGATGTCCTTGTACTTACATAGCCACTCAAATTATCTACACCTGCTGGTGGTACAGTTTTTACAAGGTTACCAGCCTGATCATAAAAATACAAAGTGAAATGATGTTCAGAAGACTGATATGTTTTACTGAATTTTTCACCTAATTGACCTTGAGAAAGTGCTTTAGTGATAAACTGTGTTTCAAAACCTGCAACCTGATCTTGCAGGTAAAGTTCATATTTGTTCTCAGCAGCTGACCAAGCAATGCTATCAAGATTCTCATTACAAGGTGGTACTACAATTGGGGTATTATTAAATAATGGTACATTATTTCCGCATAATAAATAATTCAATTGTACCGTAGTTACGGGACTACCTCCTTCGGTAACAACATAACCACCCTCACCACCTGAACTTGGACAGATTTTTGATGCCCCTTCGCCAAGTGTATTCTCATATTTTGTTGCCACTTGCTCAACACTTAGCTCAGTGCTAAAATTTAAATTGAAATAGTTTGCAAAGTCATACTGGCAATCTCCTGCAAAGCCATTGGGATGCATCAGGTAGTATGCTATTTTTAAATCATAAAGAGCATCTTCATTTTCACTATTTATATTCTCATCATTCTGCAAAAGATTATGCAGTGTACATTGAATGGAGTTTGGCGTTTGACAAGGATATTCTGCATTATATCCTCCTTGCGAGTAACTGTATAAGAAACTCGGGTTATTGCATATATCATATATCTGTTCAAACCGTGGCCCATCCTCAACCTTTTCATAAAATTCTTTGTTATACATAAATCTGAAAAGCTCTCTTTTTCCATATACAGGTAGTTTCAGGTTACTGTAGGTTTGAGTGTAATTATTAATAAAAGTTGCGATTCGCTGTGAATTATCTGAACAAGGTAATTTGAACTTAATTTTGCAAGCATTCAACATATTGACAACATCGTTTACAGTATATGTACCTACAGATACATTGAAGTAATTGCAAAAATAATCTAAGAAAAGCTTAGAGCAATTAGCACCATATTCCTCTGATGCGTTAGGGAATTTTGTGTCAAATTCATTCATAAATTCTTCCAACTTTCTGCAATCAGTAACTGAAGGTCCACCTGTATTACAGGGATCAAATTTATCTACACACTTGCTGTGTGTATAGATAGAAGATATTTCGGCATAGGTATAATTGGTTTGAAATAAATCATTGAAATATTTTACAAATGCGTCTCGGCAAGAAAGATTTGGATAATCGTCTCGTTTAAATCTTGCCAATGTTTCAGCTAAAACTTCACAACCAAATACTGATTTGCAATCTGGTAATTCTCTCTTACAAAGCTGCCAGTATAAATCCTGAATTTCATCAAAAATAAAACTGGTGTGAAACTCGATATTAAAGTCACTCTCAAATTTCTGTTCACAATTAGGGACATCCGGAGAAAAAATATCCATATGATTGGATAAGAAAGTTTCCAACTGTTCACAGCCAAATGGCGGGGAGCAAAGGTTCAGGATGTTGCCAGTACAAGGATGTTCCAAATAATATGACCTGATCATTTCCCAGCTCCAAGTATTCGTTGGTGTGCCATCATGCATTTCCTGTAATCCTAACATTGCATTGAAATAATCAGTAAATAGTTCCTGACAGTTTTCACTGCCCCACAAAGTTGTTGAATATTGATTGATGAATCTTTTATAAACTACACCAAAAAGTGCTGCATTTGGGAAACCGCATACATCCGATTCACAACAGTTTAACTGTTGTGCAATTTGGTTGATCTGCTGATAGGTAAACGTTTTTCCTAATTTATTGCTAAAATAAGTAGCGAATATATTAGCACAATTAATGTTTTTGTATGTAGTTAATGAATTAGTGTTATAAAACTGGTAGGCGTATTTTTTTATGGTATCGCAGGTAATTCTTTCCAAACATACATCTGGAGTTCTACCGCAGGCAGTCACAAAAAATTGCATCCATTGCTCATATGTATACACAACATTTAAGGCTTGATTCATATAAGACGCAAATGCGTTTTTGCAATTGCTACCTGTTGGATTTTGAAGATATGCAGTTGTTTGATAATAACTATTCAACAACTGTTCTAAAATGGTGCAATTAACACTTCCTATACATTTAGCGTCAAAATCAGCATAATCACTCCAAGTTTTAGTAAATCCAGTTTTGTAATTCAAGAACTTGGCGTAAGTGATATTAGCATTTAATTCTCCATCAGTTGTAGGCATTTTATAGGGTACCTGACGCAAAACAGAATTTGCCGGCATCTTATTTTTGAACTCATTTTTGTAATTGTTATATTCCGTACAACTAATACAAGTCGAGGTAGATGCACTTGGATTATCTGGATCTTTACATTGTAAAACCGGTGGAAGATCTATTGCATATGGTAAAAAAGTACAGCCATTCAATGTACCTGAGCAGAGATTAGAAAGAGTATCCAACCTTCCTTCAGAGATAATCGTAGCGTGTTTAATTTTTAAATATTCTGAAAATGTTATGCCGGGGATTTCATTTTGCCAAAGTATTTTTAGGCTATTTAGACGACTGCATTCACAATCAGTTGGTTTAGTAATTACATATTGATTAATTAAAGCTGTGCTATTCTCATATGGTGGGGGTGCAGTAATTAGATATGGATGGCATAATTCAGTATAAGGATAACTGTTCCCCAACCTGGTATGGAAGAAATCCTCCAATAATTGCGGAATTGAATTGAATGCCTTTGTTGTTCCTGTTAACGGATCTATTTCAGATAATATTAAGCCATTTAAACTAGTTTTAATCGATGACGCCCCCAATGGATGATCCATCAAGCCAAAACCATTCTGGCATATTTTTGACATTGATTTCATTAAATAATTCAATTCGTCATTCCAAGTTATTATTTTAGTTTGACCACTCAAGGTTACTGTGTGGGAACTCATTGAATAGGTCTTTATAGCAGAGCATTCTAACAACCAGTTTTTCCAGTTTTCTATATTGCTTTCACAAGTAGATTTTGCAGCATCACTAACTTGGTTATTTCTTGTGCTGCTTGGATCATTATTAAAGTTATTAACAATATCATCATATGCCTGAACTCCAGTTTTTTCACCATTGGCTCCAAATTCAACAAACCTAGGCGTACCAGATGCATCGCTGATTTGCTTGTTAGTTTGTAATGCTTTCGTATTCGGACAAATTAAATTAGCATTATCGTTGAGGAAATCATTCATAAGTTTTCTCCTGTATGACAGGTAAAAACTCTTAAAATTCTTCCAAAGCATATCTAAATCACCACTACAAGATGTCATTGATGATGGCAGAGTATTAGACAAACTTGTAATACAAGCATCAACATTCTGTTTTAATGTTGTGTTGTTAGGCGAATTTTGTAGAGCCAATAATTTAGCCCTACAAGTAATAGGCATTTGTGCTAATTGCCACATACTCAAACTTACTTCTGTAGAATTGTTGCTTAATTTAGTCTTCTGGTAACCAGTATAAATATTCTGAATAATCGTTTGCTTATAAGTACCAGTGGTACTTTGAACACTTGATAATGGGTCAATGTAATTATGTGTTATGTTGCCGTAGACATTAAAAAATGGATCTACTGTTTCGATTCCTCCCAAACTTGTCTGAGTTAACTTTCCAGAGAAAACAGCCACTGCTTCTGCCCAAGTATTGATTTTATTAAGCTGTGCTTCGAATTTGTAAGCATTTACAAGTTTAGCTTTAGCCGTGATGAGTTTGCAATATTCTGGATGATATGGTAATAATTGGTTTGCGTAATTGTGCTTAAATGCAGCAGTAAACTTCAATATGTCTGTTTGGTCAGGCTGAGGGTTTGCATCAGTATTATCATCTTCCTTATAATTAGAATTATTATAAGCACCAACACCGCCACCTGTAGGAATATTATGTACTGTAGGTTTTTGGTATGGCGGAAAACTCCAATAACTATTGTTGAAAATGCTATATAAGCCATTTGGTTTGTCGGGCTGGGCATATTGTCCGTAAGGAGGCGTCATATCATTGAGCATTGACTGTTCAATACCCCTAAGTTCATCTAGTCCATCTGGTTCATTTTTATTACATAATTTATCACAATTCTCTTTTGCTTTATTGTATGCAGTTGTAATTTCTGCAAGCATTGCTGGATCAGCGTTTACATCTGCAGCATTCAGGTTAGCGTTTTCAATGATTTTATTTTTAAAATCATTGAAACTACCTAATTTAGTAGAACAGCTAGCACAATCTACACCACAATTAGACTGAGCAAGGCTTAATGCATATTGTTCATCTTTGAAACTTTGAAGTGTTTTACATATGTTTTGAGAAGTATATAGTTGTTTGGCTGCCTGAAATTCAGCTTCATTCAAAGTAAGTTCTTTTGTAATAGTATAAGAG
Source organism: Chitinophagaceae bacterium (assembly GCA_025363355.1). GTDB lineage: Bacteria > Bacteroidota > Bacteroidia > Chitinophagales > Chitinophagaceae > CAIVPM01. The sequence continues at coordinate 30,545 of JANYEB010000071.1, read as the reverse complement.
CCTTCTGGTAACCCAACAGTAAAATCAATTGGGATGGATTGATTATATAATACCCCATTGAAAGTATTTGCTTTAGTGATAATGTATTCAACTCCTTTTGAAGTTGGAAAAAAGCTCAAGGCTGATCTAGTTATAATCAGAGGCACCAAATCTTCACAGTCTGGCGTGATAATAATTTTTACGTCGAATATACCCTTATATTCAAAATCACTTTTTGTGGGGTCACAATTAGGAATTCTTATGATTGGAGTATTGAATGAATAACTAAAGCTATAGTCATTTGTCTTGGGTACTACCAATGATTTAGATGAAACTATTTTTTTTCCACTGATGGTATTCGTTTCTGCATCTATCAGTTGGTCTTTTTTCACTACTGCTGCACCAGTCTCTGAATCTAATGGTTTTAAATTGGCGGGGGCAATACCTGCAAGAGAAGTAGCTACTGTTCTGCCGTGCATATCCACATAGCTAACACTATATTGACCATTTGCATCTTTTACCCAGTTTTTGAAATAATGTGAAGCGAAACCAGCGTCTGTTCCAAATAATGCATCTAACTCAGATTGATTAGGAGATTCATATAAATACTTCGTATCGTGACCATTATTAATTTGGTGCGTTGTACCTACTCCCCCTTGGGCGTCTATTCTTCCTGTACCATCATTGGTATATCTAGTTTCAGTGTAAGGTCTGCCATCTGCATTTGGAATAAACTTATCAAATGCACCAATATTATTTGGATTAAGAGTTGTATTTAGCCAGTTTTCAGAATAATAAAAAGATGCTCCGGAACTTGCTTTTAATTTAGCAGTCAATTTACTACAAACCCTATCTGTTGGGTTTAACTGATCATAAACATCTTTTTCTGTTTTGGTATCATCAAACTGGTTAAAGTTTTTTGTAAAAGCAATCATATTGCTTAATGTCGGTGCTGGCAGTACCTGAATTACTGGTCTGCCTTGATAATCATAGAAAGTTTCAGCAACGATAGTTGTGTTGGTTTGATTATCCTTTGTAACTGTTTGTCTGCCTCTTAGTGAACCATCAAAATATTGAATAACAGATTTTCGCTTTCCATCTTCGGCAAATGAAGTGGTTGCCTGCCAATTAAGATTTGGTTCATGTCCACTGAAATCATACCTCGCTAAAGATGTACTCGCTCGTAAGTTATACACCCAATCCCCTTCCAGTCTTTGTCCAGTGGGAAGTTGTTGTACACAACGATACCTTACATATAGTTTTCCAATGCCATCATATAAAAGAGGTATATTATAAGTTGGTGTTTTCTTGGTAACCCTACTGGCATTGTTTTCAAAAACCTGATAAACGTCTAATAGGGATCTGCTAGGGTTATCTGTACTAGCATCTACCCACGCCCATTCAATATCATATTCATTTGGGAAATTCGTAACGGGATGAAAACAATCTACAGTGACTTCACCAAAATCACTAATATGGTTGGTAATTTGAAGATAATAGGCAGTATTATCTGAAACATGGCAATCAAAAGCCATATCTCTCTGTGCCTGAATATCATTTTTGAGCTTTAAAACTCTTGCAACATTCCAACTGGTAGAATCAACTTGAATACTATCTACTGTAACTAATACTTCAACCCCATCCTCAAACGGATAATAATCAATTGCCTGATAGGGAGAGTCTGGATTTTGTTTATAATTTACATTCAGCATTTTTTTAAAATGAACAGGCTCATTTCCTTGAGCTTTTGTTACTACTACGTCTAAAAAAATGGAAGCAGTAAAGTCTGATTGAAACATATATTGACTTTCTTCGTCAATAGAGAAGGTAATCAGGTTTTTGATTTTATGTGTCTTTACAATATACTCCTGGTATGCCAGATAGTTTTGATCTATTGTACGCAACTGTGCATTGGGCAATAAGGTGGAATCTTTGCCAGACAATGTGTTGGTATAAACTGGTCCATAATTGCTTCCAGAATAATTTGAATTCAAGGTTGTATCAGTATATCCAGTATGGTAATTATGTTTTAAATCATTTGCTTTGCAAATGATACCTGCAACCAAAAATAATGACAAACAAAAAAGCTTATTTATAATACGTAGCATAACACTGCTTTAATTCGGTTAAAAATGTGGGTTATCTGAGAATCCTTGTATCAAAAATTTTGTAGTAATTATACCTGTCAGATGGTTTTAAAGTTCCTCCATCATTCCATAGGTAGGTATTGGTCTCGTATATTGAATTATCGAGATTGTTATTTCGATAATTTGAAAAACTCACTATTAAATACTTATGCCGGGTGACATATGCATTATTTTCTGTAATATCGACACCTGATTGTTCAGGCGAAGCAGCAAATTCCATTAGCGTATAGCTATATTGTATCCAATTGAGATACTTGGTTATGGGATTATAGTTGATGATGATGGAATCATACTGAGCAGTTGAATCTGTTTTAATGAATTTAATAACGCTATGGGTGGAATCTTCGTCTTGGCTTGAGTAGCTATAATGATCTCCATATTTTATCATCAAACTATCCAATACACCTCTCATTGGCAGGTTTTGTGATGCTGCATTAGTTGTAGGTGTAGACACAATTATGGCTTTTTGCTTGTGATGCAAGGCAATAAAATATTCATTATTTTGCAAATACTCAATATCACCCATACTATACTTTGCCTTGTTGACATTCATAGAATAAGTTCCATTTAGTGTTTGCAATGGTATTCTCGCCCCTGGAGTATCAATACCATAATTGTAAGTTACATCGAAACTTAGGTTGGGTAAATTACTGTATTTATCATAAACACTTTTCATTTTATTTCTGATAAGCGTTAGCATTTCATTTTCCTGGGCATAGATACTTTGAACCCCTAGAAAAAGAAAAATGCTACATATTAATCTTATACTATTCTTACTCATTTTTATCTGTTTTCAGTTTTATTAAAAAATTTATTCCTCAGTAGCTTTTTGAAGGGCACTTCTGGTTTCTTTGATCGTTTTAACCCCCCTTTCAGTTTCCTTCTTGAGCCTTGTTAAAGTACCATCATCATCATATTCGTAATAGGTAGCGTAATTATTTTCATCCAGTTCAGCCATTAATCTCAGATTGCTTGGATGATAAACAAAACTCTTCATATTGGCATTATAAGGGTGTATTCTAATATCATCAAAATAAGTAATATTACTCAACGCATTTAATTCGATACTAACACCAGTTGCATCATTGGGAATTTGGAAGACAACTTCGTATCGTTGCCAGCCTTCAATTATAGATCCCGATGGTTTTAGATTTTGTTGACCAATCACAGATGTTCCTGAAAAAGTGATACTAACACTATTATTCTCATATTTGGGAACTTTACAATCGGTTACTTTCTCTTTAACCCAAGCACTAAATACCATTTTCTTACCTGGAACTAATTCAAAATGATCCGTTAAGGCATTACCGCGAACATTTATGCTATCAAGATTTGGGCAATCTTTTGGTAAACGATTATTCACGATAGGGTTAATTGTATTTAAAGATGCTATTATATTATTTCCTGCATTAGTGCTGTACAAGACTTTTGTAGGAACATTTTCAAAATCAGTAATACTGGGATGTTTCCAACGGAAAATGCAAGTAGCACGCCCACCACCCAAATTATTCCACTGTATTTTCACTCTATATAATTGACCTCTATTTAAATTTATGGCTGCTTGTGTTCCATTTACAGTCCAATCATTCCGTTGAATTATTATATCACTTGATTGCACAGCAGATGTGCTATTGGGTATCGGGGTAAGCCACATTGTAATTGCATCATCATGAATAATTTGGAAATAATGTTCTCCAGAAACTATTGGTTGTATATATCCCTCCCATACTCTGTTAAGACCATCATCGTTATCATCATTGTCAAAATTAGGAGATTGGTAAGAGTTACAAGACGAACCATTATTTGTACAAATTAAGCCTCCCCCAATTGAGGAAAATACAGTATCAAAATGGTTATCTGGAGAGTCCACTCTAATTCTCATACTATAATCGTTTTCGTTATTTGGTGTTGATACGCTCATTCCCAAAGAAATAGTTTCACCTGAGTTAATTTTTAAACTGTATTTACCACTATGTTTATCTTCATCTGTAAGATTAGACGAACCGTTATTTAGTGTTGTGCCACCATTATTAAATTGAGCATGGCGTGCAGGTATGCAACTTAATGCAGTTGCATCTGTTTTAATTGTTGTATACCCATAATCCTCAAATCCATCGAACATAGATTCCCTGTAACGAGAGTTATTTATTACAGCTATGGGCAGCTGTTGGCTATATCCGTATAATCCCGCATTATATCTTCCTAAAGGATCTTTGTTCTCAATGTCATACCCTTTTTTATTGAATTGTGTTACGGTGCTATTCCACACCCATACATTGGTAGCATTAGGGTTACGTGATAAGAATTTATTTATTGCATTGGTTGCATCGAAATTCCAGAATGGCTTGAAGTTGGAAATCAGACCAGCAGTTCTGGTGTCTATATTCGGGCTACTTGCAATTGAACTATTGTCTCTATCCCCATAATATACATATGTGCTATCTGCTCTCCAATTACCCCAGATTCCTTGTACATATGGGTTAACTGACTTATTATCTGTAAACTTAGAAGCACAATAAGCCGAAGTAGTTTTTGTACATGTAACATAAGGATATGTTCTGTATTCAGTCGCTGGAGAACAAGTGTGGCAATCACTCATTTTGAAAAGTTTGCAATCAGCTGCTGTTGGAGCATAGCATATTGTGCTGTATTTTATTTCAGATAATTCACCATCACACTCATCAAAATACCAGATACCTAGTTTAGGCCTGTATTTAGTGTAAGCAAAATTCTGAACATACGAAGGTGGTGAAGGGTAAGAATTAGGATCATTCCCAAATAAACAGTTACGATTTCTAACCACAGAATAAAACAAACCCTGTGGATCTAAGTAAGGTTTGTGATAAGTTTCCAGTTTGATAGAATAATTTAGTTTACTTAATAAAGTGCTTTTATTATTTTCAAGAAATGTTTGTACTTCGTTATAATCAGGATAACCGTTGATTGGCTTTGATATAAAGAAACTTTCATTCATACTATACCCTTCATTAATATCGAAAAATATTGGAGTGGCATTGTTATCAGTAAATGTACTTTTCCAGCTGTTAATATCACCAATGTCCGGTAACGTGAGACTATTGTAATGACTAGCTTTCAAATAGCTTGCATAACCTGCAAAGTGATAAGGATCAACAATGAATGGATCACCAGGCATATTCGAGTGCCTGCTATCTATCAGATTTGGCGTCGCATAATTTAGTAAATCAGTGTGTTCTACCACTTTAAAATTGACACTAAGTATTTTTTTATTTATGAGTGGTTTAATGTCAAATTGTGTCCAAGCTTTGCTTTCAGACAATGAGTCAGGATTAAAATAAGTTGAAGATTTCTGGATATATAACCCCGGGTCGTTTTGGGTAATTTTGCTTATATTAAGTAGCCCAGGGCTGAAGTTGAAATCAGAATTAATTTCAGGTGATTTCACATCAACAGAAACAGTTTCATCACAGCCGATTTCCATATATTTTGGATATAAGTTTGTGATATCCTGTTCTTGAGGTATTAAAGAATAAGAGTCCTCAACTCTCCAATGGTCTTTATAAGTAGCAGCGGCAGTTTGTAATACTTTTGAACTATTGCCAAGTGTAATATAATTTCCAACAATTGGATTATTTAGTAAGGCCACAGACCCTAACCCACTATTTAAAATATTTCTCTTACCACTTCTGATGATTCTTATATAAGCATCCTTAGCAGTATATCCATTCCCTTTTCTATCGATAAAGTACCAATTTGGTGTCGCACTAGCGACTTTAGATGTATTAATGGCCCAGATCCTTTCTGCACTATTTTTAGTCAATCCAATATAGTGCGGTGTGTTCATTATTACAGAATTACCAGCGTCTGTAGGATGAAAAAGTTTGGTGGGCAATTGTTCCACATTTGGAGGCTCACAACTTGGATTATAATCTGGTCCTTTATCTTTTTTAGAAATCACATATAATTCATCCCCACTCTCAAAGATTTTGTTTAAATCCTGATTTTCCATTCCTTTAGCAATACGCCCATTTCTGAATTCCAACCCACTAAAAGCTGCATCAATATTTTTATACGCAAAGCCCATTCCTTCATATGCCCAATGTCCAGGATATGAAAAATTATATAATGGTTGCTTATGTTCATTCTCAGTTCTTGTTAATAAAACATCTCCCGTTTTGGCGTCATATACCAGATTTTTAGTGCTAATCATACTACCTTTATCTACAGCTACAACACTATCTAATGTTCCATAATGATTAATAACTTTGGTCATTGTAGCAGATTTAAACGTTACCGTTTCCATCATAAATGGTGAAAAGAAAGTCGGTATTGGTATAGGAAACAGTGCACATAATACATCAAGATTAAATTCAGGATTAATGGTAATGGTTTGAGATTGGTGTTCTCTAAAATCTGTCATCAACTCAATATCCTTTCCTAAATTGGTTTCCTCTACTTTACCACTTGCATCTTGTATTACTTTGAACTTATGGTTAATGTTAAAAGTCTTTTCTGATGCAGGTGTGATGCTATAAAAATTCTCGGTGTAGCTTATCGGGTCGGTTAAATTCAATGGGCTAAAGCTGGATTGTTTGCGTAGTTTTCCATGCATATCATTTGTCTCTACTTTAAAGCCCTGGCTTAATGCTACAGACTTGTTAATGTCTATAGAAAAAACGGACATCAATGGGGATGGTTCATATTGATCCTTTGCACCCCATTCTTCTAAAGGTGTATAATTAGACTTTGTTGGAAACTCCCTCGCAGTATAATATTCTGATACCTGTATACCGGGTGCGTTTTTAACATTGTCACGATGAATACTTTTAACTTCAACCCTGCTATATCCTACAGAAGGTGAGGGGAATAACATTTCAGCTAATGGTAACTCAACAGTAGAAAAATCATAAGGCCCCATTTTGGTTTTATTAAAATAATTGATGGTTTGTCTATGAGGGTTTTCTTCTCCTCCAAGACTTGGTTCCCATAATGCTACCCCACTACTGATAGTTTCAAGCTTGTTATTTATAGTTTCTTTTTTGGTATAAAAATACTCCTGACCATATGTGGCATTTTTCATACCCGGTTCTGTCACCACACCCAAACTATTTTTCTTTTGGGTCATCAAATCAAAATTGTCATATATGTTTATTCTTTTCACACGTAATCCACCACCATATTTGTAGAAATTTCCATCAGTCAACCTTGCAAAAGAACTATTCAGATCAACATACCTGCATTTTGAATCTTTCATAAATTTTTTCATCTGGTCGCTGAAAATTTCGGCAATAGATGTAATGGCTCCAGCAAGGGCACGAATGGTTGCCTCTATTGCATTTGAATTGCTTGTATTATATGAAGGGTAAGCCATTTCTGGAAGATAGTTTTTCATAAACTGTAAAGAGTACTGAGTCATTGGGCTTAAACCAGATTCGACATTTTTTATTTTTAGGAATATGACACTTCCATTCGGGTAGCCTATAAAACCAATACCTGTAGGGATTACACCATAGCTTTCTATGTCACCATATAGAGGTACAAATTCAATAGCTGAACTAGACTTTATATGTACAGCTAATTTCATAAATGCCTGATTACATTTATCAAGGTTAGCCAAATAAAGACTCTTTATTTGTTGTTTTTGAACATCAGCAGATTGAGTTATATCAATTACTTTAGGAACTTTAATATATATATAATTATTTTGATCCAAATCTTCATTAAACAACTGGTTATTTTTTAACTGCCCTAAATTTTGCGGTATTGTATTATTCCCAAATCCTATAATTTGAGTCATATTGCTCGCTCGTCTATCCTGCACATAAGCATAATCATCAGACTCATAGTCTACTTTTATTGCACCACCAGAAGGCAATTTAATCTCGTTTAAAGCCCAGGTTGCAATATTTTTATCAGCAATAGTTTTATCCTGGATAACATAAGGGAAATCTCCATTTTTAAGGTTATTAGGGTTGTCTGACTCTGGTTTATAATTTCCCCACCTGTCATTGGCAGTATAATTATATTTAGGATTTTTATCTCCGATTCCGTAATTGAACCTATAGGAGTTTTTTATTTCCTTTTCATTTCCATTATACGTGAAATATATTCTCCTTAATGTAAGTTTTCCTTTATAATAATTAACATTGATTTTAGGATCATTGATTTTCACAGCATCAGTTAATTCCATTCCGTTTTTATCAGTAGGAACCAAGGCATTATCTGGTGTTTCACCACATAGGGAATAATCGTATTCAAAGTGGACTGTTTTTATTGGATTTAATTGATAAGTTGGATCTGCTTCTTTTTTTACTAAATCTGCTTTTGAGTACAAGCTAATTTTTTCTAATTTATATGAGCCAAAAGTTTTGTCTAACCCACCTGTTTCACCTAAAGCAGATTTGCCATCACAACGTTTAGCAGTGGCATAAAATCTCGCTACCATATTCTTTGATTCAAGCGTATGTAAATACCACATTTCCCTTTCTCCATATATATAATGTGATTTATCATCATCGCTGGATAATTTTAAACCTTCGCTATAACTCGCTTTATTTTGATCGTGTGGAGTACGCCATTTATAAGTTCCCACTCTACCATAATTAAATTTGATTGCATCCCCTAAATCATCCTCAGTAATACCATCTCCAGTTACATCAACGTAATTTGATGATAATATAGATGAAAGTAAAAACGAGTGTGTATAAGCTGGCATTTCCTGCCTTTCAACATAGCCATCCTTTCCGCCATTATTTTCCGCTTTATTATCAGAACCATCAGCATAGTCAGCTAGTTGTGTTGAACTATTTCCCTTTCCATTTGAATTGAATGTAACATCAACCTGTTTGGTGTTGTATACGGGAACATCATAAACATATCTTTTTCCATCACCCTGTAAAACATCTATTTCTGAAATATGATGTGATAACCTGTAAGAATCATAATCTGAAATTGATGGATTTGAACTATTGGCAAACACCCTAGCAATATTTTTTACAAGCGAGTTCTTTGGGCCAAAATAAGTAGCAGCACTTTCAGTTATGTCTTTAACTGATGGTATGCTTTTGTTTAACCCTGCCCTGTCTGCTTCTTCAGCAGATAAAAATGATATAACTTGTGATCTCTTATCTCTTTCTTTCTTAGTGTTTGTTTCTGTTAGGTTTATTTCCTGCGGTGCCCCACTACTACCTTTTCTTATTTGTCTCAAATCATCGTATTTTACCAATGTTGGGAGTAACACTGGTGAGCCATTGCCAAGGTTAGTCATTTTAAGTCGAACCATATCATCACCACCTAATGTATTCTGTAGATTATTATCCTGTATAGCTTTTTCACCGGGGTTGCGAAAATAAACGGAGCGATATAAACCATCATGCTGCTTAAATCCCAGTGCTTTCCTAGCTAAGTTACTGGCACTCCAAACACCAGAAAATGATGGTGTTAATACTGCATTGCCATTTAATCCTGCCTTTAAATAAGTACCTCCGCCTAAATCGGCTCCTAATGAGAACTGGCCTCCTCCCACTTCCACAGTTGGATCACATACGTAACCCAAATCAGCCCTTTGGGCTTTAAAAGTTCCTCCTGTCCCTTCGCCAGAAATTGAAAAAACATCAAAAGTATAAACAGGTAGTGATGTTATAGGAGAATTAGGCGTATACATTCCTTCATTCAATCTGTTAAAGTCTAAAAGAGCGTCTTTTTTACCATTGGCATCCTGCATAAATAACATACCGTAAGCAGCACTATTGGTTGTTATGGCATCCTTAGGGATTTTTGATTCCGTATAATAGCCTTTTAGACGCAGATTAGGATTGATACCTTGTATTTCAACACCAACCCCTAAATTTAAATTGTAGCTATTATGCTCTAGTTTAGTTCGTATGCTTGGTGTTATAGCAGGAAAAGCAAAGCTCATTGTAGAACCAGCCATAGAAAAATTGCTCTCATTAACTGAATAGCCTTTCATATAATTGGCATTCTCCTTTGATTTTGATGCTTCCGCTGACAGGTGTAAACTTTGCAAACCCATACGTGAATGATAACCCAAGCTTGCTGTCATTGAACCACTCATATCATCCTTGCCTTTTTTACAAAGACTAATAGATAGCGAACTTGAACCGCCTGTTTGTGAGTTTCCTTGCAAGCTCCATCCAAGCTTTAATGAACTTGTTTCAGGATCAGAAGTCTTACTTCCAATAGATACCGCCGGGGACAATCCTAATTCTGCACCTAACCCCCTCATATTATTATAGAATAACCCAAAATTTGCTGATAGTTTAATAATGGGAATAGGAAATGTTTTCAAACTTCCACATACACCTAAGCCATATGTTCTTTCAGGTTTTGTATAATGTGTTTTGGCTATTTTTTCAGTGCCATTAAAGTCATCAGGAATTCCTCTCATATTTCTGGATATAGTGCCAGGATTGATATTCCATCCTAAACCTGCCCAACTGGCTTCCTGATCCATAGTAACACCACTATTGTAAAAAATATTAACTGGATACCCACCTACATCTAGCAGGGGTATGTTATAAGAAAAATCACCACTGAATAAATCAACCATATTATCCGCACCTACTGGCTTGAATCCAGACATTTCAGGCTGGCTTGGCCCTCCCAAATTTTCAATATGGTCATCAGTTTTATTGTGAATATTTAAATCAATATCATCCGTTTTCAGTGGGATAATATTGCTCGCATTATCTTTTTTAGGGATAAAGGGGGTAGTGAATTTATTCGGATACACTGAAAAGCTACCTGATCTAGAAGGTGTAGCAAAAGTTTCATAACTAGTCGTTCTTGCAAATGAAGCTACGCCAGGAATTAAAAAAATTTGTACTAGCAAAAAAGCTATTTGCTTCTGATAGTTACTGGAAAGTTTTTGTACCATTTATTTGCGTTTTTTTAAGTTCTTAAAAATTTTTAACCTGAAAATTTAATACCCAGTTTTCTTTCTTTGAGTTAATCAATTCAACTGAATATAGATTTTGTTCATTAATATTCTTTAATCCAAGATCTTTTTTTAAGTCGATATTTAAGTTGTTTTCTCCTGCCTGCACTCGAATTTTCTTTGAAGTTCTTGCCATACCAAACTGGTTTTTATCTTTTTGGAATACTGTAATCTCAACTATAGAGTCATTGCACCTGTTTGAATAATTCATCTTTAATATTCCATTGGGTGCAATTGCCATGTCAGGCTCATTCAGTTTCATTTTTACAAATGGTGTTCCTTTTATAATCTTCTCTATTCTACTACTTTCCCTTATGACGAATGTCCATACTTCAGATTTAGTTGCATAATCCTTATCATCTCTTGCTACTATCTGCCAAGCATAGATTTTATCCTTTTGAAAATTATTATTTAGTGCTTTATAGGTAAGTGTATTGTTTCTTATATATTGCTCTGTATAGAATGGTGTATTTTGCTGTATGGCTTCTTGTGGCTTTTGCTCACCATAAACTTCAACAAAAACGACTTCATAAGCCAGTCTCTTAAATAGGTTGATGGGTGATGGTGGAATCCAAGTAAACTGGCTAGGTGGTGATGTTAGTTCTGCCCCATCCGATGGAACCGTTAATAATGGCGGGCTCAGTGGCTCTACGTCAAAGGAAACACATTCCTCTGCAATAGTGACTGGCTCTGCTGTAATGGTTACCAACTTGTAACAGATATTGTAGTTCCCTATCGGTAAAAAGTCTTCGTTACTTTTTGCAATCTCGGTATTAATATAATTATATTGAATGGGTGTTAAAGCTACTGCATTCATTTGCTTTGCTCCTGGCTGTAGATCTATCTGCGTTGATGTTGCCGTTAGTTCTTCTGAGCCTGAGGCACGATTGAGCAATACCATCTCCAATTTGCAAGTAGTATTATTCTTTGAATTATTGATTAATAAAACATTCCACAATTGGCTTTTTTGTATTAATCCTGTACTAGGTAATACTGGTTGAATGTTATACTGTGCCAACAATACACTATTACATAGTGCTAGAAGAATTGCTAAAAAAAATATTTTTCTCATTATTGAAGTTTTTAAAATTCTCTGATAAAAGTTGCCCTTCCTAAATCTACAGGAATCAAGTTCCTGTTATATGTTGGTAAATATGTTTTGTCGTACTGCAATTGAATCGATCCGATTTTTTTTATTAAAATTCCCATTGCTGCCGTACTGCCCCACAATGTCTGCTGATGGTTTACCCTTGAATATTTTAATCCTGCTGAAACTGTGAGTATATTTTTATATTGATAGGAAATAACTGGCTCTATCGTTAATAGATGCAAGAATGTTTGCTTGGTATTGGTGACAATTCCCTGTAATGTAAAAGCTCCCAAATAAGCAGTTTGCTGCACAGTTAATGTCGTTGCATTGAAATATAAAAAACCCGTATCGCTTGAATTATTATAAAATCTAGTGTAAGCAAGATTACTGTTCATCGATACTTTTTTTACGGCATAGCTATAATTTGCAATACCATTGAAAGTGTTGTATTGGCTTTCGTACAAAGCATTGTTGCTGGTACTTAACTGTGATGTAGGGTAATAGCCTAGCATTACGAATGGATACTTAGGATACTTTATTGTTACTTGTACAGATTTGAAGGTGGTATTGCTGCTATAATTTGTTATAGCTAAAGGGCTGACAAAGTCATTTTTCCTAATGGATGTTTCCAGTACGATTCTTTTCTTATCAAACCCTTGATTTAGTTTCAGCATCCACGCATCTTGTTTGGCATTAGACGGCAATAAAGTGAATGATTGAAAGTTCTCACCCATTCTTCTATAATAGCCCGTTGCTTTGGTATTTGTTTTAGGGAATTCACTAAATAATTTTATCATCCAAGCTTCATTGCTATGTTCTTTTAAATCGAACATTTTGCCTGTATTGGCTATATTCTCAGACTTGGCATATTCAGCAATTAAGTAATTATTCTTATCAATATCAATTTTCCCTTCAATTGAAAAACCTGTTATTCGCTGGATAGCATTTGAATCCTTTGAACTCACCTGATTGAGTACAGCCTTTTGACCACCATAATAAGTTAGAATCAAATTATTTTTTTCCTTTATCCCATAACCCAACCTTATTAATCCAAGGCTTTGTGTATTACTAAAATTATTGTTATTTAATACAAAATCCCTGAACCTGTAATTTATTTTTCCTGCTGCTGCTGCCACATAAATTCGTTGTGGATTCAGTTCAATATTCACACCGTTCAATGAAATATTTTTTACGGTCAATTCTGAATAGTCAATCCAGTTTCTGCCAATACCAATTTGCTTTACGGATAATAACAATCTCTCAATACCAGTAAGCTTTCCATCCTCTTTTTTATTTTCGTGTAAATAATCCTGTAAGGATTGTCCATTATTGATTACACTGATTTGTTTTTTTAAATTTTGTAATGAATCTTTTGCAGATTTTTGAAACGCAATCAATTTTTTCTCTGCTTTACCAACTCTTGAATTTATCTCTTCGATCTGTTTCTTCTTATCTTCTGTTTTCTTTGTAAGGACTGCTGTCTTGCTTTCAGCTTTAATTCTTGTGGAATCTGCGGTTACAATTTTTGAACTATCATTTATGTCTTTTTGATTATTTGCTTTTTGCCTAGCTATTATTTCGTTTCTTAAATCGCTTTCTTTTGCTTCAATTAAATCCTGAATTCTTGAAGAACTTTTCACCCAGTTTTGTAATCCATTCAAGCTATCTTTTTGCTTCTTATAATCAGCATATAGTTCATCCCATTTTTTTTGTAACCCGTCTTTTGTGTTCAGTAGACTGTCAGCATTTTTGCCCAATCGCTTTCTGGCTTTATGTTTTAACGTTGTCTGGGTTTCTACAGAATAAATTGACTCTGGCGAAAGTGAAAGTATTGGCATACGCAATATTTCATCTACTTCTTGTCGTAATTTATCTTTGTAACTATTAAGCATCATACTCCTATTGTATTGTACGTTGATATCCGTTGCATTTACGAAATAGGGGGAGTTTGACTGGCGGGTATTAACAAAGATTGTAAAAGGATATTTTTGCTTTAACATAACGTTCACTCTGGTTTGTACACTATGTTGCATCAAATCATTTTGTAGGAAAGGAGTGTCTAAATAGCTACGGTAATTAAAATTGTATAGAACATTTCCGTGTATTATTAAATTAGGCATTTTATTAATTGTTGCTTCAGCTTTATATGATTTATCTTCTAGCGAAATGATTTGCTTAGATTGATATTGACCATTATTAAAAGTGAAGACATCGTATACATTTTTACACATTCCCTTGAATGCATAAACACTGTCATTGACTGCAAGCAATCTCATCTCCTGACCAAATAATTGGTCACTGATTATAAACAGTAATAATATGCTGAGTGAAAATTTCAATATTGATTGTAAAAGTTAAAATGTGATGGATTAAATCCATATTGATTGTCTAGTTTATCTATGAGTTTGGTGTCAAGGTTGGTAATACTTGTATTGAGCTTACCTAATAACTTCGGTTCTTGCTTTTGTGCAATACAAGTAACAGTGGTCATAAGCAGTAGTATGGTATGAAATATTTTCAGCATTGATGCCTTTTGTTAGTTATTGGTTATTCCTTTTTTTCTTGCTATTCTCTTCCTAAAACATCTTGTCAATTTTGAAACAAAGCATATTATTTTTTTTCAAACTAACAAGGACAAATGTGTAAACGTGTCGATTTTGGCATTTACCGAGTCGTTTTGGGCTGTGAGCGAGTAAATGAAAAACTCAAAAACTGCTTTTTCTTACTCCCAAAATCACTTCCTTTTCTCTTTAGATGCCATTTTGATGTAAAAAAAGTATATCAAATTGCCTCAATTCTTTCGCTGTTGTCCGTTATTCTTTTCAGTTTATTTACAACCTTACACCTCATTGATTTGCTTTATCTTATTTCCCTTTCTATTACAATGGTATCTAAAATATCAATCCCGAATTCACGAAATTTCGTGAATTCTTTCATCAAAATACCCCTATAATTGAATTCAAAATAATTTCGATAACATTACACTGTAATGCAGCATTCACAGTACTTTCAGCTATTTTCTATTTTTTAAACTATATTTTTTAGCCTTATCTTACTCAGTGATTTCCAGCTCTTTTATTAGCACTTCTTGCTTATTATTAAAAATTAACATAGTTTCAACACAGAAAAAATCAATATTTATTCCTTCTTTAAAAAATCCTTATGAAGAAAGTTTTCATTGTTGACGACCATCCACTTGTACTAAATGCTATCGCGAATCTCTTAACAGCTATGAAATATGATGTGGTGAGTACTGCAAGTTCTGAGAAAGAAGTGGATGCTTTTTTTAGTAACCCAACAAAGCTTCCAGAGATTGTTTTTATGGATGTTTCTCTGAATGGAGACAATGAAGGTGGCATCAAACTCACTAAGAAGATATTGACTAAATATCCATCATTGAAGGTTGTTGCATTCTCTGCTGAAGATAAATTATTTCGCATCAAACAATTGATTGATAGTGGCGTTTGTGGCTATATTTCTAAAAGCTCTAATCCTATTGAATTTGATACTGCAATACGTACTGTTTCAAAAGGTGAATACTATTTTGTATTGCGTGATAATGATTCTAAAACTGGTATCCAAAGATATCATTCAGCTGCCCAATTACTATCGCTTATACCTCACTTATCTTCATTGCAAATGGAACTATTAAAGTATGCTGCCACACATTACAGCTATGAAGAGATTGCTGTAAAAATGAACAGAACCACTGGTAGTATTGAACAATTGAGAAAAAACTTATTTACTGCTGTTGGTGTTAAAACAAGACAGGAACTGGTAAGTTATGCTATCAAAAACGGATTGTTGTAAAATGCTTCATCCGTTTTTTGTGGATGAAGCATTCATTTCGTTAGCATATTTATGTTTTACTGATAACAAGGTTTTATGCTTCTTAGCTGACCTACTTTGCAACCGCTACAGTGTATAATTTTCGGTTTTAAAATCTATTCCAAAGCTAGCTTTTGATTGTATGCTTTGTATCACTGCACACTAAAATCAAACACTTTTCTCACCACACCTTCATAGAGTGAAGCAGAAGCGAACATAAAGCAGTATTCACCCTTTTCAAGTTTTGCTTCTGTTACCACTTTATAAAATCCTTTCTTGATTTTCTGGTACCTGAAAGCAATCTTTTGCTTGTCATCAATACCCTGTGTTGAACTCACATTATTGCTTTTTCCGACAACGATTTCTCTGCTATCTTTTTTCTCTTTGAGTTTCACTAAGAAGAAATCATTGGGGCTGTTCACTTTCCCTAAATAATTACTGTTGTTATTGAATCCTTTTGCTGCAATATCAATCACAAATAAAAATATGGGTGTATCTAATTTAATCTCAATAGCTGCGTGACTACCACCAAGCGTTACCCTTTCTTTAGCATTGAATAAGCCACTTACACTAGTGCGAAGGATTGCTTGTCCTAATCCTCCTTGCTTGCTACTGGTGATATTAGATCCATCTATTTCAAGATAGTGTTGTGTTAAAGGATTGAAATAATAAATACCCGGTTCTAGTATATCATTATCAGCATCTGTTGCTGTATCCTGTATCGTTTGTGGGGCAGGTTTGGGGATTACTTTATTTTCTATATACTCTTTGGTGCCATTGGCATAGAGTAGCATAAATACATCTGCTTTGTTGATGGAATATGTAGGGCCATCTGGCATTTCAAACTTCTTGTATTTAATCAGTTCTTCTGTAATTTCCAGAATCTTTGATTTGATTTCTGATTTATCATTTTTAACAATGATGTCTTGTGATTTTGCTGCTATGCCAAAACAAATAGTGATAAGCAGTAGTATAAAAGTTACTTTTTTCATTGGTGTAGTATTTAAGATTAAAAGCCAAAAGAAATGTTTGCACCTAGATAACTTGTCTTGTAACTAGTGCCATTATTTGATAAGTCTGTGAAAGCAGTATTATACGAAAGTGATAAGGCAAACTTTGTAGAGAATCTATACCCTGCAAGAAGGCTGAAACTTATTTCAGTACTCTTAAAACCAGGACTTCCGTTAAATGAATAAGTATATCCTGAACTGTAGTCATATACTGTTCCTTTTTCACTTTGTGCAATCATAATACCCAATGTTGGAGCAGCTCCCAGCATCAATCCTTTTGTACCACCAGTGGTGTATACAAACTTTAGTGGTATTTCAATAAAAGAAGTATTGATATCATCATTGACATAACCACTGCCATCGTAATATGAAAAATGAGAACCTTTACCTATTATCATCACTGCTGGAACTAATGAAACAGTAGTGCTGAACGGTATCGCATAATATACGCCTGCTCGCATACGGATCACAGCTTCTGTGGTGACATTTGTTCCAATACTGGCACTGGTATTTAATACACCAACTTCTGCACCCCAATGGCTCTGTTTTTGTTTGCTACCAGAACTGCTGGACTGGTACTTTGTACTGGCACTGCTGCTCATTGCATTTGTTACAGTGCTTGCAGCATTAGTTTTGTTTGGTACTGTTGGTTGAGACGGTGGTGTTACAGATTTGGTCTGTTTATTATCCATATACTCTTTGGTGCCGTTTTGATACATAATCATAAATACATCTGTCTTTAAAATGGAATAGATAGGGCCATCCTGCATTTCAAACCTTTTGTACTTAATGGCAACTTCTGTAATTTCAAGAACTTTGACCTTTAGTTCAGTCTTGTCATTCTTTACGATAATGTCTTGTGCGTTGATGGTTACTGCTGCTAGCACAAGCAGCAGCATCATTGTTATTTTTCTCATTGTTAAATGGTTTGTTTGCCTACTCTAT
Organism: Chitinophagaceae bacterium; assembly: GCA_025363355.1. Classification (GTDB taxonomy): domain Bacteria; phylum Bacteroidota; class Bacteroidia; order Chitinophagales; family Chitinophagaceae; genus CAIVPM01. The sequence continues at coordinate 12,611 of JANYEB010000071.1, read as the reverse complement.
TAATCACAGTTTTCGGCTTGGCTGCATTATGTATAAAATATTTTTTTATGGGTATGGATATGAGTTAGTATTTTTTTATTTGTGTATGAACTATTAGAATGCTATCAGTATTAAGACGTATCTAAATAAATCTGCTTCATAAGAGAGTGTTTGGTTAATTCCTGAGGCAAGATTAGGGAAAATATTTTAAATTAGGCATATATGCCTAAAGATAATTTTTAGATAACGTTCACTTTGTTCTTAATGAACAAACTCAGAAACCAAGAACTATTAGAGCTATTAGGCAATCACGTGAGGAAAATGCGGATTGAAAAAAATATGACGATGGAAGAACTTGCGTATGCTTCAGAAATGGAATTGAGTCAAATATATCGAATTGAAAAGGGTAAAATAAATGCTACCGTTTCGTCTCTATTTGCCATTGCTAAAGGTTTAGATATATCGCTTCAAGAATTGCTCCAACACCTAGACTTATCAAAACTTACGTAGCTTCTTTTAAGTCTAGTCCCTACCTCCCCACCAAATAAATCACTTGCTATACTATTCAAAACGTATAGCAATGAAATCAAAACAACAAACAAGTTCTTTACAAAACAATTTCGCTGAAACAATACACAAGATTGGGTATCGCTTCTCACTGAGCAATGTCTTCAATGATTTTCTAACGATGGCTATGTGTGCCTGCACACAAAATCCACTTACTCAAAAGTCCTATTATGAAGATGAGTACCTGCAAACAATTGCACCATACAAAGATTCTGAACTTCGCCACGAATTCCCCAAAGCCTTTGCACACTTGGTTTTTGAGATGGAAGAGCGATTACAAGATAGTGGTCGTGGTAATGATGTGTTGGGTGATTTCTTTGAACAGAATATTTCCAATGGAAGGAATGGGCAGTTCTTTACACCACCAACAGTTTGTGAATTTATGGCTTCTATTGTTAGTGTAGATGGTGGCGTTGAAGATCTGGTTCAAACAGAACCTTTACGAATCCTCGACCCAAGCTGTGGCTCAGGCAGGATGCTACTTGCTGCACATCGACAAAGCAAATATCCCAATGAATATTATGGAATAGACATTGATAGAACTTGTGTGAAAATGACAGCTCTCAATTTATTCTTCAATGGTGCATTCAATAGTGAAGTGATGTGTGCCAATGCTCTATCTCCAACAGATTTTGTTATCTCGTATCGCATTTCTATGTTCCCATTGGGAATATTCAAAGTGGAGAACAAAGAAGATTCATTACTCTGGAATATGCACTGCAACTCATTTGCAAAGCAAGAAACAAAAGGAAAGATGAGTGATAAGATTGTTGTTGATAATAGACCATTTAGTGAAAGAGGAAAGAATAACGCTAGCCAATTAGTATTGTTTTAAAGTACAGTAATAAGCCTCAACAATGGGGCTTATTTTATTTCTTGTTCTTTCTTAAACTACCCATCACTACTTGTGCAACACTAGCTCTTTTTCTTTTCATTTCATCTTGTGTGATGGCATCATATTGTACACTCACCCGATAGCCTTTCATTGTTGTTGTTTGAGGCTGCAAGTCCTGTACTATCTGTGTTTGATTGAGAAACTCAAATAATGCATCTGGTGTAAAAAAGTAGATGGGCTGGCTATCGAAGTTTTCAATACTTGTAGTACATTTCTTTTTTATTTTTTCCAACTGCTTACCATCTCCACTCAAGGAAACAATCACGTCAAACTTAGCAGCAATGCACTTTTGGATATTGTGCACTTCCCATTCTGCATCTGTCGTATTGCATATTTCAATGGCAATAGTTTGATTGTCCTTTGTGAGCAATACATCTACTTGTCCATTAGGTATAGCAGCTTCAATAGTAGCAACAAAGTCTTTTGATTCTGCCATTTTTTTAATCAGATTCTGCAAATACCTGTGTGTTGTATCTCGTTCTTTTAATGGTTCTTCTTTTATAACTTGGGCAGGCTGTATCTCTTTATGTATAGCAGTTGCAGCAGATGGATGAATTTGTGCTGTTGATATTTCTTCTGTTATATTTTTTTCAATATCTTTTACAATTTCAGTTGTATTTTCTTCATTGTTTTCTTCAAAATCATCTTCCTTTTTAGCTGTTCTTTTGCTCACTTTTTTCTCTACAACATTCATATCTAAACTCTCATACAAAACTCTTTCAACAACATCTTTTGGTGTTGCATACTTGCTTCGTGATACTTGAAATACTTGCTGTTTTGATTGCTCTTTTTCAATTTCATCAATATGCTCTAAGCCAATAGTATCAAGCGATGTATCATACTGTGGCTGCTCTATCCTCACCACAGCTTCACCTCTTCCTAAATTCTGCAAATCAGTATAGTCAAAATCACTAAATCCATCTTGCAATTTCTTCGCGTCTGGTTCTCCAACCCTGAATACGATTCTTGTATAGATATTACCCAATACACTATTGATTAATTCACTGTCTTCACGTTGCAACTGTTGTAAATCTTGATGTGACAGAACTAGACCAACATTGTATTTTCTCACCCCAGATAGCATCTCTGTAATGGAAGGTGTAATGAAGTTTTGGAACTCGTCTATGTAAATAAAATAAGGGTTTCTTGTTTGGATTTTTTGCCGTGAAAACGCTGCTTGGTGCAGCTTTGATACAATTAATGAACCAAGTAAATAACTATTCTCTTTGCCTATTAATCCTTGTGCTAGTTTGACTAAAATAATCTTATTGGTATTGAGCAACTGTTCAAAATCTAAACCCTGTTGCTGTACCACCATATTGCGGATAACTTTTGGTCGCAGAAATGTATCAAGCCTTGTTAAAATAGAACCAATAGAATTGCTCTTCTGCAATGGATATTCTTTGAGCCAATAGTATTTAATCGATGGGTTGCTCACCGTTTCTAAAAACTCATTTCTATATTCCTGCTCTATCAAGAACCTTCTGAGGTCGTTAAGTGTGCCACCTTTGCTGCTCTCTAGTATCGCGATAATAGCATTGCCTAATACCGTATTCATCTGGTCTCCCCAAGAAGTTGAGAATTTCCTAAATGATGCTACAAGGTCTGATGATAGTATCTCTTTTTCTATATCACTATGTGCTTCTAATATATTTAATCCAACTGGAAACTCAGCATCCGATGGGTCAAGTAATACCACATCTTGTAATCTATGTTTGGGTAGTCTTGCAATAATATCATCTACTAGGTCTCCGTGTGGGTCAAGGAGTGTAACACCAATACCTTTTTTCAAATCTTGCAAAATCAAATTTGCAATCAATGTTGATTTTCCTGTACCCGTTGCACCGATAATATGGGTATGTTTCAATCGTGCATCTGTACTGATTGTAACATTCGTTTCAGTATGTGTGTGATTGTTAGTTCCAAGTATATATTCCTTGTTTGTTGCAATACTAGGAACTGTTTTTGTTTTTCTAGTGCTGCTCTCTAATTTTCTTGATTGTATGGTGTGGCTTGGTATATGTATCAAGGTTGCCAATTCTCCTGCATTCAACAGCATTCCTGTGCGATGGCTGGTTCTATAATACACGTTCTTTATTGCTTGCTGTATATCATCTTCCTTTACTGGAACAATAGCATTGAATGGGCTTTTGGTGGCTTGCTGTATCGTTGTTACAAAATTGTATGCAAGGCTTTCTCTACGCTGCTGATGATTGGCTTGTACAAAGGCTTTAATAGACACTCCAAACAATGGACTTTGTATTTTCTCCTGTGCTAGTTTGGGTGATTCTGGTGCATCTGCAAAAAATGATTTTCCATCGATATCTATCGCAGTTCTGATAATGGATTCACTCCATCGATTCACACAACCTTGAAACAATATTTGGATGCCTAATTGCTCTTCATTTTTCAAAGTTTCCATCAAGCCAATGATGCCTGTGAATGGGTCAACTTCTTTGCTTGCATATTGTGCAATAGGGCGAATAAATTCTTCTTGTAATGCAAAAGAAATGACTGATGTCATTCCTTGTTTTTGCAATATCTGTTCTAAGCCTTGTTCGTCTTTTTGTATCGTGATACTAGGCAAGTATGCGTTGAGAATGGATTCAAGCATTGCTGCATCTTTTTGTGTACACACAAACTGTATAGTGATGCTATTGCTGTTTCCGTACAACTCAAATGAAATGGCGTTTTCTGTTGCAGATAATACAGCAAGCATTGCGTGTATGGTGTCTGCTGATACTCTCCTTTCCTTGCTAAAATGCAGCTTGAATATCACTTTATCCGTATCACCCGTATCTAAGAAAGCTTCAAGGTTTTCATAGTCAAGTGCTGGTATGATTTCTTCCTCCACTTCCTTCTTGCCTTTGAGCATATCTATGAGGCTAGAAGCCCAAGTGGGACGCTTGCTTTCATCAATATAGCTACGCTGTGGCAAATGCCGTATAAAGGGCATAAAGGGTGGTTCTAGGGCTACAGGATACACTTCTTGATGTAATCCTCGTCCTCTATATTCCCACGTGTAGAACTGCCACGTGAAGTATTCACTATCTGTCATTATAAACCACCTTTTGAATAGGTTTTCTCAATATCTGTCAAGCCTCGTAATCCCTTGCTTTCAACCATCCTCTGAATGGCTTCCAAGATACATTCGTGGGTACAAGTGAGGAACATAGATTCTTCATCTGCCTGAAAGAATGTTTGCTTTGCAGAACGTTCTACTAGGTAGCTGCCAACACTCGTAAGTTTGAGCAACTGTTTTGAAAACCCTTCTGTTTCGTATAACCACCAAGAGATAAAAAAGTCTTTACCAAACGGAGCTGCACATACATCAAAAACTAAATCACCTCGTTTGATACGTAGGTATTCTCGTGATGAAGAAAACATACCACCTTCTTTGTTTTTGACTTTTTCTACTTTAACATCGGGCATCTGGTGTTCTTTGATGATTGCTTCCACATCGCTATAAAATTGATTAGCTGACATAGCACAGAAAGGGAATGCTTTTGTCCAATGGGACAATACATTTGACACTGGGATTGCCATAGGAATTGATTTTAGATTTAAAGAAAAACGCAAAGGATTTGGATTTATTTTGTTTTATATGATTTTTTTATGGCAAGTGCTATTGCCTTTGCAAGCAAGGGTGGCACTGCGTTTCCAATTTGTAATTGCTGTGCTGTTTTGCTTCCTTTAAAAATAAAATCATCATCAAAGGATTGCAGTCTTGCCATTTCTCTAGCTGTGATTACCCTGTTTCGTTTGGGATGAATGCATCCTGCACCATTATTGGCCTTGATAGTTGTTGCTGGTCTATGCCACCATAGCCTTCTATAGGAATCCTTGTACTTGTTGCTCAACCCTTCACCTTCCTTCACTTGTGCCATACGCTTTATCATTCTTGCATCGTGATTGGTGTATTCGTGATTGATAGCTTCATTGTCTGCAATATCCATTAAATCAGCTATTGTGTCTTTAACTGTCTTGTATTTACTCGGGTCAATAAATGGTAAGGGATGAAAGTTGGTTTTACCGATTCTATTGCCAATGAAAATAATTCGATGTCTTTTTTGTGGCACACTATAATCAGCAGCACAGAGTATGGTAACCTGCATTGTATATCCTGCTTTTTTGAAGCCTTCTAAAATCTTTTTTTCAACTGCACCTTGTTGCATAAATCTTAGTCCTGGCACATTCTCACCAACTACAAAATCTGGTTGCAGTTTTTTGATAACAGTTAGCATTTGTTTGTATAGTACATTACGAGGATCATCTACTAATCGCTTCCCTGCCATACTAAATCCTTGGCAAGGAAAACCACCTGCAATGATGTTGAGTTTTCTGCTTTGTAATTGTTCTTTCACTAGCTTATATAGTTGTCGTTTGTCACGTGCAATAGTGATGTCTCCCTCAATGATAGGATGGTCAAAATTGCTGCGGTATGTCTATACAGCATCTCTGTTGAAATCAAAGCCTGCAATGGGTTCTAGCCCTGCTAATTCAAAACCTTTGGTGATACCACCACAACCTGAGAACAGGTCGATGAAGGTGAGTTTTGATTTAGTTGGTTTCTTCCATTGGTCTTTGATGGAGATAAAATTGATGGGTTGTTTTTGTTGCTTATTTTGTTTGGTTGTTGCGTGTTTTGTTTGTTGTTTTTTCATAGAAATTTGTTGTATTATTTTCTTTTCAAATTGTTTGTTTTTGTTTCGATTTTCTCACCGAACATCCTAGCCAAAATCAAGTCGTTGTTGCTTTGGAATATTATTGTTATCATTGATATATTCTTGGTATCTTTCTACTCGTTGCTGTTGCTGTCTCTCTGTATATTTTCTGACATTTTCTCGTCTGATGTATTCGTGGTAGAAGTGTTTTTTTTGTTCCAAGATAGTAGTGGTTGCACTGAATGGCTTTGAGGTGGTGCCATCAATTAATAGTTTGATGTATATGGTATATCGAGGAAGATTGATAAGGTCTTCTGCTGTAAATGTTGGGGCAAACTCCATCTCTAAAACCTTGGCATCTCTTGCACCAATCCTGAAACAAATGATTGTTCCCACATTACCTAAAATACCGTGCAGTATGTCGTCAGATAATTGCTCTGTGTACTGGTGTGTAATGAATAAACAGAGATTGTATTTTCTTGATTCGCTCAGGATATCTATGAAGGCTTCTGTCATAAAAGAGTGTATCTCGTCTATGTACAAATACACGGGTGTTCGCTCTTCTATGGGTATGTTATTTCTTCTGAGTGATTGTGTCTGAAAAGCGGTTATAAGGAGTGAACCCAATAGTTCTGCACCTGCTTCGCCAATGCTTCCTTTTGATAAATTGGCTACAAATATCTTGCTATCATTAAATACTTCTTCTATGTTAAAACTTGACTGCTGTGCAGATAGTATTGCCTTTAATGTTGGATGTGTATTTAGTATGCCAACCTTGTTAACAATGGATGCAATATGCTCTGCTTTGGTATGTGGTGGCAATGGCTCAAATTCGTTATACCAGAAGCGAAGGAGTGCTTGGTCTGTTATGTATGACAATACTTCTTTTCTAAAATGATAGTTCGTGAGCATTGGTTGAATATCCAATAATGTTGCTGTTGGACAATATGTGAGACTATGTATGGTATTACGCAAAATATGCTCTAAACGCGGCCCCCAGCTATCTATCCAAAGTTTTTTGAACACGAGTACAATGCTTGCAGCAGTTGCATATTTTTCATCATCAGGGATATTGTATAAAGGGTTGTATGCAATGGGATGCTTGGTATTGCTGGCATCAAAATAAATAGTATCGGTGATGCGATGTATGGGAATGTATGTGAGGAGTGTATTTGCTAAATCTCCGTGTGGGTCAATTACAGCAACACTCGCATTGTTATTGATATCTGCGATTGCCATTTGCAATAGCAATGTTGATTTACCAACGCCTGTTTTTCCTATGCAATAAATATGTCCACTTCTGTCTTTTGCTTTGATGCCAAAAGGGATGCGTTGGCTGCGATAGTCGGTGATGCCGATAGGTGTGATGGATTCCATAGAACCATTGTATGGCAAGGGTTGTGGAACTTGGAAGATAGGGAGTGGTGCAAAAGAAGATAACTGCATAGTGCAGCTATCTTCTTTTAGTTTTTTACTATGTTTTCTTATTTATACAATGACATCCATTCCATCAGTATTACTTTGGCTTCTTCATAAGTGATACGAAATTTATTCATTAGATATTCCGTAGCACCATACATATTTGTAATACCAGAATCTCGCAATTTATCAAGATAGGCTTTATGTTTAGCTGTTAGCATAGTACTAGCAGTTTATCATACTATGCAGTTCTCTTCAATGTATTTGTTGGTTTCATATCAGCTGCAATTTGAAGGTTACAGCAAAACTGCCTTCAATATTAGCCATAAGTAGTAAGGCGATTTTGTCAATATTATGTTCACACACTTAGCATTGATTTGATTGCTTTAAAGCTTTTTTAAGTATAAGGGTTTGTTGTTTTCGGGCTACTGAAAATTAATAACAGATGTGCAAAAAGAAAGTGGTTTCAAGGTATTATTTTTAATGAACCCAGGCTTTACATTTACACCAACAAATCCAAAATGTCTCTGCCTATGAGTCAAAACCACATTAGCTAGAAAGCTACCTCAAAGGGAATTATGGCTTTCGTTCTCCTCACAAGCAAAAGCCACACCGAGATACCTGCTGCGGATATTAAAGTGTAGGTAAAATTCAATTTTTTATTTTATGAGAAAAAAAATCAAAGTGATTATTTTATGCGTATGCGTTTTAGCAACAGCTACGTCAAGGGCCCAGCATAGCTCTACTGATTTATGGATAGGTGCAACACAAAGCACATTAACAGGTTTAGCAAATGCAGTTACAGGATCCACGGATAGTACATATAGTGGTAATACCAGCGTGAATATGTGCAGCTATTCTTCAATCAAGATTGCAGGCTGGATACCTACTACTTGGTGTGGTAGTTCAAACGATTTAGTTATTCATTTAACCTTTACGCCTACTGGTGGAGGTTCACCTACAACTATAACAGAAAGTGGGCATAATACAGGAAACGCTTGTACTTGGAGGGCAGGTGTTAACTTTAGTACTGGTGCTAATGGTTTTACCGGAATGCCAAATCCTTTTACGGCAGGCACTATAGCAATATATATCACCCATAATAGTTTTCCTGGTGTCTCATCAAATACTTTAACTATAAACCTTACAGCAATGCCATCAACACCTACAATTACCTACGGTAGTGATGTTTGCGTTGGTGCTAATGTGACATTTACTGGTTCACCTAGTGGTGGAACGTGGGCTTCTGATTATACCCCAGCAGCAACTGTTAATGCAACCACAGGAGTTGTTCATGGTATTTCTGCAAATACTGTATCAATTCAATACAGTGTAGCGGATGGGGCGTGTTCGAATGGAGTAGGAAGATATACGTATATACGTGCAATTCCGTCTGTAGCCTCTATTACTGGTACGACAAATATATGCTATGCAAGTGCAACTACTACCCAATTAGCTGATGCAACCTCTGGTGGCACTTGGTCGCCGAGTAGTGGCAGTATTTCGGTGAACAGTACAGGTTTGGTAACAGCTACCAGTGCTGGTGGACCAACTACAATATCCTATACCACCGCAGCCAATGCATATGGATGCACAAATACTGCAAATGCATCAGTTACTTTTTTCTCTGCACTAGCTGATATTACTGTAAAGGATAACAGAAGTACAAATATTTGCATAGGTTCGACTATTACCCTGCTTGATGCAACCACTGGTGGCACGTGGAGTTCAAACAATTCAAATGTTTCCGTAAGCTCTGGGGGTGTGGTTACAGCTAATGCAGTGGGCAGTTCAACTATTACCTATACAGTTAGTGGCAATCCGTGTCCAGCTAAAACCATTGTAGTAACAGTAGTGTTATGCCCTTGTGATGAAACATGCAGTTGGGTGTTAAGTGGCAATAACACTGCAACCAGCAGTAATTATATTGGCACCAACACAGCTACAGATTTTGTAATGAAAGCAAATGCATCAGAAAAAATAAGGCTTACAAGTGATGGGAAAATAAAATTGACAGGGCTAGCGGCACCACCATCTGCTATGCCAGCAGTTGTCATCGGGCCTGATGGTACGTTATATCAATCAACAGCATCTGGTGGAGTGTTTTCAAGAACAGCGGGTAATACTATAGTATCAATTTCCCAAAAAGAATTTGATGACTTAAAAGCAGAACTTGCTGACCTTAGAGTTCAAATGAAAGCAATATTGGAAGCACGTAACTACAGCCCCTGTGCAGTTGCTCAGCCTAACAACAACACCCTTGAAATAGTCCCAACACCTTTTGCAGATAATGCCAAAGCTATATACAGTCTTGATGATTTTAGTGGTGAGGCATTACTACAGGTTACTGATATAAACGGAAAGATGTTAAAAACATTTCCCATCAGACAAGCAAAAGGACAGGTTGATATCGGTATGATTAATTCATCGACAACAACAGTTGTATTCACCATTGTTAGCAATGGCAAAATAGCTATAACAAAAAAGTCTATTAAAAAAGCAGATTAATAAATTAGATTATTTTGATGATTATAAAAGACCCTGTAAAGTAAATTTTACAGGGTCTTTTGTTATGAATAAATAGTCTGTAGCAAAATACATATTTGTAACTCCTGAATCTCCTAGTTTATCGTGGTAGTCTTTTCATTCAACTGTTATCATAGTATTTATATTTTATCATATTATGGGGCTTTATTTAATATAACTATTATTCCACAGCAACCATAATTCACTAACATTTTCAGGTATGTATTTGCATCACTCCCTATCTCTAATAACTACTTTTTCTGTGAAATAATACTCCTATACAAGAGCAAATAGTCATAGTACAATAGCGATGCAACACAAGTGTAAACCCAACAAAATAAAAGTCGTTTCTAGAGAGGAACAACATACAGACTTGTGTTGCAACAATGTTGGATTATGTTGTTCCTCTCTGGATATAACTAAGGAGCAACAGGATGATACGAGGCAAGCACTCTTAGAAAAACTTGCGGATATTTTTATCTTGGGTCTCAAATATGAGTTAGAAAATGAAAGAAAAGAAGAGAGCAGTAGTCTATTGCCGTGTTTCAACAAAAGAACAAGTTGAAGAAGGCAATAGCTTAATCACTCAGGAAAAATACTGTCGTGAATATGCCAATAAAAATGAATATGAAATAGTACAGGTATTTATCGAAATGGGAGAAAGTGCGAAAACTGCTGATAGAACTGAACTTCAGAAAATGATGAAGTTTTGTGCTGAAAAGAACAATAAAATCAGTGTGGTGATTGCATATAAAATTGATAGAATCTCACGCAATACTGATGACTACAGCCAGATACGAATTATGCTTAAACGATATGGTGTTGAAATCAAATCAACATCAGAGTTTTTTGAAGATACCCCAGCTGGGAGGTTTATGGAAAATATCATTGCCAACGTGGCTCAGTTTGATAATGAAGTAAGAACGGAACGAAGTGTTGGTGGAATGAAACAAGCTGTTCTAGAGGGTCGTTACGTATGGATGGCTCCATTTGGATATGCTAATGTAAAAGTTAATGGCAAATCAACGATTGCTCCTAATGATTATGCAAATATTCTTAAAGAGATATTTAACTATATAGCAGTTCAGGAATGTTCTGCTGAAAAAGCTAGGCAGCATTTTAATGAAAAATATAAACTTTCTTTTGTTAGATCAGTCTTCTATCTGATGCTTAAAAATCCTATCTACATTAGTAAGATAAAGAAGTTTGGGATGGTGGTTGATGGCAATTTTGAACCGCTTGTTTCGGAAGCACTTTTTTACAAAGTGCAACAGATAATCACCAGAAAATATAAAGCTAAAAAATATGTAAAAGAGAATCCAGATTTTCCTTTACGAAGATTCATAAAATGTGAAAATGGCTTATCCATATCTGGTGGTTGGAGTGCTGGGAGATTGCGAAAATATCCATATTACAGAATGTTAGATACTGGTAAATTAATTGCAAAAGAAGCTCTGGAAGGCAAGTTTGTTGAGTATCTCAATAGTTTCTCTGTTGATGCTGAAACTATAAAATCACTTGAAAAAATTGTTACCGAAAAATTAAGGAATAGCACTTCTTTGATATTGTCAAATAAAACAACCTTACAGAAACAGTTTGAAGAAATAAAACAGCAAAGACGATTACTATTGGAGAAGAATATTACTGGTATTATCGCAGATGATTTGCTCAAAGAGCATATGGAAATATTGGATAAAAAACTTTGGGATGTACAGGATAAAATATCAAAAGCTGATGATAGACCTTTTGATATTGAATATGTTTTTTCTCGATTACATAAAATGCTCATAAATCCTGGCAACTATTGGCAGGAACAACCACCTCAAATTAAAGTACTTTTTCAGTGGTTCAAATTCCCTGAAGGGATAGTGTTTGATGGAATGCATTTTCGAACACAAAAAGTACATAGCATTTTTATGCTTAAAAAGGATATTCTTGAGAATTTGTCCTTTAATGTGCACCACCTAGGACGAGATAAAAAACACCACTATTTTGCAAATTCCCCTGCCTCTGTTGATGAGGGTTTATTTGCTCTGTTTCGTGAAGTACAAAATGACCTTATAACATATGAAGAAAAAGTGAATGAGGTTGTGTTGCAGAATGCTGCATAACGAATCTGTAGTGTTGTGAAGACAGGGCGAAGGGTGTAGGGAAAATTGCTATTGGTGCAAGTTTTGTGGTTTCTTGCGTTGGCTCTCTATTTTGCGTAGTTCCATAGCTGCTTCTAATTTCTGTATGGCTTCGTACTTGATGTAACGGAACGTGCTATCAGGATGTTGTTGTTCATGCTCTAGCTGTAGTCCATAAAGAAAGATGTCTGCGAGTTCTTCTAATAACAATGCTTTTTCTTCTTCATTTATTATCCCTTGTTTCTTCTTGTTCATATCAGAACATTCTACCCTACCTTATATATCCTTATTTAATTAGTCCTCCCTCAAAAACTTTGAAACACACTGTATCATTATCTTTAAGATATTAACAGGCTATAAAAGGTTGCAATATTTTATCCTATTTTTATAAAATCTTGCATTTTTTTTATGTTATCAAAGCCAAAACATACT
>JANYEB010000045.1 GCA_025363355.1 Chitinophagaceae bacterium | reverse complement strand
AAATGGTTGCAAAGACAGTATTTCTCAAACCATCACAGTTGTTGATAAACCAGTTCCAGCATTTACAATTAATGGTAATACTGGTTGTTCTTCAAACTTAAATGAGAGTTTCACCAATACCTCAACAGGTATTGGCAACACATATTTATGGAGCTTTGGTGATGGAAATACTTCTACCGCAACTAACCCAAGTAATACTTATGCTGCTGTTGGTTTCTACATTGTTAGATTAGTTGCTACAAACTTTGCTGGTTGTAAGGATAGTACAGAACATAGCATCACATTTGCAAATAAGCCTACAGCTGCTTTTGCAACAAATGTAAATAACCAATGTATCAATAGCAACACATTTACTTTCACCAATAATTCTGTTGGAGGCGTTTCGTATTTCTGGGATTTTGGAGATGGTATTACATCTACTGTTACTAATCCATCTAAGTCTTATGTTTCTACAGGAGTCTATACTGTAAAATTAGTAGTTACAAATGCAAGTGGTTGCAAGGATAGCACAACACAAATAGTAACTGTGTTAGCAAAACCAGTAGCTGCATTTACTGTTACAGGCAACACTGGTTGCACAAGTAATTTAACAATTGGCACTATAAATACATCAACAGGAACAGGTATTTCTTACAATTGGGATTTTGGAGATGGAACAACCTCCACTGCAAACAATCCTTCTAAAACATATACTGTTGCTGGATCATACACCATTAAACTTGTTGTAACAAATGGTAATGGTTGTAAGGATAGTATTAGTGTGAATTTTACTTTAAGTGCAAAGCCTGTTGTAAACTTTACAATCAACAATAATAATCAATGTGAAAATACCAATCTATTTACTTTCACAAATACCACAACAGGAGCTACTACTTATAATTGGAGTTTTGGTGATGGCTTCACAAGTACAGCAACAAATCCAACAAAACAATATCTAACTGTAGGAACCTACACTGTTAAATTAATTACAAGCAATCCTAATGGTTGTATAGACAGTATTTCTAAAACTGTTACAGTTGTTCCAAAACCAAGTGCAGGTTTCACAATGTCTGGTGCAACAGGTTGCACTAATAACAGAACAATTAGTTTAACAAATACATCAACAGGAACTGGTAATACTTATAGCTGGGATTTTGGAGATGGCAATACTTCAACTGCAACAAATCCTGTTGCAAATTATGCAGCAGCTGGATCATATACTATTAAACTTGTTGTTACAAACATTAATGGCTGCAAGGATAGTACTTTACAAATTATAACTTTTAACACATTCCCAGTTGCAGCAATTTCACTTGCTGGTGGAACAAATGCAACTCAATGTAAAAACGGAAATAGCTTTACTTTTAATGGTAGCCCTGCAGCTGGTGTAACTTATAGTTGGGATTTTGATGACTTTAATGGTGCTAGTAGTTCTTCTACTTTAGCTAATCCAACAAAAGTTTATGGAAATACTGGAACTTATAATGTAAAATTAGTGGTAACAAATGCTGCTGGTTGCACAGATAATACTTCTACCAATGTAACAGTAAATACATCACCACAAGCTGCATTTACCATTACAGGTGCTACAGGATGTACAAGTAACAGAACAATTTCTTTTACCAATTTTTCTAATAATGCTGGTTTATTTTTATGGAATTTTGGCGATAATACTGGAACAGTATCAGTTAGCCCATCTAAAACTTATGCAGCTGCTGCTGGAACTTTTAATGTGCAACTTCTAGCCCTTAATGCTAATGGTTGTAGAGATAGTGTCATACAAATTGTGAGCTTTAAAAGTGTACCAGATGCAGTAATTGTTTTTGCTGGAAATACCACACAATGTGTAAATAGTAACGCTTATTTATTTTTTGATAATTCAACAGGGGGATCAACTTATAGTTGGAATTTTGGAGATGGCACAACATCAGCGTTTAAAAATCCATCTGTTAAAGTATATACTGTTGCTGGAAATTATGCTGTTAAACACTATGCAACAAGTAGTGATGGCTGCACTGATAGCACTACTTTAAACGTAAGCCTTTTAACTGCACCAATTCCAAACTTTACAATTTCTGGATTAGATTTTTGTGGAAATAATTTGCCAATAACGTTTAACAATACATCTACAGGAACTGGCAATACATATTTATGGCGTTTGGGAGATGGAACAACTTCTACTGCAACAAGCCCTACAAAAACATATACAGTCACTGGAAGCTATAATGTTAAACTTATAGTAACTAGTGCCAATGGTTGTACTGATAGTGTTTCACAAATAGTTCAATTTGCACCAAAAGTTACTGCTAGTTTTAATCTAAATATCGATGGTTCATTTATAGCTTCAGGAGCTACGCCACTCGGCTCTGGACCTTCAAAATGCTTTAAAGGAAATAACTTTGCTTTTCAAAATAACACTAGTGGCAGCAATGGCTCTACTACTTTTTTATGGGAATATGGAGATGGAACCACTAGTAATTTAGCAACTCCTGCTGCCCACGTTTTTCCAAATATTGGTACATATAGTGTAAAACTAACTGCAACAAATGCTAATGGTTGTGTAGATAGCACTAGATTTATCGTTTCTGTTTTTGGCAATCCGGTTCCAAATTTTGTAATTAATGGTGGAGGATGTACAAGCAGTTTAAGTATTGGTCTAAACAATACATCAACAGGAGCAAATGGACCAGTTTTTGCTAATTGGAACTTTGGAGATAATACAACTTCAACACTTGACAATCCAACAAAAGCTTATGCTGGATTAGGTACATATAATATTAGATTAATTGTTAATGATAGTTATTGTAAAGACACCCTAATTAAGCCTCTTAGTTTTTATCAAGTTCCTGCTGTAGGAATAAACTTTGCAAGTAATCACATACAATGTTTAAATGGTAATAGTTATACTGTATCAAATAATTCATTTTTCACAACTTCATATTTATGGCGTTTTGGAGATGGAACAACTTCTACATCACCAACTCCACCTGCAAAAACATATACAGCTGCTGGTAATTATATAATTAAATTAATAGGAACAACAATAGATGGTTGTAAAGACAGCACCACAGAAACTGCAACTGTAATTGCAAATCCTAATGCTGCATTTACTGCAACTTATCAATCTTGTGGAAATACCAATGTTCGCTTTGTGCAAATTGATTCATCAACTACTGTATTTTCTGCTTGGTATTTTGGAGATGGCAATGGTCCAAGCGATGTATTTAGTGCTAATCATACTTATGCAACACGTGGTTCATACATTGCAAAATATTTTGCTTACGATGCAACTTTTACTTGTGTTGATAGTGCTACACAAATTGTAACATTTGCACCATTACCAGTTGCTGGTATCACACATTTAAGTACAACCAACTTAACACAATGTGCAAACGGAAATTCGTTTAAATTCTTTGATGGCTCAGTTAATGCTGCAACTTATTTATGGAATTTTGGAGATGGTACTACCTCTACTTTACAAGATCCTCCAACGCATTCATACACTTTACCTGGGAATTATACAATTAAATTGGTTATAACTAGTGCTGCTGGTTGTAAAGATTCAACAACACAAAATGTTACTGTAAACCCAAGCCCAAATGCTAGTTTCTCTTATGGATACAACGCTTGCACATTTGTTTCACAATCTTTTCAAAATATAATTGCTAACACAGCAACTTCTGTTTGGGATTTTGGTGATGGAAGTGGCTTAAATGCAGCAATACCAGCATTTGTAACCCATACGTATCCAGGAGCTGGAACTTATATTTTAAAACATTTTGCAACATCAGCAAATGGTTGTGTCGATAGTTCTTCTGTAACAATAACTGCTACTCCTAAACCTATTGCTGCTATTAACTCAACTGGCATTAATCTAACACAATGCCTGAATAGCAACAGTTTTACTTTTGCTAATAATTCAACTAGTGCTATTTTTTATTCTTGGCATTTTGGAGATGGCGATAGTTCTAATGCACTAACTCCAACACATCACTATACAACTGCAGGCACATACACAGTAAAACTATTTGCTTCTTCTGTTACCAATTGTATAGATTCTACAAGTCTTATTGTTACTGTATTGCCAAGTCCTCAAGCTGCTTTTGTTCCTACTTATAACGAGTGTGGATTATCTGCACAATTTGTACAAACAAATACTGCAATTACAGCATTTGGTGTGTGGGACTTTGGTGATGGAAATATTGTAAATGGTGGTACACCTCAAAATCATACTTATCCATCAATTGGAACTTATACTGTAAAACATTTTGTTTATGATGCAAGTTCTACTTGCTCTGATAGTGCTATTCAAGTATTAACATTTTTTGCTACACCAGTTGCTGGAATTAATTTAAGTAATGCAAGTTCACAATGTTTAAATAGCAATAATTTCTTATTCGTAGATAACTCTACAAATGCAACAACACATTCTTGGAATTTTGGAGATGGCACAACATCAACTTTAGCAAACCCTCCATCTCATACTTATGTAGCTGCTGGAGTATATACTGTTAAACACGTTGCTTACAATTCAAGTTGCAAAGATTCTATAGTTATTGTCATCAATGTGCTTGCAAGTCCTGATGCAACATTTACTGCAAACTATACAGCTTGTAATAATTTAACTGCACAATTTGCACAAACAAATACTGCAAACACTTTATCATCAACTTGGAATTTTGGAGATGGAAACAGCACAACTAATGTTACAAGTGCATCTCATACATATCCATCAATAGGCACTTACATTGTAAAATATGTTGCTCATAATGCTATTTGTGCAGACAGTTCTATACAAACAATTACATTCACAATAGCACCTATTGCTGGCATTGGTTCTAGTAGCTTAAGCACACAATGTTTAAACACAAATAGCTTTGTTTTTGACGATAACTCTTTAAATGCAACAACACATTTATGGAGTTTTGGAGATGGTACAACATCAACTCTAGCAAACCCTCCAACACATACTTATACTGCTGCTGGAATCTATACAGTGAAACAAGTTGTAACAAATGCAAGTTCTTGTAAGGATTCTACAAGTATTACTGTTACTGTACGTGCAAATCCTAATGCAACATTTAATGCTGCTATACAAGCTTGTAATTTTAATGCACTTTTTGCTCAAATAAATCCTGCAAATACAGCAAACTCTGTTTGGTATTTTGGAGATGGTAATGCAACTATTAATGCAACAAATATTTTTCACACATACTTAACAAGTGGTGTTTATACTGTAAAATATGTTGCTTATGATGCAACGTTTACTTGTGGAGATAGTACTACACAAACTTTAACATTTAACCTTAAACCTATTGCTGGCATTAGTTCTAACAGTTTAAGTTCACAATGTTTAAATGGAAACAGTTTTGCATTTACAGACAACTCTACAAATGCAACAACACATTCTTGGAGTTTTGGGGATGGCACAACATCAACTTTAACAAACCCTCCAACACACACTTATTTAACTGCAGGAACTTACACAGTAAAATTACTTGTGACAAATATTAGTGGCTGTGCAGATAGTACAACTGTAACTGTAAATGTTGTTGCAAAACCTGTGGCTGCGTTTACTACAAATGGTGCAACAAGTTGTACAAGTAATCTTACTGTTTCAACAACTAATACATCTACAAATGCTGCAAGTTATAGTTGGGATTTTGGTGATGGTAATAGTTCAACATTAGCTACACCATTTCACACTTATAGTATTTCTGGAACATATATAATTAAATTAGTTGCAACAAATGCTACTGGTTGTAAAGACAGCATTTCTAACACAATCACAATCTCTGCAAAACCAATAGCAGCCTTTACTGTAACTGCTTTAACACAATGTTTAACTGGTGGTACTTTGCAATTTACAGATGCTTCAATAGGAACAGTAGCACCTACATATCGTTATGATTTTGGTGATGGTACTTTCTCATTATTGCAAAATCCTACAAAGGCATATTTAGCTCCAGGAACATACACAGCTAAACAAATTGTAACCAATGCAAATGGTTGTAAAGATTCTATAACACACACAGTTGTTGTAGATGTAAAACCAGTTGCATCTTTCAATATTCCAAACTTTGCAACTTGCACAAATACTAATAGTGTTGCTTTTGCAAACACTTCTACCAATGCTACTAGCTATATTTGGAGTTTTGGAGATGGTGTTGATAGCACATCAACGAATCCAACACACACCTATGCTGCATTAGGAACTTATACAATTAAATTGATTGCTGCAAATACAAGTGGTTGCAAAGATTCTACAACAAAAACTATTACTTTAACAGCAAAACCAACTGCTGGAATTACAAGTGCTGTGGGTCAGAATGCAACACAATGTTTAACTAATAATAGTTTCACTTTCACAGATAATTCAATTGGTGCAACAACACATTCTTGGAGCTTTGGAGATGGAGCAACTTCATCTTTAGCAAATCCTTCAGCACATAGTTATGCTGCTGCTGGAGTTTATACAGTTAAACAAGTTGTTACAAATATTGGTGGTTGTAAAGATTCTACAAGCCTTACTGTTACTGTGTTAGCAGGTCCAGTTGCAAGTTTCAGTTTAATAGGGGCAACAAGTTGTACTGCAAACACAAGCATCACAACAAACAACGCAACAATAGGATTAAACAATACTTATGCTTGGGATTTAGGAGATGGCAATAGTTCATTGGTAACAAATCCATCACACACTTATGCAGTTGCAGGAACTTATAATATTAAACTTGTTGCAACAAATCTTTTAACAGGTTGCAAGGATAGCGTTACAAATCTTGTTACTTTTTCAACAAATCCAACAGCAACATTTACTGTTAATAATAGCAATCAATGTGCAAATACCAACAGCTTTGTTTTCACAAATACATCAATTGGTGGAGCATCTTATTCTTGGAATTTTGGAGATGCAACAACATCAACAGCCACAAGTCCAAACAAAGTGTTCACTGCTGCTGGAGTTTATATTGTAAAACTAATTGTTACTACTGCGAATGGTTGTAAAGACAGTGTTACACAAGTTGTAACAGTAATAACGAAGCCAACAGCATCATTTACAATTCCAACTTACAATAATTGTGGAAATATAAACACAGCCTTTACATTCGTTAATACGTCAACAAATGCAACAACATATGCTTGGGATTTTGGTGATGGAACAATATCTACTTTAACGAATCCAACAAAAAATTATGCTTCAGTTGGAACGTTTATTGTGAAGTTGGTTGTTACCAATGCTAATGGCTGCAAGGATTCTAGCACACAAATAATTAGTTTTATTGCAAAACCAGTTGCAGGATTTACTGTGAGTTCTACTGGTGCGTGTTTGAATAATACATTCACATTTACTGATACTTCTAAAGTGATAGGAACTGCTACATATTATTATGATTTTGGTGATGGTACTTTCTCATTGCTTCAAAATCCAACTAAAGCATTTGCAGCTGCTGGAACGTATAAAGTTATTTTGTTTGTTACTAATTCAAATGGTTGCAAAGATTCTACAAGCAAAACAATTGTAGTTGCTGCAAGACCAACTGCTTCATTCACTATTGCTAATTACACAAGTTGTAGCAATAACGATACTTTGAGTTTTGTGAATGCATCTACAAATGCAATTAATTATGTTTGGAGTTTTGGTGATGGTGTTGATAGCACATCAACTAATCCAACTCATACTTATTTAAGTTTGGGAACTTACACTGTGAAGTTGGTTGCTACAAATGCTAGTGGTTGTAAAGATTCTGCAACTCAAACAATTAATTTAATTGCTAAGCCTATTGCTGCGTTTAGTTACACTAGCACAGGATTATGTAGCAATAACACATTCACATTTGCAGATGCTTCAACAGTAAATGGAGTTGCTACCTACTATTATGACTTTGGTGATGGTACTTTCTCGTTGGCGAAAAATCCTAAAAAAGTATTTACAACAGCAGGAACATTTAAAGTGGTTTTGTTTGTTACAAATTCAAATGGATGTAAAGATTCTTTAAGCAAAACGATAACTGTGATTGCAGCACCAAAAGCAGCATTTACATTATCTAACTTTAATCCTTGCTCAAATAATTACACGGTAACAACTGTTAATAGTTCAACCAATGCGACTAGTTATTTCTGGGATTTTGGTGATGGTATTTTAACTAGTCAAACTAATATCACCAAAACATTTGCAGGTATTGGAACTTATACAATTACTTTAATTGCTATAAATGCTAATGGTTGCACAGATACTACACGTCAAACAATTTCTTTCACAACAAAACCAATTGCAGCATTTAATGTTAGTAGTTTGGGTGGTTGTGTTAATAATAGTTTCTCGTTTAGTGACAATTCAACTGTGTCAGCAACACCATCTTATTATTACAATTTTGGAGATGGCGTAACATCTTTATTGCCAAATACAACACATACTTATTTAGTAGCAGGTACATACAAAGTGATTTATGTTGTAACAAATTCAAATGGTTGCAAAGACTCAACTAATCAAACGCTTATTGTAACTGCAAAACCAAAAGCAGCTTTCACAACTCCAAATGTTGGAGGTTGTAGCAATAACAATAACTTTAGCTTTACCAATACTTCTACCAATGCTGCAAATTATGTTTGGGATTTTGGTGATGGAACTGGTGCAACTACAATAAACGCTACAAAAACATATTTAAGTGCTGGAATATATATAGTTAAATTAATAGCTATAAGTTCAACTGGTTGTAGCGATACTACATCACAAACATTTAATATCATTCCAAAACCTATTGCATCGTTTAATGTTAGTAGTTTAGGTGGATGTGTTAATAACAGTTTCTCGTTTATTGATAATTCAACTGTTAATGGTGTAGCAACTTACTTCTATGATTTTGGTGATGCAACAATATCGTTGTTGCCAAACCCAACACATACTTATACTGCAGTAGGGGCTTATAAAGTAATGTTTTTTGTAACGAATTCAAATGGTTGTAAAGATTCTACAAGTAAAATAATTATTGTAACAACAAAACCCACAGCAGTATTTAGTTTGAGTGGTCTTAGCCCTTGTACAAGTAACAATACAATTACGCTTGTAAATAGTTCAACTGGTGCTACAAGTTATGTTTGGAATTTTGGAGACGGTAATGGTTCTACTTTAGCCAATCCAACTAAAACATACTCAGCAATTGGAACATATAAAATAACATTATTCGCAACTAATGCAAATGGATGTGTAGATAGCACTTCTCAAACTATTACGTTAACTAGCAAACCTACAGCTTCATTTAATGTAAGCAGCACGTCACAATGTTTAACAACTAATAGTTTCTTGTTTACCAATAGCTCAACAGGAAATATCATTAGCTTAGTTTGGAACTTTGGAGATGGTACTAATTCTACTGCATCAAATCCAACTAAAACATATACTGCACAAGGAGTTTACACTGTTACACTTACTGTAACAAATGCTAATGGTTGCACAGATGTTGCAACACAAGTTGTAAGTGTTACAGGCAAACCTGTTATTAGTTATACTATTAATAATGCTACTCAATGTATTTTGGGGAATGTATTTACATTTACTAATACTTCGCCAAACCAAACAGGTGTAACTTACTTCTGGAATTTTGGCGATGGTATCTTATCATCGTTAAGCACTATTTCAAAAGTATATACTTCAACTGGTACATTTACTGTTAGCTTAATTGCGATAAATAGTAATGGTTGTATCGATAGTTTAGTAAAAACTGTAAATGTTTTGGTTAAACCAATACCATCATTTAATCTGAGCAGTAGTGTGCAATGTGTTAATAATAGTTTTGTATTTACCAACACAACAACTGGTACAGTTACAAATTATACTTGGAGATTTGGAGATGGCAGCACATCGACTGCAAATAATCCTACACATAGCTACACAGTAGGTGGTACTTATGTTGTAACATTAATTGCATCTAATGCTGGAGGTTGTATTGATAGTGTATCCAAAACAATTTTTGTTACTGCAAAACCTGTAGCATCGTTTACAACTGCAATTAATAATATATGCACTGACCCTACAACTGTAACTTTTAATAATACAACTACAGGAAGTTTCAGTAGTCTGATTTGGGCATTTAGCGATGGCACAATTTCTACAGATATTAGCCCTGTAAAAACATTTGCAACGGCAGGAACTTACACTGCTAAATTACTAGTACTTTCAAATGGTGGTTGTAGAGATAGTGTTAGTCAATCTTTCACTATTCTTCCAAAACTATCAGCAGTATTTAGTTTTAACAGTATAACACAATGTATTAATAACAATAGCTTCACATTCACAAATGCAACAAATAATACAGGACTAAACAGCTATACATACAAATGGGATTTAGGCGATGGAACGTTAGCCTCTACTTCTGCCGTAACTAAATCCTATTTATTGCCAGGAAATTACACTGTTAAATTGCTTATTGTGAATAATACAACTGGTTGTAGAGATAGTGTTTCGCAAGTGGTTTCTGTAAATGCCCAACCAACTGCAACCCTTAGTGGAAATGGTACAATTTGTCAAGGCAATAGCTTTGTTATAAATACTACTTTTACAGGTACACCACCATTTAGCTTTACCTATACTGATGGAACAAGCAATTATTTTGTTTCAAATGTGACTACCAATTTATATGGCTTAGGTGTATCGCCACTTGTAACATCAACCTACAATATCATTTCAATGAATGATGCTTATTGTAGTGCATCAACAGCACAAGTTACATCTACTAAAAGTATTGTTAGTGTCGATACTGCAAAATTTGTGAAACAACCGGTAAGCATATCTTCTTGTGTTGGCAATACTGTGCTATTCTCTACTAAAGTATCAACAAATGCATTGGTTACTTATCAATGGCAAAAAAATGGTGTAGATATTATTGGAGCTAATTCAGACTCATTAAAACTTACTAATATCACAAGTTTAGATTCTGGAACGTATAAACTGATTGCTGTTTTGGCTTGTGGTAGCATTTACAGCACCAATGCAACATTGGTTGTAAATCAACGTGCTTTACCACCTGTTTTCACAGCAGCTGTAAAATATTGCCAATTAGATACTGCAAAACCACTTGTTGCAGTTGGCAATACCCTCACTTGGTACACAACTGCAAGTGGTGGTTTAGGAACATCTATTACACCAAAACCAAATACATTAGCTGTAGGTACACAAACATATTGGGTTAGTAATAATAATTCTGCTAATTGTGAGAGTGCTAGATATCCTATAACAATTACTATTTTGCCAAAACCAACAGCCACTTTAATTGCAATAGGAAATACAGAGTTGCAACCAACACAAACCGTACTTCTAAAAGCAACAGCATCAGCAAATGCTTTAGGAATAAGATGGTATTATAACGATTTGCCTATTGGCACTTTGCCAGGCAATCAAAACTTGGTTGGATTTAATGGAATAGGCAAATATCAAGTTGATGCTGTTACAGCCGAGGGTTGTACATCTCTATCGGAGGTGATTAGAGTAACTGGACCAGCTGGTCTTACACCTGCAAGTGAAGGAAATAATTTAAGATTATATCCTAACCCTGCAACTTCTGTCATTAATATGTATTTTGATAATCCGATAAATCAAGATGCAACAGTGAGATTAGTAACAGCAACTGGTCAAATTTTACAGTCTAAGGCTGTTAAATTCACCAACCGATTCCAACCAGTTCAATTTAATATAGCAAGTTTAAGAGCTGATGTTTATGCAATTGAAGTAATAAGTGCAAAGGGGGCTACAATTGCTAGAAACCTTTTTATAAAAGCTAAGTAAACTTTATTGTAATCATACTTCAAGGAGGAAAAAATGGAAACATTTTTTCCTCCTTTTTTATTGTTAATGTTGATATCGTTTGCGTAGAAAGCTATCCACATTGGCAACGGTTTCGGTGTAAAAAATTAATTTCGTATTCTAATAATTAATTAGCTTCTTTATGAAAAAAAGTTTACAAAAATTGTCTCTTTTAGCGTTTGTCTTATTAAGCCTAAATTCAATGGCACAAAACCAAGAATATTGGAGAGAAGGTTTTGAACCAGGTGCTACACCAGCTTGTACCTTGGGTACAGTTTCTCCAACTGCAACCGGTGGCTTATACTTTGCTGGAAATGCGGGTAGCTGGTATGGTTTTAATGTTTATAGATCAACTGGCACTGGTTGTCCTGCAGGAAACAATCATGTACGTTACAAGAATATTTCTGGTGTTACTGATTCTGGATATTTAGTGACTCCAATCGTAAGTGCTGGAATTCAAGAATTTCATATGTACAGAGCTAGAGCTTCTAGATCATACACTATTTGGATAACTAGTGATACTTCAGCTACAACTACAAACTGGACTCCAGTTGCACTTATGAAATCTTCTGCTTTAACAATTACTTGTGTTGATACTACAGTTATTATTGCATCTGCAACTGCTAAACGTTTAAAAATTGTTGGCAGACCAGGAACAGATACTGATGTTGATAGTATTAAGCTAACAAGCTTTAGTGCTATTACTCCCGTTAAATTTGGTGGCATTTCTGCTTCTGAAGCTAATAGTCTAGTTAAATTAAATTGGAATATTGAAACTGAAATTAATACGAATAGCTACATAATTGAACGTGCTACTAATGGAGATAATTTTAGCGAAGTTGGAACACTTAAAGCTAATCATTCAGCTAATTATGTTTGGATGGATAATGCTGCTAATAACGGTATCAATTATTACAGAATTAAAGCAATTGATAATAATGGCACTTACCAATACAGCACTATTATTAGAATTAATGTAGGAAAAGTTAAAGGTGGATTGAATGTTTATCCTAATCCAGTTAAAGGCTGCCAAGTTAATGTTGAGCTTAGTGGAATTTCAAAAGGAACTTACGTAGTAAACATCTTTAATATGAATGGTTCTTTAGCTCACACAACAACATTGTCTAGCGAAGGAACTTCATTATCAAAATCAGTTATATTACCTAGCAACGTAAAAACTGGAAATTATACTCTAGAAATTACAAATGGTAGTTTTAAAACTACTAAATTGATTTCTGTTCAATAAATTTTTTATTGCTAAATTTTAAATAAATGGGAGCTGTAAAAAGCTCCCATTTTCATTGAAACTATGACTCAAAAAAAAATACAAACACTACTATTTTTACTTGTATCAATAGTATCTTTTTCGCAACATAAAATAGTTGTCTCTCAAGAAGCATCAGCAAAGTTTAAAACAATTCAATCAGCTATTGATGCAGTACCTTTTGGGAATAAAAAGCCAATTATAATATACGTTAAAAAAGGAATTTATAAAGAAAGGGTAGTGGTTGATACACGAAAAGATAATATCGTTTTAGTAGGAGAAGATAAGGACAAAACTATTATTACCTACAATAATCATTCTGGTGTAAAATTAGAAAATGGAGATACTTTAAATACCTGGACTTGTGCCAGTTTTTTTGTTTATGCAGATAATTTTCACGCAGAGAATTTAACCTTTGAAAATAACGCTGGATTCACCGTAGGACAAGCTGTTGCTGTTAGAATTGAAGGCAATAGAGCATCATTTAAGAACTGCAATATCAAAGGATTTCAAGATGTTCTTTTTTTGAGTGGGAGTGGGGTGAAACAGTATTTTAAAAACTGTTACATAGAGGGAACAACAGACTTTATTTTTGGTGCATCTACTGCTGTTTTTGATAGTTGTCATATACACAGCAAGAAAAATTCTCACGTTACTGCTGCATCTACCAATAGCATTGTGCCTTTTGGTTTTGTTTTTTTTAATTGCAAATTAACTGCTGATTCTGGTTTAAATAAAGTTTCTTTGGGCAGACCTTGGAGTCCCACTGCAAGTGTTACTTACATTAATTGTTGGTTGGATAAACACATAATTGCAGAAGGTTGGAATAATTGGAAAAATCCCGCAAATGAAGCAACTGCAAGGTATGCAGAATATAATAGCGTTGGTCCTGGAGCTAATAAAGAATCTCGTGTCAAATGGAGTAAACAATTATCGAAAGAGGATGCTGAGAAATATACAATTAAAAATATTTTAGGAGAATGGGGGATATTGGTAAGTAGTAAGTAGTAAGTAGTAAGTAGTAAGTA
>JANYEB010000035.1 GCA_025363355.1 Chitinophagaceae bacterium | reverse complement strand
AAACAAAGAGAGCAGCTCAATTGAGCTGCTCTCTTTGTTTTATTCTAATGAACTAATTATTCTTTTATAAAAGTAACGTTATTAGATTTTTTTCCGTTAGCATCCATTACTGTAATTGTATAGCTTCCAACTGAAAGTTTGTTCAATTTGATTTGAATGTTATTATCACCTTGAACTAAAGAAGCATTAGTATTTAATACTGTTTTACCAAGTAAATCTGTTATTGAAACTTTAACTGATTTGCTATTTGAAGAAGCAATAGTAACATTCAATAAATCTTTTACCGGATTTGGATAAACATTACCAACAACCAATCCACTTACTTTTAATCCTTTAACTAAAACTACATTACTATAATCAAAGCTGCCATCTTTAGCAACTTGTTTTAATCTGTAATATGCGTCATTGGAAATGCTATTATTATCAACAAATGTGTAGTTTAAGTTTTTGCTTTGATTACTTGTTGCTTTAGAACTTATGAATCCAATAGCTTCAAAAGTATTTCCATTTGAACTACGTTGTAGTTCATAACCTTTAATGTCAATCTCATTTGAAACTATCCATTTCAAGTTATTAGCATTTCCAGATCTGTCACCAGTAAATTTAACTGAAGTAAGTGGCAAAGTATTATCAGCAGCTCCAGCAATTGCATATTCACCTAATAAACTTAAACCTGTACGAACAACAACTGGCTTAGTAACTGTTCCTGTATTTGTTCCAGCAGTTCCTTCAACACCCCAATTAGTAGCACCAACAGCACGCTTAACAGAACGTAAGGTAGCAACTGTTAGAGCGTTAGAAATGCCGCTATCAGTAATACTAACTGTGTAAGAACCCCCTGTTATACTATCTGATTCCAATCTCCAAAATCCATCATTTGCAATATTTACTAAAGTAGAAGCACCATCAGTTAATGGTAACCCACCAAGACCTGGAGCAGTTGCAATGTATTCAGCAGTTAACAATCCGCCTTTTGTAGGTGCAGTTGTAAATTCAACTCTTGCAGGACGAGCAAAAGTTCCTTTACCTACAGGGAAGTCGCCAGTGGTAGTTACATTAGTTGCAATTGTAAACCATCTTCTAAATTGACCTGTAATCACACCAGAGGTATAATTTAAACTTCCTCTTTGAGCAAGGCTATTTCCAAGAGTTATTACATTACTGCCGTTATTGATAATACCAGCAACCATTGTTAAAACACTTGTTCCTGAGATAGTACCTGTTTGACTTGGTAATGTTGTTCCAAATGATGATATAGTAACACCAGAAGCACTAGTATTATTAACAGCCAAACCAGCAAATTTAGATGTGGTTAAAAGATTAGCTGAAGTGTAGGTTGCACCCGTACCAGTACCACCTGTTACAGTTAAAGTACCTGTTGGAGCAACTGTGTAATTACCCATACCCAAAAGAACTGAACTAATAATACTTCCAGTACCACCAACAGATAAAACATAAACTGTTGCAGGAGTTGTAGATGTTCCTCCATTTAATGTAAGAATATCACCTACAGAATATCCAGATCCAGTTGCTGAAATTGTTGCCACAGGGTTATTATTTCTAAATATACCAGTTCCTGAAATTGTTTGACCAGTTGTTACTGGACCAGCTGTACCACCTAAATATGCTTGTAAATTTAATGCAGATCCCGCAGCCCAAGTTCCATTATTAGTTAAGTTGCCTGATAAATAAGCAGTAAAAGTTGTTGATCTAAACTCAGAATTAGCATTAATAGTTAAGTTTCCATTAATTCCAATATTACCACCTAAAGATGTAAAGCGGTTTCCTACTGTGTTGCCACCATTAACTGTTAAGCTTCCCACAGATAATCTTGCAGAACTCAATACAGTATTAATAACAAAACCACCAGTACCAATTGAAGAAGTTTGAGTTGATGCTCCATCACCTAAAACAATAGTATTTGCAGCAGAAATATTTTTTACAATACTGCCACGATATCCAAGCACATTACCATTAAATCTATGGGGGTCAACAAACGTAATAGTACCGCCAGTTAAATCTATATTACCAAATGAGTATGGTTTAGCAGCTGTTCCAATTTGTAGTAAATCAGTTCCTATTGGAACACTTCCAGCATCAGTTCCATTATTACCATCAATTTTAAGCGTACCAGCACTCATCACAAAGTTTGAGCTATCATTAAATAATACAAATCCGTTATGGTTAAGAGTACCACCTGAGATATTAAGTGTTGCACCTCTAGCAAAAGTTATTGCTTTATTTGAACCACCAGCAGCTCCAATATTTAATGTGCCAGAAGGAATGACTAATGTACCACCATTTCCAATTCCTAACGAACTGCAAGCGTATGGAGAAGGTGCAGCACCACCTAATGTAACTGTGTAACCAGCTATAGTGGCTGTATCACTTGATGTTGGCACTGTGCCTGTTGACCAAGTAGCACCATCACCCCAATTACCATTTGCCACTGCATATATTACTAGACTTGTTGTAACAAAACTAGTTGTAGGTGTAGAATCATTTAGTGCATTTGCATCTCCCGAAACACCTACACCAGCTTTAATAGTGTAGTTACCAATCGCACTAAAATTACCTGCTCCAGAAATTGGATAAGTGGCAGTTGCTCCAGAAGCAAGCGTACCTGTGTTAAGCACTTTTGAATAAACAGTATCAGTTCCATTTGGTCTATGAACTCTTGCACCTAGTGTTGCATTAAGTGTAGAAAAATCTATAGCAACTGCACCAAAATTAGTAACAGAAGCAGTAATGCTTCCTGCGTTTGTTATTGAGAAAGAACCTGTTGGTGACACCACTGAGTTTACAGCTAAGTCAACAGCATTCAATCTTATAATAGCTAGATTATCAATTCCAATATCAGTAACACCAAAATCAGAAGTTGCCTTAAATCTAATAACTGTTGTAGCAGAAGCAGATGTAAAGTCAATTGTTCTGGTTGACCAGTCTGTAGATATGTGAGCACTATCTAACCTTGTGAAAGTAGCACCACCATTTGTTGAAAGCAATACGATCATTGAATCTGAACCAGTTGTATTTATGTAATCGAAAGTTAATCTTTTAATTGATGAACCACCACTGCAATTCAAGAATAAATCAAAATTGCCTGAAGTTCCGTTAGTTGCTTCATAAGTGTGGAACCTTGCTGAATAACTACCTACCGTAGATGTTGGTGTATATATTCCATTAGCTGGTAAAATCCAGTTTGCAGCAACACCATCATCACTTCGTCTCCAACTGCTGTCTCCCATCAAGGGATAGTTTCTCCAGCTGTTATTAGGTACAGTTCTAGAATTTGCATCTCCACAACCATCAACCCAAGTATTTTCAAAATCTTCAGTAAATGGAACTGTTGCATAAGTTACAAGTAATTGGTCTACAAAAACCGATGAAGAGTAGCTACTATCTACTGATAATCTGCACTTAATCATTCTTCTGTAATATTTAGCTACACCCTGTGTTGTTGTTAAAACAGAAAAAGTATCAAGTGAACGATTTGTAAATTTGGCACTAACACCAGGTATAGAATCTTGCCATTGGTAACTTAAACCAATAACACCTTCTGTTGCACCTGTTACATTTAAAAGAATTGGTATTCCATTGCAAGAAACAGCAGTAGAAGCAGCAGAAACTCCTCCAACTGGTTTGCCAGTACAAGCAGCACCAGGCTTAATTTTTATAACATAATCTTCAGTTTCTCCACTACCAAATTGCTCACAAGAAGTTGTGAAACTAGCAACCCTAACACGAACACGCATCATAGTAAAACCTAAAACGCAGTTCGCAGGTGGTGTTATAGTAACATCTGCTGTAAAAGGTGCAGTCGTACCCGTAAATGTAATTAACTGATATTCAGAAGGATCTAAAGTGCCACTGTGGTCGTAATCAATCCAAACAGCAGCTTGACTTGGTTTTGCACTTGTAGTAACCGTTAATGTATATGCAACTTCTTGAGCTAAGGCAGGTGATTGAGCTGTATCATTGAATATATAATATCCAATTGGAAAGGCAGTACTAACACCAACATTTGCATTAGTAAACATTACTTGATTTGGACCTAAGCCACCCACAATATCAATTTGATCAATTGATGGACCTGTTGAGCTATGTAATGAAACACCATTATAAGGACTGCAATAACAATCGAATAAAGGGTTCATTGTTACACTAGTTTTAAGTGATAAAGAAGACAAACTAGAGTTTCCACAAGTTATTTTTCTACGATACCAAGTATCTACAGTAATACCATTAATCGTAAGTTTTTTAGCTTTTGCTAAAGGAATATCAAGCCAACTATGTTGAGAGGAGGAATCTTGCCATTGGTATAATAAGTTAGTGACGCCTTCTGTAGCACCTGTTACAACTAAATCGAAGGGTTTATTGGGGCAAATTGATGTAACACTAGCAACAGTACTTCCACCAATAGGTGTACCACTACAAGGAGCCCCAGGTGTTACTTTAAAAATATAATCTTCCGTTTCTCCATTGCTTAAATTAGCACAGCCACTTGCATAATTAAACCCAAAGCTGTTGGTTCTAATACGCATCATTGTTAAACCTAATGTGGCATTTTCTGGAACTTCTATAGCAATGTCAGCAGCAGTAGTACCAGTTGCAAATGGAATATTTACATATTCAGCAGAATCGTAAGTTGCATTATGGTTCCAATCTATCCAATATCCAGCAGAGTTTGCATTAGGAGTTGCACTTGTTGTAACTGTCATTGTATAAGTTGTAGCTTGCTTAACAACTGGTATTGGTGGATTATTGACACCAGTAGTATCTGTAAAATAAGCATAACCTAATGTTGGTGCAGGGTTTGAGCCTGTGTGACTATTAGTATAGTTTAAGGTACCACCAACAATGGCAACTGATTCAATAGTTGGGGAAGTTGACGTAGAATGTAATGTTGTATTCACAAATGGACCACAGTAACATTCGTAAAATGGTCTAACAAAAATAAATTTAGAAGTTGATATTCTTGTATTACCAGAGCAAGTTATTTTTCTGCGATAATATTTTGAAACAGTTATACCGGCAAGTACATTATAAGAAAAACCAGTTGCACCAGAAATATCAGTAAAACTTGTGCTTACTCCAGGTACAGAATCTTGCCATTGGTATGTTAAGCCAGAACCAAGTGTAGAGCCTTGTGCAAAAACATAAAAAGATTTATTAGCACAAACCGTGTCTTTAGAACTAGCCCCAATACCAGCAGTTGGTACACCTGAGCAAGCTGTTGGAGTATTCCAAACAAAAATAGCATCTGGTCTTGTTGTTTGAGTTCCAGTATTAAATACATTTGTTGTACCACAAAGATTATTTTGATTATCTGCACGATATGTGTGAGAACCATTGAAAGCTAAATTATCAGTCCAAGGACAAATTACATTGTTAGTGTAGAATACAGCACTATTGGTATTTGGATCTCCAT
>JANYEB010000007.1 GCA_025363355.1 Chitinophagaceae bacterium | reverse complement strand
TCTTACAAAAGAAAATTGAAGCACGGTTGCACGAAAAATATCCTGATAAATGGATTCCTGCATACAGTCAGGTAACATTCTCTCCACATATCAGATATAGTGAAGCTTTAAGTCGTGGAATGAAGCAAGAAGTTATTATGCAGGATATTATGAAACTTCCTGAAATAGAAAAAATATGGGATAGTGAATCTGTTGAACAAATGATTTTAGATAGAATTTAATACTTATTCAAGGCTGGTTTAAACCAGCCTTTTTCATACAAATATTTCCCTAAATAGTTCTTAACACAACATATCAGTATCTTGTTTTACAATAGTTTTGAATACTTGTAAAATATAAGGACATAAGCAAAATGGCAGCAAATAAGTCAACAGAAATACTTGCAAACGATTCTATAGAAATCTTTGGAGCAAGAGAACACAATCTTAAAAACATAGATATATCCATCCCTAAAAATAAGTTGGTAGTGTTTACTGGCGTTAGTGGTAGTGGCAAAAGTTCGTTGGCTTTTGACACCATTTACAACGAAGGACAAAGGCGTTATATGGAAAGCTTTAGTGCCTATGCTCGTCAGTTTTTAGGCGATATGGAAAGACCAGATGTTGATAAAATAACTGGACTTTCCCCAGTGATTTCTATTGAGCAAAAAACAACCAATAAAAACCCTAGAAGTACTGTTGGCACTGTAACAGAAGTGTATGACTTCCTGCGTTTATTGTTTGCAAGAGCTAGTGATGCATACAGTTATAACACTGGAAAAAAAATGGTAAAGTTTAGTGAAGAAGAAATTGTAGAAAACATATTTGAAAAATTTGCCGATCAAAAAATATCTCTTCTTGCACCAATTATCAGAGGAAGAAAAGGACATTATAGAGAATTGTTTGAAGAAATAAGAAAGAAAGGTTTTTTGAAAGTTAGAATTGATGGAGAGATATTTGACCTTACCCCAAAACTTCAAGTTGATAGATACAAAATTCACGATATTGAAGTTGTTGTAGATAGAATGGCTGTTACAAAAGATATGAAAGTGAGATTGAGTCAAAGTGTGCAGCAATGTTTAAAAATGGGTAAGGATTTATTATTTATTTCATCAGAGGAAAATAAAAAATCTGTTACACAATATAGTAAACAATTAATGTGTTTGGAAACTGGCATCAGTTACGAAGAACCTTCACCCAATGCGTTTTCATTCAACTCTCCTTATGGCTATTGCAATAACTGCAAGGGTTTGGGCAATGTGTATAGTATTGATATGGCTACTATTATTCCAAATAAAACGATAGCTGTGAAAGATGGTGGCATTGTGCCTTTGGGTGAAGAGAGAGAAGCAAGTGTTTATAATCAAGTAAAATTATTTGCAAGAAAACATAAGATTGATTTAGCAAAACCAATTAATCAATTAACACAAGAACAAATTAATTTATTGTTGTTTGGCGATAAGAATATTTCTAACACTTTAGAAATTGATTTAAACGATGAAAATATTCCTGATGCTTATACAGGCAGTTACGAGGGTATTATTCCAATGATGAAAAGGTGGTTTACATCTAGCCAAAGTAATGATGGCTTAAAGGTTTGGGTTGAGAAATATATGGAGCTAAGTAAATGCCCAACTTGCAATGGAACAAGACTTAGAAAGGAAAGCCTTTGGTTTAAGGTGGCAGATAAAAATATTGCTGAATTAAGCAATATGAATTTTGATAAACTGATGTTGTGGTTTAGTGATATTGAAAAGAAATTAAATACTAAACAAACCACCATTGCTAAAGATATATTGAAAGAAATAAGGGAACGTTTACAGTTTTTATTGGATGTTGGTTTAACCTATCTTTCATTAAGCCGACCTTCTAAAACCCTTAGTGGTGGTGAGTCTCAGCGTATTCGTTTGGCTACACAAATTGGTTCTCAACTACAAGGCATTACTTATATTTTAGATGAACCAAGTATTGGTTTGCATCAAAGAGATAATCATAGATTGATAACTGCATTGCAAAATTTAAGAGATATTGGCAATAGTGTTTTAGTGGTAGAACACGATAAAGACATTATGTTGGCAAGTGATTACTTGGTGGATATTGGACCCAAAGCAGGAAAGTTTGGTGGCAGTATTGTTGCTGCTGGCACACCCAAAGAAGTGATAAAAAGCGGCAGCGAAACTGCACAATATTTAAGTGGTAAAAAGAAGATTGAAATACCTAAGGATCGTAGAGAAGGTAATGGTAAAACCATTTCATTAACTGGTGTTAAAGGAAATAATATAAAAGGCATTGATGTTGATTTCCCTTTGGGTAAATTAATTGTAGTAAGTGGTGTTAGTGGTAGTGGTAAATCAACTCTAATTAATGAAACATTGTATCCCTTGCTGGCAAAGCATTGCTACAACAGCAAGTATTTTACACAAGAGTTTAAAACCATTGCTGGACTTGAACATATTGATAAAGTTATTGAAATAGACCAAAGCCCTATTGGCAGAACACCACGTAGCAACCCTGCAACTTACTGTGGTTTCTTTACAGAAATAAGAACCTTATTTGCAAGTGTGCCAGAAGCAAAAATTCGTGGGTATAATGCTGGTCGTTTTTCTTTTAATGTTAAAACAGGAAGATGTGATGTTTGTGAAGGTGGTGGAATGCGTGTGATTGAAATGAACTTTTTACCAGATGTTCACGTGCACTGCGAAAAATGTAATGGCAAACGCTATAACAGAGAAACTTTAGAGATTCGTTACAAAGGAAAATCCATAAGCGATGTGTTAAATATGAGTGTTGATGAAGCTTGCGAATTTTTTAATACGATTCCTTGGATGTACAGAAAGATTAAGGTATTGCAGGATGTTGGTCTTGGTTATATCACATTGGGGCAAAGTGCTGTAACCCTTAGTGGTGGCGAAGCACAGCGTGTTAAACTAAGCACAGAACTTGGCAAAAAAGATACAGGCAAAACATTTTATATTTTAGATGAACCTACAACTGGTTTGCATTTTCAGGATATAAAATTACTGATGGACGTAGTAAATAAATTAGTTGACAGAGGTAATTCTGTTTTAATTATTGAACATAATTTAGATGTCATTAAAATGGCAGACCACATCATTGACATTGGACCAGAAGGTGGCGATGGTGGTGGTAAAGTTTTATTTGAAGGCACACCTGAGGAGATGATTAAGAAAGCTAAAAACAGCCATACTGCGAGGTTTTTGAAGATGGAGATGGAGTGGTAAGTTTCATACTCTGTTTAACGCTCTGTTAGACTTGTAACCTAACAGCTTCACGATGTTGTCTTAGGCAATCATAATATATTATGTTAGGCTACGAGCTTAGCAGAGATTGCGTTCTTGCTTTAATCGAGTAAATAAGATTTTCTACTTTTCCTTTTAAATTGTTTCTATTACTAAAAAAGCGGGTTAGTTATATGTAAATAAAATGAACTTACTTATTGGGGTTTATTTTTATAAAACAATCAAACATTGGCGTGTAGAATTGATAAAATCTTAAAAATTATTCCCGATAAGTCTTATTTTATTACTTCTGTTGCTATACTTTCGAAACTGAGTTATTTATTGTCAAGGATAGAATTTGGTGGTAAAGAATTTGATTTTGAAATAAAATAATGCCAATTTCAAAAAAACTTTTGATTAGCAAATAGGTTTGTATTAACTACAAATTTGGTATTGAAATAGTTTAGGGCTGGATGGACGTTATAAATTTAGCTATGAATAAAATATCAGTCCCGAATGTTCTGGATAATTCTCAACTTCGGTTATGGGCTGACGGAACTCGAATTCCCCAACCTGCACAAAGCCCTGTTCGTTAACGGTAACTCCTATTTGACCCCTCTAATAATTCAAGCAGATAAAATAAATTTCAAAACTTTGGGTGATATTGCAACAGTTTGGGTATAGACAATTAACTAATTTTATAATCAAATGCAAATAATATCGGACAAAGCCCTTCTTGACAATCTTAAAAATGAAGACAACGCTTCATTTGAAGTTTTGTATAAATTTTATTTCCCTGCTGTGGCGACACATATAATTCAAAACTTTGGAAGTACCGAAGACGCAGAAGATATTTTTCAAGAAGCTATTATTGTATTGCTTCAAAAAATAAGACGCACAGACTTCGTTCTTACTTCATCACTTAAAACTTACATATTCGCTATAGCCAGAAATCTTTGGCTGAAAAGGTTGAGAGATAATAAACTCATAACAGTCGACAACTTCGACAAGTATCAACAAGAAAGTGAACAGTTTGCATTTGAATTAAAATCTGAACCAACAAAAGAAGAAAAAGTTACTTCTTGGCTAACAAAAATTACAGAGAATTGTCAACGGATTTTAAAAGCAATTTTCTTTTACAAAGAACCAATGGGAAGCCTGATGCAAAAAATGGGTTGGAAAAATAAACACACCGCAGCCAACCAGCAATACAAGTGCATACAACAAATAAAAAGAGAAAAAGAAATGGAACATGGGGCTTAACAGCCCTTTTTTTATTTTGCCTTTAGTATCTTCAACTCAAAATATTTTTCAATGATTGGGTGATTGAAAGAATGTTTTGGTATTAATAGTTGAATCAAATTAAATTCAAAATGAAAAAATTAAAATCGCTATTTTCCATTTTACTAATGGCATCAAGTTTTGTGAGTAATGCACAAGACAACCAAGGTATTCCAAAGCAATCGGAAAATCCTAAATTAATTGCAGTAGTCAATAGAGCAAATTGGTGTTCAATATGCAAAGCAAACGGACAAAGATTTGGAGAATTGCTAATGCCTTATGCAGCAAAAGGAGTAACGATTTATTTTAATGACCTTACAAATGACACAACCAAATTAGCCTCAAAGTTATCATTGCAAAAAGAGAATATTTACGAAGCTGTAACTACAACACCACGAAAAGGAATGGGGCATTTACTTAAATCTTGTGGTTTGACAAAAGATAAAAAAGTATCAATAGAAACATCGGGTATTGTAACTTTTATAAATCCCAAAACTCACAAACAGTTAAAGCAATTAAGTATAGCCAGCACAGACGAAGAAATGAAATCAACAATTGAAAACCTCTTAAACTTATAGCTATGAAAAGTAGAACAAAAATCATTCTTTACATTGTGTCTGTGGCACTATTATCAATGTGTATTTATCACTTTTTTGGATAACTTAAATCAGTTTCAAATGAAATCGAAGATTCACGAATACCAAAATAAAATAAAAAACAATGAGTAAAGAGTCAATCAATATTTGGGGCATTAAGGAATTTGAAGGAGATGGAGTAAGTTGCCCAATTATTTCAGCCAATCTACCTTGGTATAAAAAAGTAGCACTTACATTTTTTCGTTTTGGTGTATGTCCAATGTGTGTTACAATGAGTTTGACATACAGCATTGGTAAGTCATTTAGAAAGATATTTGACAGAAATCAAAACCCAAAACAAGTGTCAAATAGTGCTTAGTGGACAGAGAAAGACAGCAGGCAATATTGGGTTTAGCATTATTGATGCAGGACTTTGTAAGCTTCATCAACACAATTCAAGATTTTATCTATTAATTGAGTCAACTAAATTCAGGACAGGTCAAAACAATATTGTGCTTTAGTTGTGGCTTACGTTTTTCAAATTGCCCAACAACGCTAAGCCTTTTTCGTTGTGCGTCACCCTACTACAGACCCTAAAACGATATGAAACTTATATTTGCAAATGCAGAAAAAATTAATTGACACCATATCTCAAACTGTTTCATTAACAGAGACAGACATAAAGCTTTGCAACAGTTATTTTGAACTTGTAACTATTGCCAAAAATTGTATTATAGAAGAGCAAGACAAAATTCCTCACTATTTATATTTTATTGCTTCGGGTTTTATGAGACTGTTTTACTATGATGAAAATGGAGACGAAGTAACAAGCCACATAAACTCGGCAAACAGTTTCTTTGCTCCGTTTTTAAGTTTCATCAATCAAAAAAAAGCAAAAGAAAATGTAGAGTGTATTACTGAATGTGAACTGCTAAGGATTTCAAGACCTAACCTTGTAACACTCATTGATAGTAGCGAAAACTTTAAAAGTTCAGCCTCATTATTTTTGAACAAGCTATTGCATCCACCGAAATCAGAGTAAATGATTTAGCCACACTTGTTTCTGAACAACGCTATAAAAAACTGATGGAAAATCAACCAGGCATACTTCAAAACATTCCTATACAATACATAGCTTCTTACTTAGGAATAAAGCCACAAAGCCTTTCAAGAATAAGGAGGAAGATAATTATGTAACAAATGTTAAGTGCTTTTAAAAATCGTGTACTGAGTTTTGCAATCAAACAAAAAAGTAAACGATTTATGGAAGCATTAAAACAAATTCTTAGCAATTTTCCACAAGGTTTTATGGCAGGGTTAATAATGAATGGCTCATTAATAACCATCGCTTACTTCTTATTTTGGAAGCAATTTAAAAAGCGATTCCAAAATTGGCGTATCCAACTAAAAGAAAGAGTGGACGCTAAACAAATAAAAGCAGAATTAAAAAATGCTGTTTTCACATTAATGGTTGGTGCTTTATTTAGCAGCATTGTAGTTTATCTAAGTGCAAAAGGTTTTACTAAAATTTACACCAACTTCTCCGACCATAGTCCAATATTTGGTGTAGCTGGCTTTTTCATTTTACTGTTTATTGACGATACTTGGTTTTACTGGTGTCATAGGCTATTACACCATCCTAAAATTTTTCGTTACGTTCATCTGGAACATCATAAAAGTGTTGATGTCAATCCATTCACATCAATTTCATTTCACTGGGTAGAACCATTTTTATTGTCCTCCTGGATTTTTCCTATTGCCTTCTTTTTACCAACATACGCACCAGTATTAGCATTTGTGCAACTTTGGGGTTTGTTGGACAATATTAAAGCTCATCTTGGTTACGAGTTTTATCCTGCAAATTTTAATAAAAGTTGGTTAAGGTTTTTAACTTCAAGCACACATCATAATATGCACCACAGCAAGTTCAAAGGTAACTATGGCGTGCATTTTAGAATTTGGGATAAGTTATTAGGAACAGAGTTTAAAGAATATGAAGCAGAGTTTGACAAGGTACAAGAACGAAAAAAACAAAACCAATAGTTACAACAATTTTACTCTTTATTTCCCTGTCTGCTTTCTCACAAACAACAACCAGCATTATAGGAAAATGGAAAGACCAATCGCATCCTGAAAAGCAAGTGCAAATGTATCTTGGAGTAGACAATAAAATATATGGGAAGTCACTTGATAATTCAATTATTTTCAAGGCTCTTGATTGGAACAACACAGCAAAAGTTTACAATGGAATATTAATAAACCCAGACAATAAAGAAGCATTTAAAATAAGCATTAGCCTGACAAATAATGACAGATTTACTTTTGCTGTAAAGAAATTTTTTTTTACTAAAAAGTTTCAATTCATCAGAGTTTAAACAAACAATAATTGACAGACAAAAAGGTAAACATACAATATCTAAGCTCGCAATTTTTTGCTATTCAAAACTAGAAACTTCAGAATGATTTTTTGTAGAGATAATACATCATAGAAAGCACTATTTATATCATTGCTGATAATCGTTATCATAATTTTAACAAAACCTTTTCTTTTCAAGTTCTAACTTACATTCTTAAATAAAAATTAATCACCCTCTATTTAAATACACTCTATGCAAATTTTCTTTTATAAAAGTAGAATTACTCTTCTACTGCTAGCTTTATTCTTGGGTGCAACTTCTAGTGTTAAAAAACAAAGGAAAGCTGACATAGCCATTACTAGAAGCATCAAAGAATGCAACCTTTATGATGAGTTAGAATTATCTAAAATCGGATTAAGTAGAGATATTTTTGACAAAGCAATTGCAGAAAGAAATGTCCTATCTAAAAAACAGCATATAGAAAAACCTAACCTACTTTCCATTGCAGATTTATCTCAATCTTCTAATTCAAAAAGACTTTATATTATTGATATAGATAATAAA
Source organism: Chitinophagaceae bacterium (assembly GCA_025363355.1). Lineage (GTDB taxonomy): Bacteria > Bacteroidota > Bacteroidia > Chitinophagales > Chitinophagaceae > CAIVPM01. Next base: position 16,930 of record JANYEB010000007.1, on the reverse strand, counting down.
AAAGTATTGTTTAATACCTATGTAGCTCATGGTCGCAACTCTGGTGATGAGTTTGCAAAGTCATTTTCAAACAAATTAAATTCCTATCAATCTAGTCTTGGTTTTTATCTAACAGCAGGTACATATCAAGGTGCTCACGGTTTATCATTAAAATTAAAAGGTGCAGAAAAAGGTATTAATGATATTGCTGAAGATAGAGGTATTGTTGTACATGGAGCATCGTATGTTAGTGAATCTTTCATTAATCAATTTGGCAGATTGGGTCGCAGCCAAGGCTGCCCTGCTGTACCAGAAGAACTTTGTGAACCAATTGTAAATTCGATTAAAGGCGGCTCTTGTTTTTTTATATTCAGCCCAGATAAACGGTATATAAAAAAATCAGCATTGTATAAAGCTTGTATATAGGAAATGATATTGAGTTATTAAAATAAGTTCATTTATAGTTTGTCGTAAACTTCATAATACTGTTTACTTTTTATTTCAAAAGTTTCATAAGCTTTTAAATCTTTTCCTTTTGCTTTATCCCTTTTTAATTCATAAAATAAGCCAAGAAATTTAACAGTATTTTTAAAGCTAGTTTTTTCTGGTTTTGTTTTTGCGGCTTTGTCTTTTAAAGCAGTGTATGTTTTTTCTAACCACTCAATTCCATTATCAACCGCAATCATAATTTTAGGTTCTAATTCTACATTAGCCTTTTTTAGAGGATCAATTTGTTCTTTTATTTTTGCATCTGTGACAGCTTTTTTCTTAGGGTCTTTTTCTACAGGTTTATTTGCATTAATTTCCTGCATTTTTTTAACGTTTTCAGAACGTTGTTCATCTAATTCGTTATACTCATTATAATACAAAACCCCTACGTTAAAGCCAGCTAAAACATCATTGTTTTTTTGATATGATTTTTTGAATGCTTCTATAGCTTTTAATTGTAATGACCTTTTTTTTGCAGGATCTTTTTCAAGAGCAAGTTTTTCTTCTTTCTTAAGATTTGCAAACATCTCTCCAAAACTCATATAGGCTGATGCACTTAAATTGCCTTTGGCATCTTCTGTATCATAGAAAGCTAACTTCTCATCTAATGAAAGGTTTTTTGCAATGAAGTCGAATCTATAATCTTCAAAATTTTCTTTTGGGTATTTTTCTTGAGCAATGGCATAATATTTTTCAAAATTAGCTTTGTCTTTTATTTCGCTGTAGTTGAATAAAAGATATTTGTACATATCCAAATCCGTTTCTCCACCAAATTTAAAATCAGCTGCAATTGAATAGTAGTGCAATGCTTCGTTTACTTTTTGTGCATTTTGTGCAGCATATCCACTCATTAAAATAGGAAGTGTATCTAAAGCACCTTTATTACTACGTATATCTTTCTTCATTATAATATTAGAGAAATAAGCAGCTTTTTCAAAGTTTTCAAATGCAGCTATATAATTTTTTTCTTTATAGAAATCTCTACCAACACTGTAGTATTTATCATACATTATTCCTAGTGACTTCCATTTAAAAGGAAGCTGTGATGCTAAAGCAAAAGATTTATCTAAAGCCTCATACTTTTTAAAAGCTTCAAAACTAGATGTTAAACAGTCTGCACACTTAGCCTTTAGTGCATCATTGTTACTTACTTCAGCATCTAATGTACTTTTCCAAATCCAAATGTCAGCATTATTTACATTTGCTGGATTTGATACAAGTTTGTCAATAATCTCTTTAGCTGGTTCTATTTTCCCAAGTAAATAATTCTTTTCAACTTCTTTCAGTTCTTTGCTTTGGGCAAAAATTGCTGCAATGAATAATACATTTGATGCAATCGTTAGTGTTATTTTTTTCATCCGTTTTAGTTAATGATTAATTAAATATTTTTATATGGACTATGTAGATGTGTATAAATTATAAATTACATAAAAAGACCTTGAAGGTTTTAAATCCTCAAGGTCAAATTAGTTTATTCAGCTGTTGGTTCATCATCACTTTCAGCAGCAGTTTCTTCTTCACCACTTGCTACTTCTGAATCACCTTCTACTAATTCCCCACTCACTTCTAATCCTTCCTCAGTTGCCACCACTTCTTCCTCATCTTCTTGTTCTTCAATTTTAGAAATAGCAGCAATAGAATCTCCAGTTTTTAATTTAATTAAAGTAACACCTTGTGTTGCTCTACCACTTTGTTTGATAGCAGAAATTTTAGTACGAATCGTAATACCGCTTTCGCAAGTAATAATCAAATCTTCGTTTTCCATTACATCTAATATACCAACTAGTTTACCTGTTTTTTCGGTAACGTTAATAGTCTTAACTCCTTTGCCACCACGGTTTGTGATTCTATAAACATCCTCTCCATCAGCATCAATTAATGGTGTACGTTTTCCAAAACCTTTTTCACTTACTACCAAAACAGTTTTGCTTCTGTCATCTCTGTTAATGCAAATCATACCTACCACCTCATCTTTTGTATCATCTACATCAATACCATAAACACCAATTGCACCACGACCTGTTGAACGAACTTTTTCTTCAGGGAAACGAATCGCTCTACCACTTTTAACTGCCAACATAATTTCACAATTGCCATCAGTTAGTTTAGCTTCCAATAATTCATCTCCTTCGCTAATTGTAATGGCATTAATACCATTTGTTCTTGGGCGACTAAAATCTTCTAAATCAGTTTTTTTAATTACACCTTGTTTAGTACAAAGCACAATATATCTTCCTGCAAGTGATTCTTTATCTTCAAGGTTTCTAACTTCAATAATTGCTTTTACTTTATCGTCCGGTGGAATTTGAATTAAGTTTTGAATAGCCCTTCCTTTACCAGCTTTTTCACCATCAGGTATTTCATAAACCTTTAACCAAAAACATCTTCCTTTTTCTGTAAAGAATAACATCGTGTCGTGTGTAGAGGCAACAAACAAATGTTCAACATAATCTTCATCTCTTGTTTTAGCACCAATCGCACCCTTGCCACCACGTTTCTGAGCCCTGTAATCGCTGCCTGTTGTGCGTTTCACATATCCTAAGTGTGAAATAGTAATTACCACATCTTCTTCTTTAATGAAATCCAACATATTCATTTCATCGGCTAAATATTGAATTTCACTACGACGAGGTTCACCGAACTTCGTTTTTATTTCAAGCAATTCTGTTTTAATTAAATCAAAACGTAAAGGTTCGCTTGCCAATAAATCTTTCAATCTTCCAATGGTTATCATCAAGCCATTAAACTCTTCAATAATTTTCTCACGTTCCATTCCTGTAAGGCGTTGTAAACGCAATTCAAGAATAGCCTGTGCTTGTTTTTCGCTTAAACCAATACCTTGTTGGTAATGTTTGATAGCATCTTCATTGAACAATGTTGCTGGCAAAAACCATTTATCTTCAACTGATTTTGCAATTAAAGATTTCTTAGCTTCATCTGGTGTAGCACTTCCACGAATGATTGAAATGGCTGCATCCAAATGATCTTTATCTGCAATAATTTTCAAATATCCTTCTAATAAATGAGCTCTTTCTTCTGCTTTCTTTAATTCAAATTTTGCTCTGCGAATTACAACGTCCATTCTAAATTCAATGAACTCGGCAATCAAATCTCTCACGTTAAAAATACGTGGACGACCCTTGCTAATAGCAACGTTATTGATACCAAAACTTGTTTGCAATTCAGTATGTTTATACAACATATTAATTACAATATTGGCAACAGCATCACGCTTTAAATCAACCACAATACGAGTGCCTTCACGTTTATTACTTTCGTTGTTTACGTGAGCAATACCATCAATGGTTTTGTCATTCACCAACTGACCAATTTTATCAGTCAATCCATCTAAACTTACTTGGTAAGGAACTTCAGTAATTACAATTTGTTCGCGTCCACTTGGCTTGGTATCAATTTGACATTTACCACGAACCACCACTCTTCCTCTACCCGTTAACATTCCTTGTTTCACACCTTCCATTCCATAAATAACGCCACCTGTAGGAAAATCTGGAGCTTTTACAAACTGCAACATTTCTTCTGGTGTAATCTCTCTATTCTCAACGTAGGCAATACATCCATCAATCACTTCACTTAAATTGTGAGGCATCATATTGGTTGCCATACCTACTGCAATACCACTACTACCATTGATTAATAATTGCGGAATACGTGTTGGTAAAACAGTTGGCTCTTGTAAGCTATCATCAAAATTTGATTGAAAGTCAACCGTGTCTTTTTCAATATCTTCCAACATTGCTTCTGCAAATTTTTGCAATCGCACCTCGGTATAACGCATTGCTGCTGGTGGGTCACCATCTTGTGTACCAAAGTTACCTTGCCCATCAACCATTGTATGCCTCATCGTAAACTCTTGAGCCATACGCACCAAAGTATCGTAAATACTGGCATCGCCGTGGGGGTGATATTTACCCATTACTTCACCCACAATTCTTGCACTTTTTTTATAAGGTTTTGTGCTGCCATTACTCAACTCGTTCATTGCATACAATACCCTGCGGTGAACCGGTTTAAAGCCATCTCTTACATCGGGTAAAGCACGACCAACAATAACCGACATTGAGTAGTCGATATATGCAGTTTTCATTTGTTCCTCGATGGGAACCTGTATTACACGATCGTTATCGCTTGTTTGTTCTGGTAATTGATTTTCTTCCATAAATTATGTTCACCCCCACCCTAAAGGGAGTTTTGAAAATGATTTTTTATCCTACGTAATTCCCCCTTTAGGGGCAAGGGGTTATAGGGCTGCAAATATAGGTTTTTGAGGGTGAAAAATGGCAGGCAAATAGGTTGAGATAAGGGGTAGTTATCCACATTTTAATACATTAAGCAAAATTTATAAATCATATTATTCCGATTCAAAAAAGTTGAATTTTGATGCTGACTATGATAAAATATCCAACTTAATTATCAATACTTGCTTATTTTGCTTTATGCCCACGCAATACAGCTTTGTTACAAAATGGAAATTTAATGCACCAACTGAACAAGTTTGGGATATTATCTCAAGCTCAACTGAGTGGCCAAATTGGTGGAAAGGTGTTTTGGCAGTTAATGAAATTGATAAGGGAAACGATAATGGAATTAATGGCATTAGAGAATATACTTGGAAAAGTATATTGCCATATAAGTTAAAATTTTCAATGGAACTTACAGAAAGAATAGAATATCAAAAATTATCTGGAATTGCTTATGGAGAATTGGAAGGTAATGGCACTTGGGTATTTGAACATCAAAATGGAGTAACTTCAGTTACATATTATTGGAATGTGATTACCAACAAACCTTGGATGAATTATTTCTCGTTCATACTAAAACCATTGTTTCAATATAACCACGATGTGTTAATGAAATGGGGTTATGAAGGGTTAATGAAACGACTTGAATCTGATAAACACTGAACATTTTAACATTTCATTTGTAATAATTTTTGTCATCTACACACATACAGCCCAAACAAAGGTTTAGAAACCTACATTTGCACCACTTAAAAAACTACTATGGGTTTATTCTTACTAATTATTGGAACGATTGGCTGGCATATTGGAATGTATGGAATGTTTAAAAAAGCGGGAATAGAAAGCTGGAAAGCTTTCATTCCTTTTTATAATACTTGGCTGATTGTAGAAAAATGTGAGATTAAAAAGTATTGGTTTTGGTTGCAATTGATTCCTATTGCTGGTCAGTTTATAACTATTTGGATTACTATTATCTTCTCAATGTTATTTGGTAAAGTGAGTGTTGTAGAACATACATTGGTTACCTTCTTTCCATTTTTATATTTTCCATATTTAGGCTTCAGCAAAAAAGTAAGATACATTGGAATCGCTGCTTTAAATAATTATAAAAAACCTGCTTCACGTGAATGGATTGATGCTGGTGTATTTGCTATTGTTGCTGCAACTATTATTAGAACTTTTGTTTTTGAAGCTTACGTAATTCCTACTGGTAGTATGGAAAAAACTTTGCAGGTGAATGATTTCCTTTTTGTAAACAAAATTGCTTACGGACAAAGAATTCCTAAAACTCCTTTAAGTTTTCCATTTGTACATAACCTCTTACCTTTTTCTCAAACTCCATCTTATTTAAAATGGATTCAATTAGATTATAAAAGATTGCCAGGTTATACAAATGTTGAAAGAAATGATGTAACAGTATTTAACTTCCCTGCTGGAGATACAATTATCAATCTTCCAAACTTTGGTTCTCAAACGCCATATTATGATGTGGTTCGTGCTTATGGCAGAGATGCAACTTGGAATAATTTTGGCGAACATATTATTGTTCATCCAATGGATAAAACAGATAATTACATTAAACGTTGTGTGGGTATTGCTGGTGATACCATAGAAATTAAAAACAGTTATTTGTTTGTAAACAATGCTCCTGCATTTGTTGGTCAAGATGCTCAAACAACTTACACAATTACTAGTACTGATAAAAAGCCAATTGACTTTGATGCTTTAAAAAAAGAAGCAAATATCAATGTTAGAAATGATGATAAGTACGAAGACTATAGAACAGAAATCAATGATTCTTTAGTAAAAAACGGCGTAGCTGAAATTTCATTAACAGCTTCAGAGGCAGTGAATATTATTAAATTATCTTACATTAAAATTCAACGTAGCAAGAATGAGAATTATGTAAATTATTCAAAAGGCAGAGTGTTCCCTTATGATGCTGTTCATTATAATTGGGATGTTGATAATTATGGCAAGATTTGGATTCCTAAAAAAGGGGCAACAGTAGCTTTAAACGATTCAACACTTCCTTTATATGAAAGAGCCATTACTGTCTATGAAGGTCATAGCTTAGACAAAAAAGCCGATGGTATTTACATTGACAATAATAAAACTACCACCTACACTTTTAAATATAATTATTATTGGATGATGGGTGATAATAGGCACAATAGTCAGGATAGTCGTTTTTGGGGATTTGTTCCCGAAACACATATTGTTGGTAAAGCGTCTTTGATTTGGTTTAGCTGGGATAAAGGTCCACGTTGGAGCAGAATCTTTAAGAGTATAAAATAATTATAAAAAGATAACAGCCGCAGATCAATAATCTGCGGCTTTGTTTTTTTAGTTAAACTAATTCGCCCACATTTGCCAAAACTTTACTGTGAGTCATAAACTAATTAATTGGATTCTTTTTGTAGCACTTTGTCTTATTTGGGGCAGTAGTTTCGAGCTAATGAAACTAGGTATGTTTGAAAATCACGATTTTTCAAAACCAATTTTAACTCCTTATGAAGTAGCTGCCATTAGAATGTTATCTGCAGGAGTTATTATGCTTCCTTTTGCTCTTAAAGCATTAAGAAATTTGTCGAAAGATGTTTTGATTTATGTTGTAATGAGTGGTTTGTTGGGTAGCTTTTTTCCTGCATTTTTATTTTGTATTGCCGAAACCAAAATTGGTGGTGGCATTGCTGGCAGTTTAAATTCTCTTACGCCATTGTTTGTAATTTTAGTGGGTGCATTCTTTTTTCAACTCATTGTTAGCACACAAAAATTATTGGGTATATTAATAGGATTAGTTGGTAGTGGAATTTTAATTTATGCCAATACTAAAGGTCAGCCTATTAACGATGCATTGTATATTGGATATGTAATATTGGCTACTGTTTTATATGGCTTAAATGTAAATATGGTCATCAAAAAATTATCAGGTGTACCATCTATACAAATTGCTGCTATCGCTTTTTCTAGCCTGATTATTCCATCGTTGATTATCTTATTTTTAACAGGATACTTTTCTTTGCCCATTAGCGAAAGCAAATATTTAATTGCCACATCTGCTGCAAGTGTTTTAGGAATTCTAGGAACAGCCATTGCATCCATTTTATTTTATATGTTAATGAAAAGAGCAGGGGGTATTTTTGCTTCTACTGTAACTTATGGAATTCCTTTTGTAGCTATTGCTTGGGGTTTAATTAATCATGAACATATCACTGCATTTCATTTTTTAGGATTAACTGTTATCTTGGGAGGAGTGTATTTAGCTAATAAGTAGATACATCAGAATTAATCTCCAACACCTAATATTAGATTTGATAATTGTTGCAAGTCGTGTCATATTTGCTGCGATTGAAATTAAGCAATAATGGCATCAACAATAAATTATACGAACTGCCCCAGCTGTGGCAGTAATAAACTTAGCAAACTGCTTCAGGCAAAGGATTATACGGTAAGTCAAGAGGTTTTTCAAATAGTGAAATGTGATGATTGTACATTGGCTTTTACCCAAAATGTTGCTGTTGAAAGTGAAATTGGCAAATACTATCAATCTCAAAATTATATTTCTCATTCAGATACTAAGCAAGGATTCATAAGTAAAGTCTACCATACGGTAAGGAATTTTACGCTTGTTTCCAAACGAAATCTAATAAAAAATGTCACCAATAAACAAACTGGAAACTTGTTAGATGTTGGTGCAGGTATTGGAGCATTTACAAACACAATGATTCAAGCTGGATGGAAGGTTACAGCACTTGAACCAGATGATATTGCTCGTGCAAATGCAAAATCTAAATACAATCTTGAGCTTGAAAATCCTACTGAATTATTCAATCTTGAAAAGGAAAGCTTTGATGCAATTACATTGTGGCATGTATTAGAACATATCCATAATTTAAAAGAATATATGCAGCAGTTTCAAACTGTTCTTAAAAAAGATGGAAGATTAGTAATTGCTGTTCCAAACTATACATCTTACGATGCAAATTATTACAAAGAATTTTGGGCAGGATACGATGTGCCAAGACATTTATATCATTTTTCACCAGCCAGTATGGAAATTTTGGCAAAACAATTTGGCTTTAAAATAGAATCAACAAAACCAATGTGGTTTGATAGCGTATATGTTTCTATGTTGAGTGAACAATATAAAACAGGGGAACAGAATCTAGTGAAAGCCTTTTTTGTTGGTATGATGTCAAACTGCAAGGCATTATTCAACTCAAAAAAATGTAGTTCGGTTATTTACATTTTAGCAAAAAGCTAGTGGTGAATGGTAAGTAGTAAATGAACTTTTAAATTTAAACTTTTTAAATAATACAATGTTAATAGGATTACAGAACGTGACTTTTGAATTTGGAGCAAGGGTAATTGTAGAAGATGCAACTTGGCATATAAATCCAGGAGAAAGAATTGGATTGATTGGATATAATGGTACTGGAAAATCTACTTTATTTAAAGTGTTGGTTGGAGAATACACACCTAGCAAAGGCTCTGTTGAGAAAGGTAGAGAAACTACCATTGGTTATTTGCACCAAGATTTGTTAAGCTTTGATACAAACGATTCTATACTTGAAGTAGCTCTTTCTGCTTTTGAAAAAGTAAAAAGTATTGAAAAAGAAATTGAGGAAATAACAGCTCAATTAGAAACTGATAGCAGCGATGAATTGTTATTACTATACTCAGAAAAATTGCACGACTTAGAAATTGCAGGTGGCTACGAAATTGAATATAAAACAGAAGAAGTTTTGCACGGTTTAGGCTTTAGCGATAAAGATATTAAACGCCCCTATAAAGAGTTTAGTGGAGGTTGGAGGATGCGTGTGTTATTGGCAAAAATGATTTTACAACAACCCGATGTTTTATTACTGGATGAGCCTACGAATCACCTGGATTTACCAAGTATTGAGTGGTTAGAAAGGTATTTATTGTTTTATAAAGGAAGTGTGGTAATTGTAAGCCACGATAAATTTTTCTTGAATAGAATGGTGAATAAAATTGTTGAATTATATCAGCAAGAGTTGCATATTTATTCTGGTAATTATGAGTTTTATGAGCAGGAAAAAGCTGTAAGAGTTGAGTTGCAGCAAAAAGCTTACGAAAATCAGCAAGATTACATTCGTCAGCAAGAAAAATTTGTAGAACGTTTTAAAGCCAAAGCAAGTAAGGCTGCAGCTGCACAAAGTATTGTTAAACGTTTAGATAAAATTGAACGCATTGAACAAACTGAAATAGAAAGACCCAACATTAAAATAAATTTTAGAATTGATAAACAACCTGGAAAAATTATTAGTGAGTTAAAAAATGTTAGCAAAAATTTTGGTGAAATTGAAATTTTAAATAATGCCTCAATTGAAATAAATAGAGGTGATAAAATTGCTTTGGTTGGTGCAAATGGTAAAGGTAAATCTACAGTTTTGAGAATCGTATCTGGTACTGAAAATGTAACAGGAGAAAGGGTTGCAGGACATAATGTTGATGAAAGTTTTTATGCACAACATCAATTAGAAGCACTTAATGTCAACAATACTATTTTAGAAGAAATGCAATTGTGTGGTAGCAATAAAACAGACCTTGAATTAAGAAGTTTGTTAGGTTGCTTTTTGTTTAGTGGAGATGATGCTGATAAAAAAATAAGAGTATTGAGTGGGGGAGAAAAAGCTCGTGTAGCATTAGCAAAAGTTATTGCGGGGAAAAGTAATTTCTTGTTGTTAGATGAGCCTACGAATCACTTAGATATGCACAGTGTTGAGTTGCTTGCAGAAGCTTTAAGTAAGTATGAAGGAAGTTATTTATTAGTTAGTCACGATAGATATTTTATATCAATGGCTGCCAATAAAATTTGGGAAATTGAAGATGGAATTATTAAAGAGTTTAAAGGAACTTATGCCGAATGGACTCAATGGAAAGAAAGAGAAGCGAATAATTTAAAACTTCAGGGGGCAAAAGCAAAAGTTGATAACGAAAAACAACAAACAACAAACGTAAAGATCGATAAACAGGAAACAAGAAACACTAACACCGAGAAACAAGAAACGAGAAACGAATTCAGCAAAGAACTTCAGAAACTAAAAAGAACATTTGAAAAATTAGAAGGAGATATTGCTAATTTAAATACAAAGAAAGCTACTATAGAGGATGATTTAGGCAACCCTGATAATTATGCTGACAGAACCAAGTTTGTTGCATTAGAAACTTCATATAATACTGTAAAAGCAGCATTAGCAACTGCTAACAAACAATACGAAGAATTATTTGAAAAAATAATGGAATTAGAAGGTTAATTATTATAGCATCTAGAGAATGATGTCTATTATTCACTAAATTAAAAAAGAGTACTAAATAATTAGCACTCTTTTTTAATTTTGAGGTCCCTACCAGATTCGAACTGGTGTAGAAGCTTTTGCAGAGCTTTGCCTAACCACTCGGCTAAAGGACCTTTTTTTGTGACTGCAAACATAAAGGAAAACAGTTTTAAAAAACAAAAAAACTTACAATTTTATAATGCTGCAATCTTTCCATTTATAAGTGTCAAGTTCTTTATCTCCATCCAGAAATCCACTCATCTTAAAAACAATTTTATTTGATGAAAAAATATAAGAACTTCTTAGTGGTCTTAATTCTTTTTGTGGCTTTTGAATGGTATTAATAACCTCTAGTTGTGCAAACTTATTCTTGTTGCAAAGAATAATATTATACTGGTAAATTACAGATTTAATGGTGGTAGAACAAAATTCAATTTGCACTACTCCCCTGCTACCATTCAGTTTTGTTTTTTTAAATGATATTTCCATAACAGTATCAACATTCATTGATGCAGGAATGTCAATGACTTCATCCATCCATTTTTTATTAGTGCCTTTCACTTTAAGTTTTGCTGAGTAATGGTTCGAAAATTTTATTTCGCCATTTACAACACTATCAGTTCTGGTATTCTTCTCAAGCCCCCAAACAAATTCAACATCCTTGGCAGTTTGGTTATCATTGATAGCAACATCAACAGCAGAAATAAAACCCACTTTAGTATAACCACCTTTTCTATACGTAATCTTAAACCAAGGCGAAGCAATATTGTTTCTAATTTCACTATAAGGCACTTCCATTAGAATACTAATGTTATCGCCAAGATAAAGCGTGTCTCCAGTAGCAGCACCTGTACTTGGTGCAACATGCAAAATAGCAGTATCAGCAAAAACTTTCCTATCTCCTTTTATATTTTGAAAGAAGGGATAATTTGTTTTCTGTGAAAAAGAATAAAAATTAAAAACTAAAAAACTAAAAATTGAGAGAGTAAGTTTATTCATTGATTTGTTGAAACTCTTTAATATAAAATAATCAGAGCAAAAATTTTACCACAAAGAAAGTAACACAGAGTAGCACAGTATTAAAATTTTCTTTCTCCTTTTCTCAGTGAAAAACTCTGTTAACTCTGTTGTAAAAGATTATTTTAAACTATTGATGATGGTATTAAATTCTTCTGCAATTAAAGCTGCTCCACCTACTAAACCTCCATCAACATCAGGCTGAGAAAAAATTTCTTTTGCATTAGAAGCTTTTACACTACCTCCATATAAAATAGAAATATTATTAGCAACAGTTTCACCATATTGTCCAGCTAATTGCTGACGAATAAAAGCTTGTATATCCTGTGCTTGTTGGCTTGTAGCTGTTTTGCCAGTTCCTATTGCCCAAATTGGTTCATAAGCAATGACTACTTTTTGAATAGCATCAGCAGATAAATGATATAATGATTCTTTTAATTGTTTTGCAACAAAAGCATCTTGTTCATTTGCTTCTCTAACACTTAAAGGCTCTCCACAACAAAAAATAGGAGTCATATTATTTTCTAAACAGATATCAACTTTTTGTGCCAATATTTCATTGGTTTCGTTGAAATACTCACGTCTTTCACTATGCCCAATAACAATGTGCTTCACTCCTATTGAAGCCAACATTTCAACACTTGTTTCTCCAGTAAAAGCTCCACTTTTTTTGGTATAACAGTTTTGTGCTGCTACATATACATTTTGTTTTCCCTTTAACTTGTCTGCAACCATAGTTAAATACGGAAAAGGCACTGCAAATATTGCTTCTTGATGTGCTGCTAATTGATGAGGTAAAGCCAATAGATTATCAACCAAACTTTCTGCTTGTTGATAAGTTAAATTCATTTTCCAGTTTGCTGCTGCAATTTGTTTACGCATATTTTTAATTTAAACCCACAACCCCTAAAGGGGAGTGAGCAAGTTATATAAGAATATATTTCAAATGGTTTTGTCTAACTACTAAATACTAACTAGTGACTACTATACAAGTATTTCAATACATTAATTTCAACCTCGCTTAAAGTTTGATGTTTCATTTTCTTCCAGTTTTCAATATCAGCAATAGCTTTATCTAAATCATATTTATCTTCTGCTCCCCACGAAAAATCGTTAAATTGTTTAGGAAGCAATCCAGCACCAAATACATTGCAACAAACACCATATACCGAGCCTGTGTTAATAGAGCTGTTAATTGCAGTTTTGGTGTAATCGCCAACGATGGCACCACATTTTTGTCCAACTGCTATTTGTGCTTTAGATGCTTCGTTCCAAATATGCACAACACCTGCTGTATTCTTTACATTACTATTACTTGTTGCTGCACCAAAATTGCACCACTCGCCAATAACACTATCTCCTAAATATCCATCGTGAGCTTTGTTGCTGTTGGCTTGCATTACAATATTTTTTATTTCGCCACCACCAACACAGTTAGGACCAAGTGTGGTTGCTCCATAAATTTTTGTTCCCATTTTAAGTAAACTATTTTCGCCCAAGGTAAATGCCCCACGAATTAGACAACCTTCCATTATGGTGGCATTTTTGCCAATGTAAATAGGTCCTGTGCTAGCATTTAAAACACTGCAACTAATATTTGCTCCATCTTCAACAAAAACATTATCTGGATTTATTACTGTGTTAGAGGCATCAATTGGTTGAGATTTTCTTCCTTCAGTAATTAGTGCAAAATCATTTTTGATGAATGCATCGTTATGTTGAAAAATATTCCACGCATAATCTAAACGAGTCACTTCTTCTTTCCAATTAATCAGTTTATCAAACGATAGATTATTTAAAGCAGCAAAGTCAAATTTTTCATTGGTGGTAAACCTGCCTGCAATAAATCCTTTAGAGTAAGAAACATAATAGCTAGATGGTATTTGTAATATTTTTCTTGCTTGCTCTTCATTAAAAATAACAGACGCATCAATCAATAAAATATCGCCAGATACATAATCGTTATACAATGGCTGCAAATAATCTTCTGTTAAAACAAAAACCTCGGTGCCAGAAATATATTCCCATCTTTCTTTATTGGTTAAAATACCTGTTCTAATATCTGCTACAGCCCTTGTTTGTGTTAAGGGATATAATTTTTGACGATGTTTGTTATCAAATAAAACAATGTGCATTTTATGAATTATGAGTTATGAATGATGAATGATAAATTGAAAGACTTACGTTTATTTACGACAAACTCACGACTTACGACTAAGCAAATAAACTGTTTTTATCCATTGCCAAAGATTAGTTTTTTTCTCCATATCAATAATCAATTCTTTGCGAGTTAACGTGTGCAAAGGTGGTAGTTTTTCATTATCACCCTGAATCTTTATCAGCTGCTCAATAGCAATTAATCCCAGTGCACAAATGCCCATTAAAGAAATAGTAAAATGTAGTTTTTGCTTGCGTGGCACATCAATAGCTGCTATCTCTTTTTTAAGTGAATCTATCAAGTTTTGATAATAGATTTTAAATGCTTTGGCATCTTGCACTCTGTTAGGTATTGTTTGCAAACCACTTTGCAAATCACGATAAATGTCAAACAAATCGTTTACATACTGAATAATATTGCCCAACTTATACCAACAATTTTCTTCGTGAATAGATGCTTGTGTGTTTAAATAAAAACTGCATAACAATACTGCATTGCCTCCTTTTTCTAATGTAATATGTTCAATTTGTTCGTTAGTGATATTGGTATCAAATTGTTTACGAGAAGCTACTTGCACATCATACTCCTTTTTAAGCACAGACAAATATTTTTCTCTGTCTCTCACAAAATCCAAAATCAATAAATGGGCGTTTAAAGAAATGCGTTCATTGAAATTAGTAACAGTATAGTTTTTAGAATCGAAGGTGATTTTTGCAATATCATCATCACTCAATTCTTCTCTATCAAAAAAATTATCAAATACGCTGCTGCAAATAAAATAGTGTAGCAGCCTTTCACATTCGTCTCTTTGGGTTTTCTTATTGTGCAAATGCAAAAAGGCATCGCATATTGCAGGCACTTTTAAAGAATAATAGAAGATGATTTTCTTGAAGGTTCTTTCATCAAAACTGCCATCAAATTGTTTTTCTAGTTGATGCAAGAAAGCACTCCCCCACTTGGCTTCTTTTTTTTGATGAATCAAAATGTAGAAAGCCCTGTAAACAACAATATAAACAAATCTAAAAAAATACATTGCTGCAAAATAAGGTTGTTTTATAAATGAACATCTTAGAAATTAAAGCTTAGAGAAAGCTATATTATGTCCCTTTCATAATTCACTTTCAAAAATTACTTGTATGTCTTTGCGAGATTGGGTTCTTGCCCAACAAAGCAATCTATTCTTCCTCATTGAAAAAAAGACTGCTTCGTGCCTCGCAGTGACGAACTAGTGCTTTTACAACGTCAAATGAAAATGTATTATGAAAGAGGTCTATTGTATCACCTCAAATTAACACTTCAATAAACGCAGCGTGACAACCCTATCACCTTCATTCAAAGAACTTTAACAAAAAATTAGCAGTTAAAAATTTGTATCCAATAAAATTGCTCATTATTTTTATTCCTCAAAACAAACAACTGTTTACTAGTTACTTACTCTATTATATGTTGATGATGTTACATAACCACAGTCCACCGCAAATTATAATTGCTTCGCAACTTTGCTGCAAGCTTTTATTTATACAAAAAATCTAGTTCTTTTCATATTGCCTCTCTACAATATCATTTTGCATACACTACAACATCATTTGCACGTGTGCAAAATGGTTTTGCATACACTACAGAGCCGTTTGCATACACTACAGAGCCGTTTGCATGCATTACAGAGCAGTTTGCATGCACTACAGAGCAGTTTGCATACACTACAGAGCCGTTTGCGTACACTACAGAGCCGTTTGCATGCACTACAGAGCCATTTGCACGTGTGCAAAATGATTTTGCAAGCAGGCGATATTTTATAAAATATTAATTAACAAATAATTAAATAAATAGAAATGATAAAAAAGTATTTCATACCAAGAGCTGAGGCCGACAGATTGCCTTGGCTTCAAAATTTTGCTAATAAGTTAAATACTTATGCTGCAAAATATGGCTTAACAGTAGCCGAAGTTGCCGATATGGTGGCTGCTGCATTATTTTATGCATACTGGACAAACTATGTTAATCAGTATGGCGAGTTTGTAAAAAAATTAACGCAATACAGAAATGAGTTGAGAGATAGTATTGAACAAGGTGTATCTGTTGCACCAGTTGCTCCAGTTTTAGGTGCTGCACCACCTGCTGTGGCACCAGGCATTTTTAAACGTGCTGCATCTATTGCTAACGTTATTAAAAGCAGAGGTAATTATACCGAAGCCGATGGTAAAGATTTAGGTATTGAGGGAACAGAAGCTGCAAAAACAGATTTGCAAGCTGCTAAACCAATTATTACACTTAGGCTGGTGCAAGGTGGCAAACCAGAAATTATGTGGACTAAAGGTGATTTTGATGGTATAGATATTTATGTGGACAGAGGTAATGGTAGCTGGGTATTTTTAGCTACAGATACCTATCCTGATTATATTGATACTGCACCTTTGCCTGTTGGCAGTGCTGCTATTTGGAAATACAAAGCCATTTACCGTTTTGGCGATGATGTTGCTGGAGATTATAGCGATGTGGCAAGTATTAGTGTGGGTAGTTAATGGTGATTGATGGTTATTTAAAACCCTGTAAAGAAAAACTTTACGGGGTTTTTTATTTGAATTATGCAGAGGATTTATATATTAGCGGTTCAATCCTAACTAACGCAACGTCCCTTACAGGCTAAAGTTTACCCATAAAATTTTTGGTTATTCAATACAATAAAATGATAGTTATCGTTATTACTGTATGCCATTTTC
>JANYEB010000001.1 GCA_025363355.1 Chitinophagaceae bacterium | reverse complement strand
GGTTGCAGCTGCATTCTCATTTCTACAGACTGTAATTGTTTGATACCGCTTTCAATAATTTTTTTATCAATATTTAGAGCTAACAATGTAGCCCAACAAGTGCAAGCATTTTGAACAGAAGCTTCGTCAACAAACGGAACTGAAATGCTTATTAATTCTTTCTTATAAGTAGCATCTATAGTTGTAGTTAAATTATCTTTTGTAAACTTTATAATTTGTAAATTGGCATTTGCATTTTTTCCCCAACTAAATTTGTTTGTAAGATTTAGTAGATTTACTTGTCCATTAATTTCTTCGTCATCGCCATTAAAAACAAGTATTTCAACGTTTGCAAATAGCTTAAATTTCTCTTTTATTTTTTGAGTACGATTTTCAAACCCATCATCGTGAGCATTACCAATATTAGTTAGAATACCAAACGTTGGTTGAATAATTTCTTGAAGGTTTTGCATTTCATCAACGGTAGAAATACCTGCTTCAAAATTACCAAGTGTGTGTTGGCTATTCATTTGCCAAACACTTAAGGGAACACCAACTTGTGAGTTATAACTACGTGGGCTTCTAACAATATTGAAACTATTTTGCAGTAATTGATGCAACCATTCTTTTACAATGGTTTTCCCATTGCTTCCTGTAATGCCAATAACAGGAATATTGAATTGACTTCTATGAAATGCTGCTAGTTGTTGCAATGCTTTCAATACATCATTTACAACAAAAAAATTAGCATCAGCATAGTTTGAATAATCATAATTTTTATCAACTACAAAACTTCTGACCCCACGTTCATATACTTCTTCTATAAATTGATGCCCATCTCTTCTTGGACCAGCTAATGCAAAAAATAATGATGTTTTGGGGAATGAAATCTTTCTACTATCAATCAACAAATGCTCAATAATTACATCATCAACAATTGTTGATTTTGCATTAAGAATGTTCGCAATTTGTTGAATAGAATAAGACATTAATGAGTAGTTAGTAGCTAGCAATTAGTAGTTAGTCATTATGATATAAATCGTACATCTAAATTCGAACATCGCAAATAGGTTTATTCTTGATCTAATTTTTTAGCAGTGGAATAAGTTTCCCATTTTGTTACTACAGCTTTAATATCATCTGGCAAAGGAGCTTCAAAAATCATTTCTTCTCCAGTTGTTGGGTGAATAAAACCTAACACTCTAGCGTGCAAAGCACAGCGTGGACAAATCTCAAAACAATTGTCTACAAACTGCTTGTATTTACTGTAAACAGTACCTTTTAAAATTCTATCACCACCATATTCCCAATCATTAAAAAGGTTATGCCCAATATGTTTCATATGCACACGAATTTGGTGTGTTCTTCCAGTTTCCAAAACACATTCAACAAGTGTAGTATAGTAAAATCTTTGTAAAACTTTATAGTGTGTTATGGCGTGTTTGCCAATTTCTGGCTCTTCATAAACAGTAAACATTTTTCTGTTTTGAGCGTGCCTTGCAATGTTGCCTGTTATGGTTCCTTCCTCTTGTTCTAAATTGCCCCAAACCAAAGCAACATATCTTCTTTTGACAGTATGACTAAAAAACTGTTTTGCTAAATGTGCAGCAGCAGTAGGTGTTTTAGCCAATACCAATAAGCCTGTTGTGTTTTTATCAATACGATGAACCAATCCAAAACGTGGTAATTCATCTTCAGTCAAATCAGGATTTTCTTGTAGCATATGATACAGAAATCCATTTAACAAAGTGCCTGTATAATTACCAACTCCTGGATGCACCACCATATTTGGCGGTTTGTTTACCACCATTAAATCTGCATCTTCATACACCACATTTAAGTTTAAGTTCTCTGGTTTAAGTTCAGTATATTCAGGGTTAATATACATCATCAAAACCACTTCATCTCCTGGCTTTACTTTGTAATTACTTTTTACAATTTTTCCATTAATTGTTAAAAAGCCAGCTTCAATACTTTGTTGAATTTTATTACGTGTAATGTTCTCTGTGCGTATTTGTAACCATTTATCAACACGCATTGGCTCTTGCCCTCTATCAATAATAAAGGTTCGTTTATCATAAACTTCCTCGGGTTGGCTATTAATTTCTATTTCGTCTAAATCTTGCATCAAGGCAAATATATTGTAAGGTTGAAAGTATGGTTATAAAGTTTTAGCTCTTTGGCGTATTTTTCTTCTCTCTTCTAAGTAAATACAGATAAAAATTTTCTACCCTTGTTCTTGCCCAAGGCGTTTTTCTAAGAAAAGTCAAACTAGATTTTATGCTGGGATTGCTTTTGAAACAATTGATATTAATTTCAGAAGCCAAGTATTCCCAACTATGGTTTTCTACCAAATATGTCAATATTTGTTCAAGCGTAATGCCGTGAAGTGGGTCTTTATTTTGCTGATCCATTGGTAAATAAATTCGTGTTCGTGCAAATTAAGTGATTTAATGCAACTTGTATAAATCCAATATCCAACTTAAGGGCTGCATTCTTACATTTGCCAAATGAGTAAAAAAGTTCGAGTAAGATTTGCACCAAGTCCAACAGGTGGTTTACATTTAGGAGGCGTTAGAACCGTTTTGTATAATTATCTTTTTGCTAAACAAAATGGTGGTGATTTTATTGTTAGAATAGAAGATACAGACCAAACAAGATTTGTAGAAGGTGCTGAAGAATACATTTTCAATACATTGGAATGGTGTGGATTAACACCAGATGAAAGTCCAAAACATGGAGGTCCACACGCACCATATCGCCAAAGTGAAAGAAAAGAAAGTTATAGAAAATATGCTGAGGAACTGGTGGCTAAAGGATTGGCTTATTATGCTTTTGATACTGCCGAAGATTTAGATGCAAAACGAAAAGAGATTGCAAATTTTCAATATGGTCATTCTACCAGAATATCAATGAAAAATTCTTTAACATTAAGTGATACTGAGTTTAAAAACTTGATTGATGCAAATACACCTTATGTTATTAGAGTTAAATTAGAGCCACATCAAGAAATAAAATTTACCGATTTAATTCGTGGAGAGGTACATTTTGATACAACGCAAGTTGATGATAAGGTTTTATTAAAAGCTGATGGAATGCCTACTTATCATTTGGCAGTTGTGGTAGATGATTATGCAATGCAAATTTCACACGCTTTTCGTGGAGAAGAATGGTTGCCATCTGCACCTGTACATATTTTTCTTTGGGATAAATTATTTGGATTAGAAAATATGCCCCAATGGGCCCATCTTCCTTTGATTTTAAAGCCTGATGGAAATGGCAAATTGAGTAAAAGAGATGGTGACAGACTTGGTTTTCCTGTGTTTGCGATGGATTGGAAAGATCCAAGAACAAATGAACAAGCAACAGGTTTTAAAGAAAGAGGTTTTTTGCCAGAAGCATTTACTAATATGCTGGCAATGCTTGGTTGGAATAGTGGTAGTGAACAAGAACTTTTTAGTCTTGAAGAATTAATAGAAAAATTCTCTTTAGAAAGAGTGCATAAGGGCGGTGCAAAATTCGATTTCGAAAAAGCCAAATGGTTCAATCACGAATGGATTAAGAAAAGTACGATTTACGATGTTAGAAGTACGATTTATAACCTATTCAAGGAACACAATATTTTAGTTGATGATGAAAGCAAGTTTGAAAAAGTTTTTGAACTTGTTAAAGACCGTTGTGTATTGTTAAACGACTTTGTTCAGCAAGCTGGATATTTCTTTCAAACACCTACAAATATTGATATTACTGCTCTTCAACCAAAGTGGGATGATAAAAAGAAGTCTTTCTTTACCGCATTAATTCAACAATGGAATAATGATTTTGCAGGTGATGCAACACAACTTGAACAACAATTTAAAGCATTATCAGAAACTCAACAAATTAAAGCAGGAGAATTAATGCTTCCTTTAAGAGTGATGTTGGTTGGTGGGAAATTTGGGCCAGGTGTTTTTGAAATAGCATCTATTATTGGTAAAGAAGAAACTATTAAGAGAATTGAAAATACAATTGCTATGCTTGCATAAAAATTTGGCAGCAAATTTGACCATTGCATAAAAACAATTTTATATGAAAAAGATATTTCAATTAATTGCACTTGTAGCTATATGTTCTATTAGCTCAAAAACATACAGCCAAGTAATGGCACAAAAACCAGAATGGATTACTATCAAATCTGCCAACCTTCGTTGCTGGATTTGTAAGGACAGACTTGAAGGTTATATTGATAAAGAGAGTAAAATCAACTTTGAGAGTGGTATCGCTCAAATAAAATTCAACTTATTTACATCAGAAATTAAGATACAATACTATCCAGATAGAATTACTCCAGAAGATATTAGAATCATCATTAACAATGCAGGCTTTGATGCAGATAATGAAAAAGCTACAGAAACTAGCTATAAAAAATTACCACTACTTTGCAAAAGAAATGAAGATGGTGGTGGGCCAACAAAAGGTAAGCCTTGCCACTTGAATCCAAATGAATAATATTGATTGATTATAAAAGTAAATAGTAAAGCCGACCTTATAAAAGGTTGGCTTTACTATTTCTATGATTTATTTTGTCACAATTGCATAACAATTTATCTACATTGCCTTATCTTGCCCCTTTAAATTTTGTCAATGCGATTCTTATTATTCTGCATATTTTTTATTCCAGTTCTCAGTTTTTCTCAAACCAAAAATGCCACAGTTTCTGGTAAAATTACAGATGAAGAAGATACACCACTTGAAGGAGTAACAGTTAGAATTTTAACTAAGCAAGAAGGCACTGTAACCGATAAAAAAGGGAATTTCAAACTCACCATTCCTGCTAATAAATTGGTTGCTGTTGTGTTTTCATCAACAGGATACGCCACACAACAACTCAATTTTAATTTAAGGTACACACAAGTTGAAAAAATAACTGTTAAACTTAAAAAAAGTACTGATACACTTGCTAATGTTACAATTAAAAGCAATTACGAACAAAGAAATAGTGGTTCTATTACTATTGATCCAAACAAAACATTAGTCAACCCATCGCCCAATAACAGCATAGAAAGTTTATTGAAGTTTTTTGTTGGAAGTACATCAGAGCTTACATCTCAGTATTCTGTTCGCGGTGGCAGTTATGATGAAAACTTGATTTACGTTAATGATTTTGAAGTGTATCGTCCATATTTAATTCGTAATGGACAACAAGAAGGATTGAGTTTTATCAACCCTGAATTAACAGGTAATGTAAAGTTTTATGTAGGTGGATTTCAAGCAAAATATGGCGATAAAATGAGTAGTGTTTTAGACATCACTTATAAAAAACCTAGAGCATCAAGTGGTTCTGCATATATTGGTTTACTAGAGCAGGGTTTGCATTTAGAAGGTGTTTCAAAGAATTCTAAATTCAGTTATTTGTTTGGAGTGAGAAACAGAAGCAATAGAAATTTATTGAGTAGCCAGGAAACAAAAGGCAATTATGTTCCTTCATCTTCAGATGTTCAAGCGTTAATAAATTACACCATTGATAGCAGTTGGAGTTTAGAATTATTTGCCAATACTTCTTCTACAAAATTTACATTAGTACCCGAAGAAGCTAAATTGTCAACATCAGTTTTTACACCTGTATTCTCTGCTAATCTAGGTATTGATATTTATTTTCAAGGAATGGAGAAAGATGCCTACACTACACAGTTTCTGGGCTTTGCTGCCACCAATCGTTTGTCAAAAAATTTAAGGTTAAAATATCTTGTCAGTTATTTCAACAATAAAGAAAGTGAGAATGTTGACATACTAGGTGCATACCTTTTTGGTGAAAGAGACTTTGATAAATCGCATTCCACATTTGGATTAATCACTAATCCATTGGGTGCAGGTGTGTATCAAAATTATGCCAGAAATAAACTGGATATTACCATTCTTACAGCCACTCAAAAAGGTTATCTTGATACCAGAAATCATAGAATACAATGGGGTGTAACGCTTGATCAGCAAACAATCAAAGACAAATTAAACGAGTGGGAATATAATGATAGTGCAGGTTATTCTTTGCCTTACAATCCATCAGTATTAGCATTAAATAAAGTTCTGAAAGGGAATTCTGATATTAATGTTACCAGAACAAGTGGTTATTTTCAAGACAATATTATACTAAGAGATTCAAACGATTTTATTATCAATGCTGGCGTTCGTTATAACTTTAATACATTGAATAACGAGTTGATTATTTCTCCGAGAGTTGGCTTGTCATACAAACCTAAAAACTGGAAAAAGAATGTAATTCTAAAAGCATCTGCTGGTGCATACCATCAACCACCTTTCTACAGAGAAATGAGAAGACCAAATGGTACTTTAAACACTAGTTTAAAAGCACAACAAAGTTGGCAGTTTAGTGCAGGGTTTGATTATAATTTTAATTGGATGAACCGTCCTGCAAGGGTTACAACAGAAGCTTATTATAAAACAATGAGCAATGTAGTGCCTTACGATTTGGATAATGTGAGAGTGAGATATTTTGGAGAAAATAATGCTAAAGCTTATGCTTATGGTATTGAAACAAGACTTTATGCAGAGTTGGTAAAAGATGCTGAAAGCTGGCTTAGCATTGGGTTTATGAGAACAAAAGAAAAGATTGACAACTTCGCTTACAAAAATTATTACAACGCCGCTGGACAAATTATTAATGCTAGCAGTACAGATCAAACTATTAAAGACAGTAGTACAACAGAAGTTGGTTGGTTAAGAAGACCTACTGATAGATTAATCACTGTAGGTTTGTTTTTTCAAGATTATTTAAGCACTAATAAAAACATCAAGGTTTATTTAAGTGGCATTTATGGTAGCAACTTGCCATATAATATTCCTGGTAGTGTTAAGTATAGAAATGCTTTAATCATTGACCCTTATTTAAGAATTGATATGGGCTTTGCTGCTTTGCTATTAGATGGAGAAAAAGCTAATCGTAGAAGCCACTCCCCTTTCAGAAAGTTTCAAAGTATTTGGGCTAGTTTAGAATTGTTTAATGTTATTGATAGAGCCAATACCATTAGCTATATGATGATTAAAGATTTTCAAAACAATACATTCTCCATTCCCAATAGATTAACACCAAGAATGATTAATTTGAAGTTGATAGCCAAATGGTAATTGGCACACAGATAAACACAGATGAAACTGATTTTATGTTTGTTCTTAAGTAGTGAATACTTCACAAATTGTAACAACCAATTTATTATTGAGCAATTGTGATAGTCCCCTAGTTACTGATAAATTTGTTTAGCAACAACCATTTTTGAAAGCGATTTATCCAACTATCATTGTTAGGCAAATTCATTCCAAAACCGTGACCTCCATTTTGATAAATATGAAGTTCAGCAGCTACTCTTTGCTTTCTTAATGCTGCATAATATTGAATACTATTTTCTGGATTCACAGTTTTATCGTCCGCTGCAAGCACTAAAAAACTTGGAGGTGTTTTAGTAGTAACATTCTTCTCGCAAGAATAGAAATCAACATCATCTTGTCTGGCATTTTTGCCAATCAATCTTTCTTTGCTGCCACTGTGTGCCAAACTATCGTTCATTGTAATAACAGGATAAATGAGTGCAGCAAAAGCAGGTCTCAATAAACTATCTTTAGCAAAAGGCATTGCTGTGTAATTATAATGGGTACTTAGCATAGCAGCAAGATGTCCTCCTGCCGAAAAGCCCATAATACCAATATTATTTTCGTTAATACCATATTCTTTCGAATGGGTTTTCACCCAATACATCGCTTGTTGCACATCTTGCAAAGGCACTATCTTTTTATTAGTAACACAAGTATCATTGGGCAGTCTGTATTTTAAAACAAATGCTGTAATGCCCATTTTATTTAGAGCTTTTGCTACATCGTAACCTTCGTGTTCGATTGCTAGTCTTTGATAACCACCACCAGGACAAATAATCACAGCTGCTTTAAAACTATCTGCCTGTTGCGGATAAAATGCAATTAATTCTGGCACAGTTACGTGCATTACTCTACCATTTGGCAAACGTTCTTCTTGCAACGAACAGGTTTTGGCATTAGGTATATTGCCACTATATAAAGGAATATGTTGTTGTGCTTTGCCAACGACAACTGAGCATACAAACAAAAAAGAAAAACAATATTTCATAGTCATTATTTAGTGAGTTAGCAAGATAGACTTACATTTTTTTGCAACAGCAATGCAATATTAAACATCTTAGGGAATTCATTATTTCAAAGGTTCTTATACTTTAGCAATACTCTAAATTCATTTATGCCTATACTCCTCAGAGTTTCTTCTAAATAGTCCTCTCCATTATACACAACAAGGGCTATCGATATAATATCGATAGCCCTTGTTAAATAAATAGAACTTGTTGT
>JANYEB010000266.1 GCA_025363355.1 Chitinophagaceae bacterium | reverse complement strand
TGTTGCAGTTGATGTATTATTGTAAAACCACTTTGTAGTATTAGTAAGTAAACTTACCATAGCACATTTGTTTGTATTACTTACAGATACTGACGTTTGAGAAGAATTGCCATTTGCAAAATAGGCATCGTAAACTGGTGTTGCAGAAAAAGCAGTGTTAAAATTGGTTAAGGTACTTGGTAGATAAGATGTGTTCGATGTCACAGTTCCAGTTGTAATCCAAGCATCTGTATTATACCCCCAAATAAAATCTGAAACAGATGGAGTTAAAGTCCAAGAAGATCTAAATAGAATAAAAATATTGTCATCTAAAGTTGCAATTGCAAATGAACCATTTATTGTATAAGTACCAATATCTACAGAAGAGTTTGCAGTTGTCCAGTTACTTGAACCAGTTGTTGTTGTTGAACTAAAAGTTATAACCGTCCCAGGTGTAATTGCATAACTAGGACTCGTCCAAGTCAAGTATCCTTCTGTAGCAGGTGATTTGAATTGTGTACCTGTCCAAGGATTATCAGTTATTATAAAAGTTGAACTTGATGGAATGGTGTTTAAAGCAATAATTTTAATTTTATCTGGCTTAACAGCATTTGCAGCTATCACTGCCAAGTCCCCAGCAGTTTGTGCCTTACTCAAATTAGCAAATCCTATAAAAAATGTATAAAAAAGTAAAAATTTTATTAGTCGCTTTATGGTCACAATCGTATGCGTTTAAACTTTTAAAAGCGATAGCTTTTAAAATCAATTAAGGTTAAGGGTTAAAGGGTATTAATATTAATACTGTCGTTACGCAGTAATTAGTTGTTTTTCATAGGTAAAAGGTATGTGTATAAATAAAAACCTCCCTTATAGTTAATAAGAGAGGCGTAAATATATGTAGTAAATACGTATAAAGTGGCTTGTTTTACGGAAACGAGAACCAGTTAATTTGATTTTAATATTAGGTTGTAGTAGTTTATTTCAACGCATTAATTTGAGAAATGTTATAAGAAAAAAAATATTACACCTTAAATCACTCCTAATTCTTTACCAACTTTTGTAAATGCAGCAATTGCTTTATCTAAATGTTCTTGGTTATGTGCAGCACTTAATTGTACTCTTATTCTTGCCAAACCCTTTGCCACAACAGGGTAGAAGAAGCCAATCACATAAATTCCTTCTTCCAAAAGTTTAGCAGCAAATATTTGTGCAACAGTTGCTTCGTATAACATTATTGGTACAATTGGATGGTCGCCAGGTTTAATATCAAAACCAGCTTCAGTCATTTTTGTTCTAAAATAAGTAGTGTTAAATTCAAGCTTATCACGCAGTTCTGTGGTTTCAGTAAGCATATCTAATACAGCAATGCTTGCACCTACAATACTTGGTGCTACTGTGTTTGAGAATAAATATGGGCGACTTCTTTGTCTCAACATTTCAATAATTTCTTTTCTTCCACTAGTAAAGCCACCACTTGCACCACCTAATGCTTTACCTAAAGTTCCTGTAATAATATCAATTCTTCCCATCACATTTCTATACTCGTGAGTACCTCTACCTGTCTTCCCTAAAAATCCACTACTATGACATTCATCAATCATTACAATAGCATCATATTTATCTGCTAAGTCACAAATTTTATCAAGCTGTGCAATAGTTCCATCCATACTAAAGCTACCATCAGTTACAATAATTCTGCTACGTAAATTGGCAGTTTCTTGTAACTTATTTTCTAAGTCTTGCATATTATTATGCTCGTATCTGTAACGTTGAGCTTTGCACAAACGAACGCCATCAATGATTGAAGCATGGTTTAAAGTATCACTAATAATGGCATCTTCTTCATTAAATAAAGGCTCAAATACACCTCCATTTGCATCAAAAGCAGCAGCATATAAAATGGTATCTTCTGTGCCTAAAAAGGTTGCAATTTTTCGCTCCAATTCTTTATGAATATCCTGTGTGCCACAAATAAAACGAACACTGCTCATACCATAACCGTGGCTGTCAATAGCTTTGTGAGCAGCTTCTATTACTTTTGGATGAGAAGATAAACCAAGATAATTATTGGCACAAAAATTTAAAACAGTTTTGCCATTTACTACAATTTCTGCACCTTGTTCACTGGTTATAATTCTTTCTTTTTTTAATAAACCAGCAGCTTCAATTTCTACAACTTCATTTTTGATTCGGGAAACAAATTTTTCGTTCATATAGCAATTTTTATTAAGGTGGCAAATGTATTATTGATTGAGTAATTAAATATCTGAATATTTGCACAACATTTACAGAGCTTTATTATGGCTAATCAATTCGATACTTTTCAACCACAAGAGCAAAAACAACCTTTGTTGCTGAGCATTCCTGCCAAGATTATTTCTTATGTATTTCATCCATTGTTTATTCCAACTTATATTTTTCTTTTTTTAGTTAATCAGTTCCCTGTTGAATTTTCTGATATAACCCTTTGGAAACTGAAATTAAAAGTGTTCAGTGTTTTTTGGATGACAGCATTCTTTCCTGCATTTGCAGTATTTCTTTTATGGAGATTAAAACTTAGTGAAAGTATTTATTTGCGTACTCAAAAAGAAAGAGTTATTCCCTATTTTGTTACGATGTTTTTTTATTGGTGGATGTATTATTTAAGTAAAAACCAAACAGATCAACCATTGGTGTTGAAGTTCTTTTATTTTGGTGTTTTCTGGAGTTCTATCATTGGTGTTATCATCAATAATTTTATTAAAATTAGTTTGCATACTATTGGTGCAGGCAGTGCATTAATGGCCTTAATATTATTTGCCTTTTATTATCAAACTAATTTGGGTTTTGCAATAAGTTGTGCTGTTTTATTAACAGGAATTATTGCAACAGCAAGACTTTTAGTTAGTAATCACACTGCATTTGAAATATATACTGGGCTTGGTCTTGGGGTTATTTGTCAAATTGCAGGATACTTGATTTGTATGTGATACTATTTTTTAATAGTAACTAAACCTACCTGACTAATTTCTATCCTTCCATCATCTTGCAAAGCTTGCATTACCTTCCAAAATTTTTCTTTCTTTATTGTTTTAAAATGAGGTAATAGTTCTTTTGTATTGATGCCATCTATAGGAATTAATGATGAAATTTTATGATGGATATTGTTGAATTCTTCTTCAGTTAAAACTATATTTTTCTTTGCCAAACAACAATCGCAACAGCCACATTCATTTGCTTCTTCTGCATCAAAATATGCCGATATTATTTGGCTTCTGCACTTCTTTTCTTCAGCTAGATATTGCAACATAGTATTCACTCTGATAGTAAATTGTTCTTTCCTTTTAAAGTATTCAGCGTGATTAATTGCTAGTCCACTAGCATCGGCACGATTCATATTAAAATAAATCTGTGGTGTTTCTTTTTGTGGAATGTATTCTATTATTTGATGTTGGGTTAATAGCTTTAAACTTTCATTGATAATATTGTAAGGCAAACTACAAATTTTTGCAATTTGCTTTTCATTAATGGCAACAAGATTATCCAGAATACCAGTATATGTTCTCAACAAACATTTAATAACAGGCTCTAGTTTTGGATTAGCAGCTTCAAACGATTCTACAGAATATTTATCTGTAATAAATATTGCTTTTGGTGGAATAAAAACATTTTCTGTAACAGTAATATGTCCTTCGTGTTCTAGTGTTTTCAATACATTCAGGGCAAGATGAATATCGATATTGAAATTCTTAGTGAAGGCTACAATATCAAAATCATAATAATTTCCTTCGCCAATACCAAGAGGAATTTGCAAGAAATTCGCCAGTGATTGATATACTTTTCTAATATCTTCAATCGATGGAAAACGAATGGTTGGTAAATATTCTAACTCTTCAATATCTGTTGCGTGATATAGCAATATTGCAAAAGCTCGTTTGCCATCTCTCCCTGCACGACCAGCTTCTTGATAATAATTTTCTAAGCAATCTGGCGTATCGTAATGTATCACAGTTCTAACATCTGTTTTGTCAATGCCCATTCCAAAAGCATTGGTACAAACAATTACACGAATTTTATTATTAATCCAATCCTCTTGTTTTTGATTTCTTTCTTCTTGCGTTAATCCTGCGTGGTAATAATCAGCACTGATTTTTTGAAGGTTGAGTAGTTGCGAAACATAGTTAGTAAGTCTTCTATTTTTGCAATAAATAATGCTACTGCCAGCAACATTATTCAAAATTTCTAAAGCCTTATTAATCTTGCTATCAATTTTAAAAACAGAATAAGAAATATTGGGTCTTTCAAATGATTGTTGAAAAAGACTAACATTTTTCAACCTCAATTTTTCTACAATATCTTTTTGAACAATACTTGTTGCAGATGCAGTTAAAGCAATAATTGGAACTTTGGGTAACTCTTCTCTAAGATTTGCAATGCGTAAATATGGTGGACGAAAATCATAACCCCATTGGCTAATGCAATGGGCTTCGTCAACTGCAATAAGCGTAATGTCTAATGAATGTAAATACGATTTGAATAATCGACTTTCTAATCTTTCAGGAGATAAATAAAGAAATTTGTATTGATGATTTGAAGCATTGATGAAAATTTGTTCAACTTCTTTAAAACTCATTCCACTAAAGACAGCAGCGGCAGAAATTTTTTTGTTTTGAAGATTCAAAACCTGATCCTTCATTAATGCAATCAATGGAGAAATTACTAAACATAAGCCATCATTTAATAATGCTGGTATTTGAAAACAAACAGATTTTCCACCACCAGTTGGTAATAAGGCTAAAATGTCTTTTTGTTGCAAAGCAGCATTAATAATATCTTCTTGCAAACCACGAAAACTATTGTGATGCCAATATTGCTGTAATATATCTTTTGAAGTAACCATTAGTAAAGAGGTGAAGATAATGGCTGAAGGGATTTGAGAAATAAAAAAAGGTCGTTTCGATTTATGAAACAACCTTTACAATATGGTAAAAGAGATAACTAAGCTACTTTTTTCTTAGCTAATTTGCTCTTTAAATTAGCAGCTTTATTTTTATGAATAACGCCACGTTTAGCTAACTTGTCAATCATAGATTCAACACTTGGAAGCTTAGTAGCGTATTCGCTAGTTTCCAATGTTTTTAAATCTCTAATTGCATTACGAGTAGTTTTTCCGTAGTATCTATTTCTATCTCTACGTTTTAATGCTTGACGTGCGTCTTTTTTGGTCGCTTTATGATTTGCCATCTCAAAATATTTTTTTTCGGACGGCAAAAGTAGGGATATGAGTTTAATTAGCAATAAAAAATATTTAATAGTTTTTTGAATGATAGTAATCGTTCCCAAAAATAAAACCTAAACAATCTTCAATCTTCAAATCTACAAAGCCTCAAAACATTATATTTGCCCACAATTTTAAAAAAGTCGCTAACGCATCAGCAGTAATGAAAGATTTTTCCTACATCACCAACCAGCACCCAAGTTATATTGAGAGTTTATATCAAGAATTTGTTAAAAACCCAGAAGCAACAGACCCAGATTTAAAGAAATTTTTTGAAGGTTTTGACTTTGCAGTTTCAAATGTTTCAGTTCCTGTAAATGGTCAAAAAAGTGTTGCAGTTGAAAAATCTACCAGTTCAAGCGTTGATTGGTCTAAAGAAGTTGGTGTTTACAGATTAATCACTGCCTACAGAGATAAAGGACATTTAATTGCTACCACAAATCCTATTCGAGAAAGAAAAGATAGAGGAGCGAATTTGCATTTTGAGCATTTTGGTTTATCTGACGCTGATTTGACAACAAATTTTCAAAGTGGAAGTTTTTTAGGTTTAGGAGAAACATCGCTACAAAATATAGTAGAGCATTTGAAAAAAACGTATGCAAATCATATTGGTGTAGAATATACTTATGTTACTGACCCCAAAAAAGTAAATTGGCTTCAAAAAGAAATTGAACAAACTTTTTCTAAACCTCTTGCAATTACTCAAAAGAAAAGAATTTTAGAGAAACTGAATCAAGGGGTGATGTTCGAAAAATTTCTTCACACAAAATATATTGGGCAAAAACGTTTTTCACTAGAAGGTGGAGAAAGCACGATTGCTGCGTTAGATGCTATCATTAACACAGCTGCAAACAATAATGTGCAAGAAGTGGTTATAGGAATGGCACATCGTGGTCGTTTAAATATTCTTGCCAATATAATGGGCAAAACTTACGAGCAAATTTTTAGTGAATTTGAAGGTACTGCTAAAGTAGATCAAACTATGGGCAGTGGAGATGTAAAATATCATATGGGTTTTGGTAGTGAGGTTACAACTGCTGATGACAAAACGATTCACTTAAAATTAATGCCAAATCCATCGCATCTTGAAGCTGTAGATCCTGTGGTTGTTGGTTTTGCAAGAAGTAAGGCTGATACATTATATGCTTCTGATTTCGATAAAATATTGCCAATATTAATCCATGGTGATGCTTCTGTAGCAGGGCAAGGAATTGTTTATGAAGTATTGCAAATGTGCAAACTTCGTGGCTATTACACAGGAGGAACTATCCATTTTGTAATCAATAATCAAATAGGTTTTACAACAGATTTTGATGAGGCAAGAAGTGCAGATTATTGCACGTCTGTTGCAGCAATGGTGCAATGTCCAGTGATTCACGTTAATGGAGACGATGCAGAAGCTGTGGTAAAATGTGCAGAGTTAGCAACAAAGTATCGTCAAGAATTTAACAGCGATATTTTTATTGATATGGTTTGTTATAGAAGACATGGACATAATGAAGGCGATGATCCAAAATATACACAACCTCATCTATACGCTTTAATTGAGAAGCATCAAAATCCAAGAGAAGTTTATACCAATTTTTTAATTGAAAATGGAGAAGCTGATGCTAAGGAATTAGCAACATCGATGGAGAAAAAGTTTTGGGCAGATTTGCAGGAGAGATTGGATGAAGTAAAACAAAATCCATTGCCATACAAATATCAACAACCTGAAATTGCTTGGAAAAGTTTAAGAAAAGCTACCAATGAAGATTTTGATTCATCTCCAGCTACAGCAGTTGCGGAAGATGAAATTAGAAGATTGTTTGATGGTTTAATGAAGTGGCCAGAAACTTTTACGCCATTAAAAAAAGTAGAAAAATTATTGCAGGAGAAAACAAAACTTCTTTCAACAGAAAATAAAATTGATTGGGCAACTGCCGAGCTTTTAGCTTATTCAAGTATTTTGGTTGATGGAAAAATTGTGAGAATGAGTGGGCAAGATGTTCGTAGAGGAACTTTTAGCCATAGACACGCTGTTTTAAGAGACGAAAATACTGATGAATATTACAACAGACTTGATCATTTTCAAGAAGGCCAAGCTAAGTTTAGAATATATAATTCTTTATTGAGCGAATATGGTGTTCTTGGTTTTGAATATGGCTATTCAATGGCTAATCCTGATTCTTTGGTAATTTGGGAAGCTCAGTTTGGCGACTTTTGTAATGGAGCTCAAACAATGATTGACCAATTTATTAGTGCTGGTGAACAAAAGTGGAACAGAATGAATGGTGTTACAATGTTATTGCCACATGGCTACGAGGGTCAAGGCCCAGAACATAGTAGTGCAAGATTGGAAAGATTTTTACAACAATGTGCCGAGTTAAATATGGTTGTAACCAACATTACAACTGCTGCTAATTTATTTCACGCATTACGCAGACAAGTTGCTTGGCAGTTTAGAAAACCATTGATTAACTTTTCTCCGAAAGCAAACCTAAGATTCCCTGGAAGCTACAGCCATATTGATGAATTTGCCAATGGTAAATTTAAAGAAACTATTGACGATGCTTTTGTAACAGACTCAACTGCTGTTAAAAAAGTATTGTTATGCACAGGTAAAATATACTTTGAATTGACAGAAAAGCAAACCAAAGAAAACAGACAAGACATAGCAATTGTAAGGGTTGAACAGTTATATCCGCTACCTCAAAAACAACTGGATGCTTTATATAAAAAGTATAGCCGAGCCATTTGGTTTTGGGTTCAAGAAGAGCCATTAAACATGGGGGCTGCATCTTTCCTTAAAATGAATGTGAAGGGAATTAACTTTGGCGTAATTAGCAGAAATGCAAGTGCTGCAACAGCTACAGGTTATGCTAAAGTGCATAAAGTAGAACAAGAAGAAATTATTAAAACGGCTTTTGAGATATAGAAGATTTCTAATTTGAAGATTTCAGATTTCTAATTTTTGGTTTTGAATTTTAACTTTTGAATTAAAATATTATATGATAGATATTAAAGTACCAACAGTAGGAGAGTCCATTAGCGAAGTAACTCTTCTTAAATGGACAAGACAAAATGGACAATATGTAGAACGTGATGAAGTAATTGCCGAGCTTGAAAGTGAGAAAGCAACTTTTGAAGTAAATGCAGAAAAAGCGGGTGTTCTAAAAACACTTGCAAATGCAGGTGATACCATTTTAATTGGAAGCATCCTTGCACAAATTGATGAAACTGCTGCAAAGCCTGAGAAGTCAACAGATAACAGTCAACAGACGACAGAAAAAAAGGAAGAGAAAAAAGTTGAGCAGCCAGCTGTTGACAGTCGACAGTCAACTGTTGACGTTAAAGCAACACCAGTTGCATCTGCAATTATTACAGATAAAAAAGTAGATGTAAAATCTATTGAACCAAGTGGATATAATGGCAAAATTCTTAAAAACGATGTGTTAGACGCATTAAGCAATCCTGGAAAAAAAGCATTTGCTGGTGCTGAATTAAATACCAGAAATATTAGAAAAGAGAAGATGAGCAATCTTCGCAAAACCATTAGTCGTCGTTTAGTTGAAGCAAAAAACACCACTGCAATGCTTACTACTTTTAACGAAGTAGATATGGGTGCCATAATGGAAATTCGTGCGAAAAATAAGGATAAATTTAAAGAAACGCACGGTGTGAACCTTGGCTTTATGAGCTTTTTTGCAAAAGCTTGTGCTATTGCTTTAAGCGAATGGCCAACTGTAAATGCTTATATCGAAGCTGATGAATTAGTGTATCACGATTATGCAGATATTAGTATTGCTGTTTCTACACCTCGTGGATTAACAGTACCTGTAATGCGTAATGTAGAAAGTATGAGTATGGCTGATGTAGAAAGAACAGTTGGTGTTTTAGCAGCAAAAGCTCGTGATAGTAAATTAACTGCTGATGATTTAACTGGTGGAACTTTCACCATTACAAATGGTGGTGTGTTTGGTAGTTTAATGAGTACGCCAATTATCAATATTCCACAAAGTGCAATTTTAGGAATGCACAAAATTCAAGACAGACCAATGGCTGTTAATGGTAAGGTTGAAATTAGACCAATGATGTATTTGGCATTGAGCTACGACCATAGAATTATTGATGGAAGAGAAAGTGTAAGCTTCTTGGTTCGTGTAAAAGAATTATTAGAAAATCCTGCTTTACTTTTATTTGGAAAAGATCCAGTGAAAGCGTTGTTAGAATTATAAATAGGGTAATAAATAAAAAACATTTTAATCCCATCAGTTTTAAAAGCTGATGGGATTTTTGTTTGCTGTTAGCGTTGACAACTTTTTAAAAGTTGTTAAAGCTGCAGAATGCTCCGTTACCTTAAAAATTCACTCCGTTATGACAAAATGGCTAAGATTTTATCAACGGAGTCTAAGAAAATATTAACGGAGCGACCGAAAACTGCAACGGTGTCACCATTTATATTAACGGAGTGAGAGAAAATAGCAACGGTTTAACCGTTTTAAATAAAAGATTAAGTGAAAATATTAACAGAGCAGCCAAAAATATTAACTAGGTGAACCGAAATATCAACAGCCTCTTTTGATTATTTTTTTTATGTTTACCACATCAATTTATCATCAATGAAGAAATTTATTGTATTACTTTTTTTGTTTCCTGTTTTTGTTAATGGGCAAGATTACAATGATGATCTTGGGGTGAAGTTTGAAAGGGATATTACATTTGATAAATGGAAATCAATTGCTAAAAGAGCAAAAAGTGAAGGGAAGTATATTTTTTTACTTTTTAATTATGGAAACACCAAAAGTGGCATAAAGTATTTTAATGATTATTACAATATAATTTTTGCGGATAAGCTTGTAAGCAGTTTTGTTAACTCCAATTTTATCAGCGTATTGGTCCAAAAAGATTATGATAAAAATGCTAATCCTGATGCTAATGCTTTCTTTGAAAAATTAGTATCAATTCTCAATGTTAAAGTATACCCCTCTTATTTATTTTTCGACGAGGAAGAAAATTTAGTACACAGATTCACTAGTTGGAATTATCTCAAATCTAACTTTTTAGAACAATCTAAGCTTGCTTTAGATAA
Source organism: Chitinophagaceae bacterium (assembly GCA_025363355.1). Lineage (GTDB taxonomy): Bacteria > Bacteroidota > Bacteroidia > Chitinophagales > Chitinophagaceae > CAIVPM01. Next base: position 27,852 of record JANYEB010000266.1, on the reverse strand, counting down.
AGAACAGAGATTTTATGCTTTGATTGAGAAATTTGAAAATGGTAATAGAGATACTGCTTTTTTGAAGCAACTTTTTAATGCCAATCTGCTAGCAAGTGACAGTACAGATAAATACGTGCTTGGATTTATTAAATCAAGAGATAATTTATTTACTAAGGAGAATGCAGACATATTGATGCACTCTTATTCTCATATAGTTGCATTCGATTATTTATATAGCAATCAGGAAATATGGAAAAAAATAATTGACGGGGATGTACTGGAAAATTTTTACAAACAAGAGATTCGTAAACAGATTTCTGAAACTTATTATAATGTATACAATTTTAAAATGTATGCTGATGATTTAATTAGACAGTTTGATTCAAAATATCCCAAATACGGAAAAGAAGCAAGTGTTAAGTTCTTGTTGTGGCAATGGGTACGTTTAGATGATGGGAAAAACCCCGAATTAAATTATCTTGTAAAAACCTATATTGACTCAAACTTTATTATAAAACTTTCGAGCTATGATTTAAATAGTTTAGCTTGGTTTGGATTTGTTAAAGTTACAGATAATTTTATCTTAAATCAAGCCCTTTCTTGGAGCAAAAAAAGTCTAGAACTAGATAAAGACAATCCTGCATATTTAGATACTTATGCCAATCTGCTTTATAAACTTGGTCAAATCAAAGAAGCTATAGAAATAGAAACAAAAGCACTTGAATTAGTTAAGGAATCAGAGAAAAAATCTTATCAAGAAACATTAGATAAAATGAAAGCAGGCAAACCAACTTGGAAGTAAATTTGCCACTTTAAACAAATAAATAGTATGCTAATAGAAATGCTAAAAGCCAAAATACATCGTGTAACTGTTACCCAGGCAGAATTAAACTATGTTGGCTCTATAACAATTGATGAAGATTTGCTAAAAGCTTCGGGTATTAGAGTAAACGAAAAAGTATCGGTTGTTAATGTAAACAATGGAGAACGTTTTGAAACTTATACCATAAAAGGAGAAGCTGGTTCTGGTACCATTTGTGTAAACGGTGCAGCAGCAAGAAAAGTTCAGGTGGGAGATGTATTAATTGTTATTGCATATTGTTTATTAACCAATGAAGAAGCTGACACACACGAAGCAACAGTTGTTTTTCCTGTGAATAATAAACTGGTGTAACTATTATCATTAAATGAAAACTCGCTTATAAACAAATTGATTATCCACACTATGTAACAAGTACACGAAAAAAGCAAAACTTATAAAATAATTTTTTGTGAAAGAATTAACACCGTTAATTTGTACTACTAATCAAAAATTGCTATTTATGAAAAAATTATTTAGTTCGCTACTAATGTTTGTTGCCGTGCTTTTTGCACTTTCTGCAACTGCACAAACTAACACTACTGTCTCTGGTAGTGTAAAACTAGCTACATCTGGAGAAGCTATCTCTGCTGTATCAGTAACTGTTAAAGGCGGAAAAGCTGGAACATTTACAGATGATAAAGGAAACTTTAAATTCTCTACTACTCAAAAGCCACCGTTTACATTGGTGTTTTCATCTGTGGGTTATGGTAGCAAAGAAGTTAAGTTTTCTGGCGATGCTGTTACAGTAGAATTAACTGCTGTTGAAACTTTGGGTCAAGAGATTGTAGTTTCTGCAACCCGTACCCAAGAAAGAATATTAGAAAGTCCAGTTTCTGTAGAAAGAATGGGACCATCAGCTATTCGCAATGCAGCTGCTCCAAACTACTACGATGCATTGGCAAATTTTAAAGGTGTAGATATGACTACATCTAGTATGAACTTTAAAACAATTAGTACAAGAGGTTTTAATGGTAGTGGTAATTTACGTTTCAATCAATTAGTTGATGGAATGGATAACCAAGCTCCAGGTTTAAATTTTGCTGTTGGTAGCATTGTTGGCCCAACACAATTAGATGTTGATAATGTTGAGTTATTGCAAGGTGCTTCATCTGCTCTATATGGCTCTGGTGGTATGACAGGTACTTTGTTAATGACTAGTAAAAATCCATTTAAATATCAAGGTTTAAGTTTTCAAATTAAAGCTGGTGCAAACCATATTGATTCTAAACAAAATGATGTATCTGCATTTCATAATTGGGATATTAGATGGGCAAAAAAAGTATCAGAAAAATTTGCATTTAAAATTGGTGCAGAGTTTACAACTGGACAAGATTGGCAAGCAAATGACTACAGAAATTTAAGTAGAAATAATGTGTTTTCTACTTTGAAGAATGGTACTCGTGCAACTGATCCTAATTATGATGGTGTGAATGTTTTTGGAGATGAAGCAAGTGCAAGTATGCAAGCTTTTGCTCAAGCTGTTAGATTTCAAATTGCAGCACAACCAGGTTCTAATGTATTACTTGGTGGTTTAGATGCAGCTTTAAATGCAGGAGCTACTCCAGCAATGATTGCTGCTGGCACACCTGCTGCTTATCAACCTTATTTACCTTTCTTAATTCCTACAAGTAATGCTGCTGGTAACACGTATAAAAATACTTTTATAGGTGCAACTGCTGAAGGTGGTTATGTTAGCAGAACAGGATATGAAGAAAAATATCTTGTAAACTACAACAACTACAATGTTAAATTAAATGGTGCATTGCACTATAAAGTAACGAGCGATATTGAGGCTTCAATAACTGCTAATTATGGTACAGGAACTACTGTTTATACAGGTTCTGATAGATACTCTATCAAAAACCTGAAACTAGGTCAATATAAGTTTGAATTAAAAGCTAAAAACTGGTTTTTAAGAGCTTATACAACTCAAGAAAATTCTGGAGATGCATACACAGCAACTACTGCTGCTGTTGCAATTAACAGTGCTTGGAAATCAAATACAGATTGGTTTCAACAATACACAGGAACTTATGGTGCAGTGTATTTAGGCATTGCTGGTTTACCTGCTTCTACTGCAAAAAATGCTTCAATTGCTCATGGTGCTGCAAGAACAAAAGCTGAAACTGGTAGATACTTACCAGGAACTCAACAATTCAACGATGCGTTTAACACTGCAATTGGAACTCCAATTAGTAAAGGTGGTGCTAAGTTTGATGATCATACAAGTCTTTACCATTTTGAGGGTCAATACAATTTTGCTTCTATTAAAGTTTTAGATGTAATGATTGGTGCTAGCTATCGTAAATATTCTTTAAATTCTAATGGAACTATTTTTGCAGATACTGCTGGTAAAATTAGTGTTGATGAGTATGGTGGATACCTTCAATTACAAAAGAAATTGTTAGAAGATAAATTGAAATTAACTTTATCTGGAAGATTTGATAAGAGCCAAAACTTTGATGGCAGATTTACACCAAGATTTACTGCTACTTACAAAGTTGCTGAAAATAATTTCGTTCGTGCATCAGTTCAACAAGCTTATCGTTTTCCATCTTTACAAGACCAATGGATTAATTTAAGAACTCCATCTGCAATTTTAATTGGTGGGCTACAAAATTTCAACACCCTTTATAATTTCTCTTCTAATCCTGCTTATACTGCAGAAAGTATTGTTGCGTTTAGAAATACAATAGGTGCTGGAGCTCCAAATCCAGGAGTATTAAAAGCGGCAACTTTTGAAACTATTAAGCCAGAAACTTCAACTTCATTTGAACTTGGATATCGTGGTGTAATTCGCAAAAATGTATTAGTTGATGCTTATGTTTATTATAGCCAATTTCAAAATTTTATAGGTCGTACTGCTGTTGGTCGTGGTCAAAGCACAAACCCTCTTGCAGCTATTCAATATTTAGCTAGTCCTTTTACAACAGACAATTATTCTTTTGTAACTAATTCATCAAACGATGTTAAAGCAATTGGTTGGGGTGTTAGCACAGAATATAAATTCTATAAAAGCTACGTGTTAAATGCAAATGTTTCTGGCGATCAATTAAGCAATGTTGACCCAACTCTATTTACACAATACAACACACCAAAATTGAGATTTAACGTTGGCGTTAGCAATGGTAATGTTTACAAAAATTGGGGTTTTGGTGCTAACTACAGATGGCAGGATAAATTTGAGTGGCAAGGTACTTTTGGATCAGGAGATGTGCCTGCTTATGGTACAGTTGATGGATTCGTTAGTTACAAATTTGCTCCAATCAAAAGTTTGTTAAAAATAGGTGCAACTAACCTTTATAACAAATACTACAGAAGTGCATTTGGCAATCCACAAATTGGTGGAATGTACTATGTAAGCTTTGGATATAATGTGTTTTAGTAAATTACAATAAATTCAAAATATAAAATGAAATCCTTTGCTTTTGCAAGGGATTTTTTATTATGCATTACCTTCGATTTGTGATACCACAACAACTTATACAATCATTACAAAATACCAAGGGGTTTAAGGAAGATAGTTTTCTTGAAACACATCAATCAAATACGCCCATTACTTCTATACGAATAAATCCTAATAAGAGTAATTGGAGCAAATCTTTGCTAAGTATAGAAAGTAAAATTCCTTGGTGCAATTGGGGACGATATTTAACAGAAAGACCATCGTTTACATTTGATCCTTTGTTTCATGCAGGAGCCTACTATGTGCAAGAGGCAAGTAGTATGTTTTTGTTGCAGATTTTGCAGCAAATTATTGGAGAAGATACGCAAAAAAAAGCCCTTGATTTATGTGCAGCACCTGGTGGAAAAAGTACACTATTAGCAAGCTATTTTGCAAATGGATTATTGGTAAGTAATGAGGTAATTAAACAACGGGCTTCGGTTTTAGTTGAAAATATTACAAAATGGGGAAGCGATAATGTTATTGTTACAAATAATGATCCCAAAGATTTTAAAAAACTTTCAAATTTCTTTGATGTAATTGTAATTGATGCACCTTGCAGTGGCAGTGGTTTATTTAGAAAAGATAAAAATGCTATTGATGAATGGAGTCAGGACAATGTTAATTTATGCAGCCAACGCCAACAAAGAATTATTGCAGACACAATAGATAGTTTAAGTGATGATGGATTATTAATTTACTCAACTTGCTCATATTCTAAACAAGAGAATGAAGATGTTTTAGATTGGATAAAAGAGACGTTTGATTTGGAATCAGTTCAAATAAATTTGGTTGATGAATGGGGCATTATAGAAACACAATCAGATTTACACAATGCTTTTGGTTACAGATTCTATCCTGATAAAGTAAAAGGAGAAGGCTTTTTTATTGCTGCATTTAAGAAAAATGGTGAAAGTGAAATATCCACAAAATTTAAAGAAACCATTCTTTCCAAACCATTAAAAAATGAACTAGAAATAGTAAATAATTTTCTAAAGTTGAATGATGATTCTTACTTATTTAAACAAAATGAATTTATACGATTTTTCCCTAAAGAATATCAAATAGAATTACAAATTATTGCAAGCTATTTATACATAAAAAAAGCTGGAATCGAACTTGGAATTGTTAAGGGTAAAGACTTAATTCCATCTCACGAATTAGCAATGAGCTTTATTGATATAAACCATTTGCCATATTTTGATCTTAATAAAGAACAAGCATTACAATATTTGGGCAAAAAAGAAGTTAATATAGATATCAACTCTAAAGGTTGGGCATTAGTTAAATTTGATGGTGTTGTTTTAGGATGGATTAAAGCATTGCAAAACAGAATCAACAATTACTATCCCATTGAATGGAGAATTTTAAAAGATAATTTGAATAAATAAAAAAGCAAAAATGAAAGTTGTTAAAATATCATTGTTTTTGTTGGGCAGCATTATAGCATCTTCTAGCTATGCTCAAAATGGTGGTAAAATGGTTACTCATATCATCAAGCCTGGCGAAACTATTAGTAGCCTTTCAAGAATATATCACGTTAAGAAAGATGACATATTCAGGCTGAATAATTTAAATGATAAAACTGTTTTACATATTGGGCAAAAAATAATTGTACCAACCGGCAAATCTACTCCAACTATTGTTGCTGCTCCAAACCCAGTTGTAATCAATAAAATTCCAACACAAAATTTAGATAAGAATAAACATTTGGTGGTTTCTGGTGATAATTTATCACGAATTGCTAAACAGTATAAAGTATCTGAACAACAATTGAAAGACTGGAATGGTTTAAAGAATGATGTTATTAAAGCAGGTAGTTATCTTATTGTTTCTAATGGTGATGGAACCGAAATGCAACCAACTGTTAAGGCAGAAGTGAAGCCTGTAATAAAAGAAACAAAGCCAGCTGGGGTTGAAGTGAAACCAGTAGTTGTTGAGCCTATAAAGAAATTAGAACCAGTTGTGGTGTCAACACCAACAGTAAAGCCTGTAGTTACAGAACAGCCCACACTCAAGGAAGTAAAACCACAACCAACTATAATCAAAACACCAAGTCAAGCAAATGATTTTTTTGAGAAGCAATTTGTGTCTTCTCAAAATTCTGTTGAAGGATTAAGTGGAACATTTAAAACTATTGCAGGCTGGCAAGACAAAAAATATTATGTGCTTTTAAGCAATGTTCAAAGTGGAAGCATTGTAAAAGTATCTGCAAATAACAAAACAGTTTATGCAAAAGTATTAGGGCCATTGCCAAATATAAAAGAGGATAATAATCTTTCTTTAAGAGTGAGTAATGCTACAGCAGCTGCTTTGGGTGCAACAGAAAATAAGTTTATTGCTAAGGTTGAATTCTAATTTTGAAGAATCGGTAGATATATAAAATAAAAAAGGGCCAGGATAAAAATCCAGCCCCGTTTTTAAAATCCAATATCCTATGAAAAACCGAGGCAAATATAAAGCTGCTTTTTAAATTAGCAAATATTTTCCTAGTTTTTTTCTTAATCTTTAGTTTTCTCTGATATATAACTAATCTGATTCTCAATTTCTAGCGAATTTGGTGATTTACTCTTTTGCAATTCCTTAGTTTTTTTGATTTCTAGAATAGCTTTGTTTAGCATTTCTTTAAGTCCTTGACCATACGGAGCAACCATATCTCTAAACTTAATTAGCTGATCAATTCCTTTTTTGAATTTTTCTGTGTCTTGTAATCTTGCAACATAGAAAGAGAAGTTGCCAAAATCATTGAATTTTTCCATTAATCCTGAGCCTTCATACTTTTTATACATAGTATCAAAGTCTGCATCAGTTTTGCTTAAAATTTCTGCCTTTGAAACAGCAGATTTTAATCTTCCTTTGGCATCTTTTTTTAATTCTGGAATAAGCTTTAAAACTGCATCAGCATCTTGTTCTATTAATGCTTCAAGTGCAGCACCAGCTACAGAATAAGACGAATCTTTAACTGCATTACCAAACATTTTTGTGTATTTCGTATCTTTTAATTGGGCAAGAAAATCAATGGCTTCTGCTCTTACAATTTTTTTCTTGTCAGTATTAGCAATTGTTTCAATTGTTTTAATAGTTGCAGCATCCACAGTTGTGTCTTGCAACGCATTTAAAGCTTTAGTTCTTAACCTATCGTAAGGATCGTTTAAGGCTGCAATTATCAATTGCATTGCACCAGCTTCGGCTTTATTTTTTGATGCATAGTCTAATGCTTCTTTTCTATCTAAATATTTACCAGCTTGCTTGTATTGAATGATATATTGTTGCAATGTTTTTTTCTCTTTTTTCTCTGCTAACAAAACATTGTCACCATCAAACTTCACAAAATCAGGGGCTGTAGCAGATGCTATTTTAATAGTATCAACTCTGTTTTCAATCCAAACATCGTGTCTTGTTTTTTCTTTACCAACATATACATCAATAGCAACAGGCAGTTTGAAAATCTTGGTGCTATCTTGAGTTTGTTTAACAATTACACTAATGGTTTTGCTTGTTGCATCATATTCGTTAGTGATAGTCAATTTTGGATGTCCGCTATTGAAATACCATTGATTAAAATACCAGTTTAAATCTTTACCAGTAACTGATTCAAAAGCTAAACGTAGTTTGTGAGCAGAACCATTTCCCAATTTATTATCTGTTAAATATTTGTTTAAAGATTTAAAGAAAGCACTATCACCAACATAGTTTCTGAGCATATTTAAAATACGCCCACCTTTTTGATAGCTCACTAAATCAAACATATCTTCTTTATCTCTGTAGAAGAAACGAACTAAATCCTTTTTGCTGCTATTGCCTCTAATATAGGCTTGCATTTCATTATCATTCTCTTCTCCGGCAGCATCTGGGCCATACTTGTATTCTTGCCATAAATACTGACTATAATCTGCAAAACTTTCGTTAACAGTTAGATTACTCCAACTTTCAGCGGTAACATAATCCCCAAACCATTGGTGAAACAATTCGTGAGCAACAGTTCCTTCCCAATGATTGCCATCTTGTAATTCTCTTGCATTTTGTTGAGCACTCTCTTGGTGAAGTGTAGCTGTTGTGTTTTCCATAGCACCACTTACATAATCACGACCAGTAATTTGTGCATACTTAACCCAAGGATAATCAATACCAGTAACTTTTTCGCTGAAGAATTTAATCATCTCAGGGGTATTGCCAAATATTTTTCTGGCAACTTTCTCATATTCTTTTTCTACATAATAGCTTACTTCTTTTCCTTTATATGAATCTTTTACAACTGCATATTCTCCAACGCCAATAAAAAATAAATATGGTGCGTGTGGCAACTCCATTTTCCAATAATCTGTTCTTGTTTTATCAGCATTAGTAGTTTGAGAAACTAATTTACCATTAGAAAGAGTAACATATTTTGATGGAACTGTTAAGTAAAACTCTTGTGTTGTTTTTTGATTTGGTTTGTCAATTGTAGGCACCCAAACGCTAGTAGCTTCTGTTTCCCCTTGTGTCCAAATTTGAGTTGGTTTATCTTTCTCCTCACCTTTTGGATTGATAAAGTACAAACCTTTAGCATCTTTAATAGCAGCACTACCCTCAGCTGCAAACTCATTTGGTTTAGCTGTATAATCTATATAAAGTGTGTAGCTTTCAGATGCTTTGTATTCTTTATCTAAATAAATTTTCAGTAATAAACTATCGTTATAACTATATCCTAATGCAATATTTTTAGCACCAGTTTTAACCAATTCAACAGCATTAATTTCCATTCCTTTTGCATCTAACTCCACCATATTAGTTGCATAGAAATGTGGTTTTAATGTTATCCAAACTTTGCCATTCAATTGAGATTTTTCGTAATCGAATTTTGCTTGCAATTTTGTGTGAATTAAATCACTCTTTTTAGTTTCAAATGCTCTGTATTTTTTTTTCCAAGCTTCGTCTTTTGAAGGAAATCCAAACTGAGCATTGGCTAAGGTAATTGCCAGTAAAGCAATGATTGTAAATATTTTTTTCATTCTTTTTTAGTTTGATGTAAAGATAAGTGTGTAATAAAATGACAAACAAAAAATTGATTAACGTTGAAATATAAGGATGGAAGTATGTTTGCACTGATTAATGAACTTAATATCAAATAATAAAGCAATGCTTAAACTTGCAAAACTTACGTTGTTGCTGTTGATTGCACTAAGTGCAAACACTCAAACGCATCATTTTATATATATTGAAAACTCAGCTAAAAAGCCATTTAGTATAAAATTTGACAACAAGATTTTCGAAAGTGATGGTAAGAATTTTATTACTATTCCAAAGATTGATAACGGTACTTATAATTTGTCTATTTCTACAGATGGAAGTAAATACAATAAATTTACCGTTGATGTTGATGGCTCTGATTTAGGCTTTACTCTAAAGCAAAATAATGATGGTAATTTAGTGTTATTTGATATCAATCGTTTTACAACCACAGAACAGATTCAAAAGATAGAATTAGAAAAACCAGTTGTTAAGCAAGAGCCAGTTGTTAAACAAGCAAATATTGAAGTTCCTAAACCAACTACAACAATACAACCTGTTAATACGATTGTAGAATCTGCTAAAGAAAATAAAGTAGATACAGTTCCTGTAAAATTGGTAGCAACCAAGCCAATCATTGAGAAGAAAATTACGAAACTCTATGAGAAAGAAAATAAAGATGGTTTAAACCAAATTTATGTAGATGCAACATCTAGTAAAGCAGATACCGTTTCTATTTTTATACCCTATACAAAAACGATAGCTGTTGACACAATAACGCAAGCAAAAGCAGAACCGGTTGTTGAACATAAAATGGAAAGCAAAAACATTGATGTAGCTGCAACTGTTATTCTCACTAATAATTGCCTTAATAAAGCATCAGAAAGTGATGTGGCTAATTTTAGTTCTAAAATACAAACAACACTTACTTTAAAGAATAAATTGAAACTAGCTAATACAGTTTTAAAGGAAAAGTGTTTTACTGTAAATCAAGTAAAAAGATTGGGTATTTTATTTCTAAATGAAAGCGGAAAATTCAACTTTTATAAACTAGCACAAACGGCTGTTTCAGATTCTAAAAACTTTGCATCGCTTGAAAAAGAATTAATCGATCTTAAGTTGAAAGAAGCGTTTAAAGCATTATCAAATCCTCAATAAAATGTCAAGATATTTTTTAGAGGTAGCATATAAAGGAACCAATTATAATGGTTTTCAAATTCAACAAAATGCCAATACAATTCAAGCTGAAGTTGAAAAAGCTCTGCAGACATTGTTTAAACAAAACTTTGATTTAACAGGCTCTTCAAGAACAGATGCTGGTGTACACGCCCTACAAAATTTTTTTCATTTTGATACAGATATTGTCATTACACAGAAACATATTTACAATCTCAATGCAATTATTTCTAACGATATAATTGTAAAGAATATTACTCAAGTTGCAGATGACAAACATTGTCGTTTTGCTGCTGAAAGCAGAGAGTACAAGTATCATATTTACACTTCTAAAAATCCTTTTTTAGAAGACAGAGCTTATTATTTTCCGTATAAATTAGATGTTGATTTGTTGCGTCAGGCAGCAGCAATATTGCTTACTTATACAGACTTTACTTCTTTCTCAAAAAAACATACACAGGTAAATAATTTCAATTGCAATATTTTTATTTCAAGATGGATTGAAGAAAATGATTGCCTTGTTTTCAATGTAAAATCAAATCGCTTTTTACGAGGAATGGTTCGTGCATTAGTTGCAACAATGCTTAAAGTTGGCAGAGGTCAAATGACTATTGAACAATTTAAAAATATTATAGAATCTAAAGATTGTGCTAGTGCTTATTTTGACACACCTGCACACGGTTTGTTTTTGGTTAAAGTAGATTATGAAAAAAATAATAAATAATGTCATCAGTAACTATTCATCCATCAATTATTCAAGGAGTACTAAAAGCACCTGCTTCTAAAAGCTGTATGCAACGTGCTTGTGCTGCTGCTTTATTGAAAGGCGGTAAAACCATTATTCATAATTATGGAGTTAGTAATGATGATAATGCTGCTATTGAAATAATTAAACAATTTGGTGCAAGTGTTTTGTTTGAAAATGATAGGTTAATTATAGATGCTACGAATTCCAAATTCCAAGTTCCAAATTCCAATAATAACCACTCGCCACTTACTATTAATTGTGGAGAAAGTGGACTTTCGTTAAGAATGTTTACGCCTATTGCAGCACTGTTAAACCAGCAAGTAAATATTACTGGCAGTGGAAGTTTATTAAATCGCCCAGCAAATTTTTTTGATGAAATATTACCTCAACTAAATGTTGTTGTAGAAAGTAATAATGGTAAATTACCACTTACTATTACTGGTCCTTTAAAAGCAAATGATATTACTATTGATGGATCGTTAAGTTCTCAATTTTTAACAGGTTTGTTATTTACATATTCAAATTCTTTCTCCCCTCTCTTTTGGAGAGGGGCAGTGAGTGAGGCTAGTGCAATTATTCAAGTAAAAAACTTGAAAAGTAAGCCTTATATAGATTTAACTTTGAAAGTGATGCAAGATTTTAGCTTGAATATCCCTGTAAACAATAACTATACTGAATTTGTTTTTACCAATCAACCAATCAGCCAATCAACCAATCAATCAATCAACTATACTGTTGAAGGAGATTGGAGTAATGCTGCTTTTCTATTAGTAGCATGTGCAATTGCTGGAAATATTACTATTACTGGATTAGATACCAATTCTACCCAAGCAGATAAAGCAATTCTGCAAGCGTTAAAGAGTTGTGGATGCGACATCTCTTATACCCCTTTATGGGTTAGGGGTGGCGTTTTGAGCTGTTTTTCTTTTGATGCTACAGATTGCCCAGATTTATTTCCTCCACTGGTTGCATTAGCAAGTTATTGCAACGGCACTAGTAGTATTAAAGGGGTAAGTAGATTGCAACATAAAGAGAGTAATCGTGCATTTAGTTTGCAACAAGAGTTTGCTAAAATGGGAGTGGAGATAATATTGAATGATGATATAATGCTGGTTAAAGGGAACTCAAATATTAAAGGAGCAATTGTAGATTCGAATAATGATCATCGAATTGCAATGTCTTGTGCTGTGGCTGCTTTAAAAGCAAATGGAAGCACTACCATATTAAATGCTGATGCCATTAATAAATCTTACCCAAATTTTTATGAAGATTTGAAGAGAGTGGGAGTCAGTATATAAAATGCTAAAATTACTTTGCTTTGTTTGCTTATCTGCAATCTGTTACATTTGCAACATTCATAAATCGTACTTGGTACAACTAACATCATAAATTTTATGGCAGATATTTTTGAAAAATTAGTAAAAAATTATGGACCAATTGGTCAGCACAGAGAAAGATCTCACGGCTATTTTGTATTTCCAAAACTAGAGGGAGAAATTGGTAGTAGAATGATATTTAGAGGAAAAGAAATGATTGTGTGGAGCTTAAATAATTACTTAGGTTTAGCCAATCATCCTGAGATAAGAAAAGTAGATGCAGAAGCATCTGCAAAATATGGTTTGGCTTTGCCAATGGGTGCAAGAATGATGAGCGGAAATAGTGTGCATCACGAGCAACTTGAAGCTGAATTAGCAGCATTTGAAAGTAAAGAAGATGCTATTCTAATGAACTTCGGTTACCAAGGAATAATGAGTGCTATTGATGCTGTTTGTGGCAGGCACGATGTAATTGTGTATGATGCAGAAAGTCATGCCTGTATTATTGATGGCTTACGTTTACATCCAGGGCACAGATATGTTTTTAAACACAACGATGTAGAAGATTGTGAGAAACAATTAGAACGTGCTACTACCCTAATTGAAAAGCAAGGAACTGGTGGTATTTTAGTAATTACTGAAGGTGTTTTTGGAATGGCAGGAGACCAAGGCAAATTAAAAGAAATTGCTGAACTAAAAAATAAATATGAGTTTAGATTAATGGTTGATGATGCTCATGGCTTTGGAACTTTAGGTAAAACTGGTGCTGGTGCTGGTGAAGAGCAAGATTGTCAAGATGCGATTGATTTGTACTTCTCAACCTTTGCAAAATCAATGGCAAGCATTGGTGCTTTTATGGCTGGTCCAAGGGTTATTATAGATTATATACGCTATAATATTCGTTCACAAATTTTTGCTAAAAGTTTGCCGATGCCTATTGTTATTGGCAATTTAAAGCGTTTGGATATGCTTAAAACAAATCCAGAATTGAAAGAAAAATTGTGGAGCAACGCCCTGAAACTTCAAAATGGATTAAAAGAACGTGGCTTTGATATTGGTGCAACCAATTCACCAGTTACACCAATTTATATGAAAGGTGGAGTTCCCGAAGCTGCTGCAATGTGTATGGATTTGCGAGAAAATTATTTTGTATTTACATCTATTGTAACATACCCTGTTATTCCAAAAGGACATATTATCTATCGCTTGATACCAAGTGCTGCACACACAGATGCTGATATTGAACAAACATTAATTGCTTTTAGTGAAACAAAAGCTAAATTAGATGCTGGTGTTTATAAAGTAGCTGAAGTTCCAGATATGGCAGATGCTAGATAAAAATATTTTTAATAGAAAGCCTAATGCATTTGCATTGGGCTTTTTTAATACAGCTTACAAAGCAATATTAAAAGTGGAAAACTATATATAGGTATATTTTCATTACACTTTCTAACTAAGCAATCAACTCAATTGCATATTTCATATAGTGAAGTTTTTTATTTTAAATATTATTCTTTTTTTTCAAATTGGCTTTCCAAGTTTCTTGTTTTCTCAAGAGCCATCTTACTATCAATATGAAACGAGCAATGGATTACCTAGTAATGAAATATATGATATTAAACAAGATAAAATAGGCTTTTTGTGGTTTGGAACTGAAGCAGGATTGGTAAGGTATGATGGGAATGAGTTTAAACTATTTTTTTGCGAAAAAAGTAGAAGTAATGCTTTAAGTTATTTGTGTGAAGATAAATTTGGACGAATGTGGTGCTCTAACTTCAGTGGTCAAATATTGTATTTTGAAAAAGATACGCTCCGTTTGTTTGAGCCATTTGAAAAGTATTATAAAACAGGCTTAACAGGCATAGCAATAGACAATAGAAATAGATTGTATGCTGCAAATCAAGTAAACTCAATGTATCGCTATGATATTAGTTCTAAAAAAGAAGAACTGTTGTTCCCAGCAAATGAATATAAAACCAATCCATATACCACTTGCGATGGTAAAATTGTATTTTCAGCTTTAGATAGCAAATCGCTATTAGAAATTGAAGATGATACAGAAAAAGTAGTTGCAGTAGAACTTGAAAATGGTGGGTTTAATAAGCATATTTTTTACAATAGTGTTGTGCTTAGTAATTCTTACAAAGAAAAAAAATCTTTTGCATTTCAAAGATTCAACTTGGCAAATCAAATGCCAGTAATATACACTTACACTAGTAAAGCTTTGATGATTCACCCAATTTCAAAACAAATACAAAAAACCAAAGATTATCCTCAATCTGTGTTTGACGATGACGCAGGTAATTTTTTTGTTGGAACAACAAATGGGCTTTTATGGTTTAAACAAAATGCAAATAATTGGGTTTTGAAAAGTAGGTTCTTAGATGGGAATAGTATTACATCAATAAAAAAAGATAAAGAAGGAACTTATTGGATAGCGACTGCAAAAAATGGAGTTTATAAAATACCTAACCTAAATATTTTTCAACTAGATTTAGAATCTTTAGATGTTAAATCAATTGGCATAAATCACCTTGCAACAGACTCAAGAAGTATTATTTGTGGTACAAATTTAGCTGGGGAGATTGTTGTGTATGATTTAAATACTAGCTTAAGCAAAAAAATTATTGGCAAAGAAAATAGGTATGTTCAGGCACTAGAATATAATTCAATATTAAAACAGTTTTGGCTAAGTCAGTATGAGACTTATTTATTCAATACAATTGATTATAAACTGAAAAATTTGCCTACTTTTTTAACCAATACCAAGTCTTTTAGTTTTCGTTCAGATGGCGTTTTGTTTACACAATCAACCACAGCCCAAGCTAATTTTATTAAAAGAAATTCTGCTTTAGAACAAAAGGTTTTGCAAGAATTTAAACAGTTAATGAATCCGGTTTTTATAGATAGTAGTAAAGACTTTAGGCGTATTGTTATTGGATTACAAAGAGGTAAAGCGATTTATTACCAAGAGAAATCAAAATTGTTATGGGTTGGTTTTGTAGATGGAACTGCTTATTATGAAAATAAAATTCCAATAAAATTAATTGATGAAAAAAGTAATAAGCCAGTTATTGCAAATCAATTTATAGAAACTAATGACGATAGATTGCTAATTGCAACTGCAAGCCAAGGCCTGTATTTAGTAAGAAATAAAAAGATTGTAGAGCACATAACAACACAAAACGGACTTTCTTCTAACAATATAAAAAGAGCTTGCATTTTAAACAATATTGCTTGGGTGATTGCTGGTAAAAATGTTGAAGCATTTGACTTAAGACAATCCAAAATTATCTCTACCATCAACATGCAAGATGGACTATCGTCTAATGAATTATTTGACATTGTTTTGCTACGAGATACTGTTTTTGTTGCTTCATCTAAAGGCATTCAATACTTCCCCCAAAACATTTCAACAACCAATAGTATCGAGCCAGTTTGCTTAATTAATAGCTTTAGAGCAGACGATATTTTATATAATTTTCAAAATAAAATATTACTAAATAATAATGTAAAAAATATCTCTATCAACCTTCAAGCAATTGCCATAAAAAGTAATGGAGATTTTAAATATCAATATAGATTATTACCCACAGATACAAATTGGATAACAGTTTCTTCAAAGGAAAATGAGATACGATTTTCAAGTCTATCTTATGGAGATTATAACTTTGAAGCAAGGGTGATGAATGAGGATGGTATTATAAATAGCAATAAAACAAGTATAAAGTTTGTTGTTAATAAACCTTGGTGGTTGCAATGGTGGGCAATTGTTCTGTATTTAATTGTAACTACAACAATATTATTTTTGTTCTATAATTTTCGATTGCGTAAGCAGCAACAAAAATTAAAAACTGCATTAGAAAAATCAATTGTAGAAGAAGAACTAAGAAAGTCTCAACTAGTGTCTTTAAAGGCACAAATGAATCCTCATTTTATGTTTAATGCATTAAACTCTATTCAGGAGTTTATTATTTTAAATGATAAACAACAAGCAAATGTATATCTAGGAAAATTTGCAGATTTAATGCGTATGACACTCGATATGAGTAATAAGGATATGGTATCTTTTGATGATGAATTAACATCTTTAAAGTTGTATCTTGAACTTGAAGCTTTAAGATTTGAATCACAATTTAATTATCATATTCAAGTAAATGAAAGTATTAATTCTATTGGTATTTATATGCCACCAATGCTTATACAACCTTATGTAGAAAATGCTGTAAAACATGGTCTGCTTCACAAAAAAGGGAATAGAGAACTATGTATTGATTTTTCGATGTCTAATACCAACGTTCTCACCTGTGTAATAACAGACAATGGTATTGGAAGGCAAAGAAGTAGAGAAATTAATCTATTACAACAAAAAAAACATAAGTCATTTGCAACAGGTGCTACCCAAAAAAGATTGGATTTGTTGAATGTGCAAAAAAATGCTAACATAAGAGTTGAATACAGCGATTTAATAGGCTCTAATAATAATTGCAACGGAACAAAAGTTACTGTAAATATACCCATTCAATAGGTAACATACATTTCACAAACTCAAACATACATTTCACAAACTAATTAGAATATGTTGTAGTGAAATATTCATTTTTGTATCGGATTTTAATATGTATAAAATCGAAAAACCAAACGGTTATTAAACAATAGTTTTGTTCAATAAAGGGGTAGAATAGCCACTTACTTTTTAAGCAGGTGGCTTTCTTATTTACATTACTTTGTAACTTGAAAAGAGAAATGTAGTTTTAATCATTTTAACCAAAAAGTTAATCTAATATGTTAAGTGCTGTAATAATTGATGATGAAGCAAAAGCTAGGAGAATTCTAGAGAGTTTTGTTATTGATTATTGTAAACAAGTAACAATTCTAGGACTTGCAGAAGATGTGGTGCAAGGCGTTAAGTTGATACAAAAAGCAAAGCCTGATATTGTTTTTTTAGACATCGAAATGCCAGGTTATAATGGCTTTCAATTATTAGATTTCTTTGATGAGATAGATTTTGAAATCATATTTATAACGGCTTATAGCGAGTTTGCTTTAAGGGCTTTTCAGGTAAGTGCTATTGATTATTTATTAAAACCATTGCAAATAGAGCAGCTTGTTAAAGCTGTTGAAAAAGTAGAAAGAATAAAAGGAATCAATAATTATAATCTTAGAATAAATACATTAAAAGAGAATATTCAAAACAATAAAATAAAAAAAATTGTTGTGCCTGTTAGTGATGGAAACTTATTTATTAATCTTGACGATATTACACATTTAAAAGCTGAAGGAAGTTATGTAAATATTTTTATGATCGATGGGGCTAAAGTACTTATCAGCAAGAATATTAAAGATTACGAAAATCAACTAACAGAAGAAGAAGGCTTTTTTAGAACACATCGCAGTTACCTTGTTAATGTTAAAAATATTATTAATACCTCATCATCAAAAACAGATGCTACGATGTGCAATAAAGAAATTATAAGTATTGCTAGAGAGCGAAAAAATGACTTTATTGATTTTGTTAAATTATATTCATAATATAGATATGCAAGAAAAAAGTAGTATGCTTAGATAGGCTATAGTATTGCTCTTACACTTGCCCTGCCAATATTGATAATCCTTGATTCTCCGGGTTTTCTTCCTTCATAATTAAAGCTAATTTCAAAGTTGTTGTTAAGGCGTTTTGTGAATTCTATATTCCATAAATAATTTTTTCCTGGTAGCAATCCATCTAACATAATATAACTAACTGTAGTGTTTTGCGTGCCAGTAAAAGTGATGTTTGTAGAAGTAAATTTTGCCGAAAGCACATTGCCTTTAGCACTATTATATTTACCTTCTAAATTTAATGAATTGGCTGTTGATTGCTCGCCACCAAATGCTTCAAGATTTGATTTTTTTAAATATTGATAAGATGCTTGTAAGCGATATTTTGTAGAGTTAGTATATATAAACTTTGGTTCAGTTTGTTTAGATGTTATGTTATAATTTCTGTTGTTAAATTGTGGTGTTGTTAACTCACTTGTTCCCCATTTTTGAACAAGCTCAACAGTGTATTCTCGCTTTAAATTAAATCTACCTTTTACTATAAAATCCTTTAACTGTCTGCTTTCTAGCCCATAGGTAAGCAAGGCTTTATTATTATTATTGATATTAGAAATATCTATTCCCCAACTAGAACTTGCTCGGTTAAACGATAGTGTATTGCTAAGTGTATTTGTTAAATTAATCAATGCTGTGTCATCAATATTTTTTTCAAAGGGATTAAAATGTAAACTACCATCACTCAACACTTTTTTACTAGTTTGTAGTGAAGATTGTAAATTGAATTTTGTAATGATGGTCTTAAAATTTTTGTTCTTGATTGTTGCAGCAATTGCTCTTGGATTAATGTTAAGGCTATAGTTAAACTGATTGTAATTTGCTTTAATAAACAGGTTGGTAGGAGTAAAGATTCTTATATATTTTGCTTGATCTGCAAACTGTGCAATTTCAAATTCATTCAATTGGGGAATGCCATCACCATTATAATCATTCCAAGCATATTGCCCACGCCCAGCTTGAACTTCAAGATAACTAAAGTCTCTTCTTTGTTCTTGTCCTGCACCTAATTCATATAAAACATACCCAGTAACAAACCCTTTCCATTCATTGATATTATACTCAACTCTACCAAGCAAACTATTATCAGGTTTAATGGTTGTCAAATTTTGATTCACAACATTTAATTCTCTGTAAGTAGTGTTCAATCTCACCAAATGTTTGGGATTGTTTAAAAAATCAGCAGTAAGATTATAGTTATTACTTCTATCAATTTCTACTAGCGTTTTTTGAGACGGAAGTTTATCAGCTCTTGTAAAATATGTAAATCCCCATTTATTATTTTTTTGTTGATTGCTTTTTATAAAAGCAGAAATTGTTTCAAAAGAAAAACTTGTTGAAAGTATTGTATCTGTTGACTTTGAATGCTGCTCATTATCTTCCATTGAATAGCCAACACCAATATTATAATTATGAAATTTCTTTAGCAATTTCGACAATTCAACTGATGGTCTAAAAAAATATCCTTTGCTTGTTATTGCATCATTATTGGTGTAACTTATGTTAGTTTTTAAGCTCCAATTTTTTATTGAGTGTATATGTTGCAAGGTTTGTTTATAACCTTTGTAATCATCACTTCTTAAATATGTTTCAGTGGTGTATAAAAAAGAATTGTTTTGGTTATCTTTTAATTCAAAACTTGCTTTAGGCAAATATTCTGTTGCCGAAGTTGTAATAATTGGCAAACCCCAATCTCTTGAAAACTCAACACTACGAAGTCTTTCTAAAGGTTTAAAATTTTGTTCGGCCCATTCGTAGCCCAATGTAGTATTGAACTGTAGGCTTCTATTTAATTTACTATTATGCTGTAAAATAAATTTTCCTGCAAGTCCTTTATTATCGTTTTTGCCGATAGCAGAAAAAGTATTTACATCATAATTGCTCATTGCAATATCTGATTTTAAAACTGTTTTGTTATTGATATAATATTCTGAGGCAATAGTGATAATTTGTTGTTTTTTGGGAGTAACCAAAAATTGAGCAGGTTCAAAATTGCCTTGGGGTATACCATTAACTGGTGCAACCCATTGATAAACTTTGCCATTGCTACCATTAAATAATGGAATATAATTTCCCTTATTAGCACCAACATCAGAAAAAATTAAACTATACTTTGCACTATCTTTATTTGTAGAGTAAACATAAATACTATCTGAAACGCTTATTGGGCTTGGTCTTTTGGCATATAGTATTTTTGTGGTAGAAAAACTATCAATACTTTCATAGGGATAAAATGCTGCTTGATTGTTATTGCCAATATCTGCTAAAAATTGTTTTTGTTTAGTATCTAATTGCTGATTGATGGGGGAATTTTTTGCATCAGAATTTGTATAAGCAGCAATATTTATTTTTAGATTTCTAGAAACTTGTGCTTCATTGCTAACATAAAACATAGAGTTTAAATAACTTCTTTCGGCATACTCAAATTCAATTTGTATTCTTCTATCTTTAGTAATCATACGTTTTGGTGTAAACGTTAATTCTGCTGTGTTGTAGTTAATTACATAATCTTGGTCTTCGCCTCTATTCAATAATTCTCCATCAATAAAAACCCTTTCAGTACCTGCTAAAACAATAAAATAAATTTCACTATTGGCACCTTGTAACCTATATGGACCTTGGTTACCCTCTTGTCCATTAAACACATTTCTATTAAATTTTCCTTTTGCAATAGCACCAGTTATTAAAAATTTATTCTTGGTTAAATTACCATTCTTTTTTTCTTGCTGATAAGATGCACCTTGCAAACGTTTATAAAAATTTAGAAAATAATTTTGATTTTGTTTTATATCAATATCACCCAAACTCAACTGCCAATTTTTCTTTTTAAACTGTAAAAGTATTTTGTCAAACTCATTCAAACGTTGGGTTGTGCCATCTGGTTGAATAGGAATATTGTTATCTGTAATAGCAGCAGCAAGTTCAATGCTATCGCCAATGATTCCATTTAATTGTAAGTTTAATTGAGAATTGAAAACAGCATCTTGATTATTTCCAAAGCTTAAATTTCTTCCAAAACTTCCACTGTAATTGATTTTGCCAAAATCTAAAAAGGCAGCATTGTTATCATTGTAATTGCTTGTGCTATTATTGAAAATAAAAGGCTGTGCTGCTATAAAATTATCCTTAACACTATCATAATTAAATCCTTTATAAGTTTTATTGAAATTATAGGGAAACACGCGATAGCTAACAGTTACACTATCTTGTTGCAATTGTTTTTTCCAATAAATTGTTGCAGTAATAAAGTTGATTGTATAATAGCTAGTATCGATATTTTTTAATAAAAAACTATTAGGTAGAATACTTAATGTATCTATAGACACACTATTTTTTGTTGCAATTTTTTTTATTCTAAAATTTGATGATGCCGAAAACTGTGCTTGTGCCTTAGCACAAGTCAATAACATTAAAAAGATTAATATTTTAAAGATGGAATTCAAATTAAAGTAACTGTGTAAAATTACCTCATAAAATTAATAGTGTTTGTTTGTAACTATTTCAAACTGTTCCCATAAAACATTCTATAGGCTTGCACCAATGCAGCAATAATAAACACAATACCCATTATAATGCTCAATATTTTAGCTCCGTTTTTAACTTTATTAATAATTGCTTTGCCACCATACATATACAATGCAAGCCCACTAATAGTTCCAACACCACATCCAACTGTAAAAAAATTATAATCAATAGTTGTTCTATCCATTCCCTTTAAATCAACCACATAAGTACTCCATATAAACCAAAATGGAATTTGTGCCACATTTACTGCACTCATACTAATGCCTAAAAAAAATCTGTTCACATTATTTTTAAGTAGTAAAGGTTTATCTCCTTCTTTATGTTTTATTGCAGATATAAAACTAAGTATGCCAAACACCAAAAACATTGCTACAGCAGCCCATCCAAATATTTCATAAAATAATTGATGTTCTGTAACCCAGTTAGTGCCAATTAGCACCAATCTTAAATAAATGATTTCAATAAGAGCTACACCCAATGCATATTTCCAAGCATTTTTAAAATTTTCTTCTACTGCAATTTGGGTAGATGTAAGGCTCATTGTTCCCAATGGCAATTGCCCTAAAAAGCTAACTAGCCAACCTATTGATATTACTATGATGAGATGTTGCATTATTTGCAATAGTACACTATTAGTTTATTTGAAACAGTAAATTTCAACTGTGAATTTTAGTGCCATTTGTAGTTATATCTTGCAAACTGATTTTAGTGATTTAAGTTTTCGTACTCTAGCTATTCCGAAAATAATCGATACTCCCAACACTAAAAAAATTCCATAAAAATCATCAATTGGAACAGCAAACGGATCTTCACCACCACCTGGTGGTGCTGGAGCTTTTGCAAGTTGAGAAGTTATTTGCCTAACCTCAGTAACAAGATTAAGCTCTTTTTCTGAATTATTATTTAAAGTAGAGTTTTCAACTGTAACTGTATTATCAGGCTCAATCAAATTGGTGTTATTTTCTTCAAATTGATTGTTGTTATTGGGTCCTGATTCTTCACTACCCAAATGTGATTGTTGATTTTCGTTATAAACTAAAGTGTTATTTGGTACATCTATATCATTTGATTTTATTGAAAGCTTTGTTTCTTTTTCTTCAACAGTGGTATTAGAGCTGTTTACATTACTAGTCTGATTAATATATTGTGTATTGTTTGTTGCATAGTTGTCTATTGATGGTTTAGTAATTGAATACTCCGCATTGTCAATAGAATTCTCTGTATTGTAATTTAATAGACTACTCGATGCAAAAACCATCGGTTTAGAATTATCTGTCTCAAAGTGCGAGATTATTAATATAAATATTACCAACGAGCACAAGCTTATTCTTTCAATATAACTATTCATTTTGTGAATTTTAACTGGGTAAATACTAATATTGACTGATATATATTGATAATGTTTTTGTTATCCCATTTCCTTCAATAAATAGCTGGTATAAACCATTTTTAAAGTTTGAAGAATAGTTGAGTTGTAGTGTTTTTGTTGCAGCACCACCTGTATGGCTAAATATTGATGTGGCTATTTTTTTGCCAGCAGCATCTATTAACGTAGCATTATATTTTCCTTTTGTAAAAGCTTCTAATTGCAGTTGTATCATATTGCCTTTTACTGGATTTGGATATACTGTAATTGAATTAGCAACTTGTGGCAACAGATTAATAGTAGCTATATTGCTATATTTTATTTTATCGTTATTAAGTATTGATTTTATTCTGTAGTAAACAATGGCATTTGCATTATTATTTATTGCTGGCAATGTGTTATCGGTAAATGAGTAATTAATATTGCCATTAGTTTTTTGCACACCAAGTTCTTCAAAATCTTTAGCATTAATGCTTCTTTCAATCCAGTACTCTTTAATGTCTTTTTCGCTAGCAATACTCCAGTTAATGATTACTAATTTTTCTTTACGCTGTGCTTGAATATTTAGCGTGTTGCTATATAATATTCCAGCATTTTTTATAATGATAATAAATCTATTATTTAGGTTGGTTGCAGTAGCTGTAAATTGTATGGTATTGTTTGCTTGTAAATTAATAGGCGTCTCAGTAAAAAGTAAATTATCAACCAAAACAGCTTGCATTCCTGCATCCCAGTTTTGTGGTTGAAATTGAAAAGCATAAGCAGTATTTAATGTAAGATTGTTAACACGCAAAAACAAGGTATCTGCATTTGTTGAAACATAAGGTCTTCTTTCTATACTTAACCAATTACTACCTCTTACTAAAGTGATGCTTTCTTCATTATTACTTAATTTTTCAGCATCCTCACTCCATAAAACTGCTTTGCTGTATGCTGCACTAAAACTGCTTAAAACACCATCGGTTGTAATTAAACTTGAGCCAGTATTTTTTTGCAGATTAATGAAAAGTTTATCAGTAGAATTATTAGTAGTTCCAAACACACTATTAGTGCTGTTGGTGCTTTTATCATTTTCTTCAAAACTAATAGCAGCATTGCTTGCAGCAGCTTGTACAAAAAATGCCTGACCACTTTGAATGTGTTGTGTTTGTGCTGTGCTTGGTGGAACTATATCATAACCATTACTTCCATTCCAGCTAATAGTAACATAGCCACCTGTATTAAATCCTGTACCAATTAATGGATCCCAAGTATAAAAAGTCCTATTAATGTTAGTAGTAGAAGCGTTTAAATAAACTTGATTCAAATCAATAGGGCTTGCATAAGGATTTCCAATGAATGCATAATCATCCAACACAATACCACTAAGATTAAATGTTTGTGTGCCTTGCAATAACTTTCCAGTAGCACTAAGGGTTGTATTATTAAAATTAGGAATGATTAAATTGCTTGGCGTTCTATCTCCCACAATAAATGAAGCAAATGCTTTGTTACTTGTAGTTGCAGTGCTATTAAAAATTAAAGTGTTAGTTGGATCCGATACGTTAACCCAACTATTATTACTAAAGGTTTGCATACTATACTTTGGAGATGTAAAGTCTAATCCTGTTCCTGTTGGACCAACAATGTAAGTATTCAATTGCCAACTATTACTTAGTGTTACAGCACTCATTCCATTGCTACTTAAAGGTGCAGTTAAAAATCTCCAAGCTCTTTTGCCAGGAATATATCGTTGCACAGTTGCAGCACCAATAATAGTTCCATAAGATTCTGCCACTCGTGCAGTGCCACTTGCATTGCTTGTTAAAACAAGATTATCATTTGTGTTAAACACTCCTGTAACAGTAAGCACTTTTGTAACACTTACTGTATTTGCATTACCACCAAGAATGCTTGTTCCTGTAATATTATTTATACTAAGATTAGCAATAGTAACAACACCACTAATCGTATCTAGAGTATTGCCATTCATTACTAAATTACCCAGCCCTATTATTTTACCTCTACTTAAAACACTTTTTGTTATAGCTAATGTTGCATTAGAATCAATTGTTACAATTGCATTTGAATCAATTCCTAAGTTTCTTATTGATTGAGTTGATGATATTATTGTAGGCTGATTATTTGTAAAATGTATGTATGCTCCATCATTAATTGTAGGTACAGATGCAGGACACCAATTTGAAGCATTGTTCCAGTTAATATCAACCGATCCATTCCAGCTATGTGTATATCCAATAGGCGTTTCTGCAAATACAGTTATTGTTGCAGAGCCTGTGCCTGCTGCACTACAGCCATTGCTTGTTACATTTGTTAATGTGTATGTTTTAGTGGAAGTGGGAGCAACTGTAATAATATATGTTGAACTATCAATACCATTTATTGTTACAGGTGTGGTGCTATCTGTGTAAGTAATACTCCAAGGCGAACCATTTGTAAGATGAACTGTAAGATTTGTTGACGTGCCTGCACAAATTGTATTGCTACCACTTATGTTTCCTGTTGGCACTGCATTAACTGTTATTAATTTAGTTGAAGTAGTAACACAACCATTAACATTTGCAACAGTATAACTTATTGTGGTAACTCCTGTATCAATACCTAAAACAACTCCTGCATTATCAATGGTAGCTATTGAAGTATTGCTACTTGTCCAAGTACCATTTGGTGTTGCATTACTTAATGTTGTTTGCTGACCAACACAAGCATTTGAATTGCCTGTAATACTTGCCACCACTGGTATTGCAGCCTGTATAATAATGTTATTGTGCAAATCAATTGCTCCAGTTTTTGTTAGTACCTGACCATACAAAGCAGAGCCTTCTAATAAACTAACAGCTCCATTTGCAAGAATAGTCCCTCTAAATACAGAATAATCTCCCAACAGAAATCCTCCATTCACTTGCCAAAATACATTGCATAGAGTAGCTGAATTAATAAGTATAACATTTGAGAAATTATTTGTTGATAAAGCCCCATCAATTTGAAAAATGAATACTGCATTTGGGTTGCCTTGTCCATCTAAAATCAAATTACCACTCAATGTAGCAGCTGCACCAATGCAATATGTATTAGGTGTTAATGTTTGATTATTTCCTATAGATGTAGATATTACAGCTCCACAAGTTTTGCCAGCAAGTTCTGCATAAGCTACCGTTACATCTGTTGATGCTTGTAAAGAAGTGGCATTTGCAATATGTGTTTGTCCTAAAACAACTCCTGGAGGAAATCCAGTAACTGCACCTCCATTAGTACCAATATTCCCAGTAATATTTGTTGTGCCCGAATTGCTAAAGGCTCCAATGGATGTAAATACTGCAAAGCTAGATGCTGTGCCTAAATTAGGTGCTTGAGCACAACTAAAAATCGAAAGCATTAAAAAGAAAAGAACAATAAAAGAAAGTAAAAAGTTTTTCATATCAATTGCATTTTATGAGTTGAGATTCTTTAAATGCAAAGGTGAAAGCAAGATTAAAGATATACTTACACAACACATTAATTGAATTGTATCATTCACATATTATCGAAATAGTTTTTTTTACTAATAATATCAACTTCATTTTTCATACATTTGGTAGAAGCTATTATCTCAAAAACTTCATTATTTACAATGAAAAAACTCACAAAAAATATTGTATCATCTTTATTTAAACCAAGAGCAGCCAACACACATAAAGGAAGTTTTGGGCATAGTTTAATCATTGCAGGAAGCAAAGGAAAAATGGGTGCAGCAGTTATTACTGCCAAAGCTTGTTTGCGAAGTGGTACTGGTTTGTTAACAGTTAATGTGCCTCAAAAAGAACGAATCATTTTGCAAACTACTATACCCGAGGCAATGCTAGTAATGCGTGAAGATCGAGAACTAGATATTGCTAAATTCAATGCTATTGCAATTGGCCCAGGTATTGGTATTACACCCAATAACAAAAGCCTTCTTTCTCAAATTATTATAAAATCAACGCAGCCAATTTTGTTAGATGCAGACGCATTAAATATTATTGCTTTAAACAAAAAGCTATTGACGTTGTTAAAAGAAGGAACAATTATAACACCGCACCCTAAAGAGTTTGATAGATTGTTTGGCGAACATCAAAATCAAAACGAAAGAATTAAAACTGCGTTAATAAAAGCTAAGGAATATAATATTGTTATTGTGTTAAAAAACAATCACACAATCATTGCAAATTCAACAAAGGCTTATGTAAATACAACTGGCAATGCAGGGTTGGCTAAGGGTGGCTCTGGCGATGCTTTAACAGGAATTATTACTGCTTTTTTAGCCCAAGGTTATATGGCTTTTGATGCAGCACGATTAGGAGTTTATCTGCATGGTTTATCTGCTGACATTGCATTAAATAATCAAAGTATGGAATCTATGCTAGTGACTGATGTTATTGATTGTTTTGGAAAAGCATTTAAACAAATAAGTGAGGTTTAAGCCCAGTTTTAAAAGGTTTCTTAAATGCAAAACAGTTGTGTTCTTGAAGTGAAATATTTGCCATAATAATTGCCGTTTAAATATGTAAAATGCAGTTTGTGTTATAACACTGTAAGAATAGTCTATTGTAGCTATTTTAGCAAGATAATTAAACTGCCATCGCTACTAAAAGAAACATACTATTCATTCTTGTTTTCATTTGCATCAATTTTTATGCAAATGCAAAAGATGTTTTTAAAGCTGTATCAAAGCCAATTCATATAGTCCAGTTTTATCAATTAAACAATTTGTCTAGCGATTCTTCAAGTTTTGTGATGCCGTTTAGCAGAGCTGGAAATCTTATTTTATTAAAAGCTATTATAGATGGTATAGAAGGAAATTTTGTTTTAGATAGTGGTTGCCCAAGTTTA
>JANYEB010000264.1 GCA_025363355.1 Chitinophagaceae bacterium | reverse complement strand
CAAAACAATCCGTTGTGTAAAGAAAGAATAACAGGTTTATCGGTTTCGGAAGATAATATTTTATGGATGGCAACATCTAGCAACGGAATTGTTGCAATTAAAGACAACAAAGTATTGCTGCATCTTACAGAAAAGCAAGGTATCATAAATAATTCTGGGCGTAGTATTATATGTGCAAAATCTAGGCAGGTTTGGTTTGGCACAGTTGCTGGTATTAGCAAAATAAACTATCAGTTACAAGAAAACAAGATAAATTATTCAATTCAAAACCTAACAGTAAATGATGGATTAAGTAGCAATGTATTTAACGAAATATTTTACCAAAATGATACAATTTATGCAGCTACAACTAATGGTATTTCCATAATTCCTAGCAATATTTCTATTTCAAGACTTAATATCCCTGTTCATCTAATTAATGTAAACATTAATCAGCGAGATACTATTATTGCCACCAGTTATAATCTTAACTACGATCAACAAAATATTGAATTGCAATTTGCAGGTATTGAATTAGGCGGCCATTTTAAAAGTCTTCAATACACCATTAATAACAATGCAGATTGGATAACTTTAACTGAAAATGTTTTAGCCCTACAACTTAGCAATGGCAAGCATCTTATACAAGTGAGGGCTATAGATGTTAATGGAAATATTAGCAATAAAATATTAACCCTAATATTTAAAATCGCTACCCCTTTTTGGAAAGCATTGTGGTTTTGGTTGCTTTGTTTTGCATTTACTTTTGTCATCGCCTTTTATTTTATTCAAAAAAGAAATAAACAAAATCAGCAACAAAAATTAGATGCTTTAGAAAACAAACAGCGTCTTGCACAAATAGAAATGCAAGCCATTAAAGCACAAATAAATCCACATTTTATTTTCAATTGTTTAAACTCAATTAAAAGTTTAAACTATCAGCAACGATATGCAGAAGCAGATAGTTATACCGATAAATTTTCTACATTGCTACGTAATGTTTTAGACTTCTCAAGCCTGCAAACTATTAGTCTTGAACAAGAGCTAAATTACATAACCAACTATGTTGAATTAGAACAATTAAGGTTTGGAGAAAAGTTACAGTTTCAGTTAAATATTGATACAGCCATCAATCAAAAATCAATACAAATACCTGCCCTGCTTTTACAACCATATATTGAAAATGCCATAAGGCATGGAATAGGAAATTTGGTAAAAGAAATAGGCATACTAAAACTTAATATTGCTAAACAACACAATCATTTAATTATTGTGATTGATGATAATGGCGTTGGCAGAGAGAAAGCCATGCAAATGAATAAGGGTAAAATGGACTATCATCAATCGAAAGGAATGGAACTTAACAAAAGAAGAACTGAGCTGTATAATATTGAATGTTTGGTAATGGATAAAAAGAATGATGATGAAACTGCTGCTGGAACTTGTGTGGAGTTGAAGATTTTGGCAGTCTAACTCGTTTTGCCTTACTTCTAATTGAAAGTTGTATAAAATGAACTCGTTTTGCCTTATTTCTAATTGAAAGTTGTATGAAATGAACTCGTTTTACCTTACTTCTAATTGGAAGTTGTATAAAACAAGAAATTTTGGCAGCTTTTTTTAAAGACCTTTCAATTAAAAAGATTTTTTGGCAATATCTCATAAAAAAAATGAATTCATCAACTTATAACTAACCCATATTTTGAAAATAATTAAAACGATACTAATAGATGATGAACCCAATAACAACATCTATTTGCAAGGTTTATTAAACCAGCATTTCCCCGAAATAAATATTGTGGGTATTACAGATAATGCCACTGATGGAATTGTTTTGATAAAAGAATTAGAGCCTAAATTGATATTTTTAGACGTAGAAATGCCAGGAACAACTGGCTTTGAATTGTTGCAACAATTGCAACCCATAAATTTCGAAGTAGTGTTTGTAACAGCTTATAATCACTATGCCCTACAAGCTTTTGAAGTAAATGCCATTGGTTACATAACTAAACCCATTGCTGTGGACAAGTTTAAACAAACAGTAAAAACTGCCATTAATCGTATTCAAGAAAAAAATATTAATAAAAATATATTACAAATTTTTGAGCAATCGCAGCAGCAACACAACGAAACTAAAATTGCGTTACCAACACTTAGTGGGTTAGTATTTATAAAACAAAACGATATTATTTACTGCGAAAGCAACGGTAATTACACTCAATTTTATTTGAAAGACAACAAGAAAATTTTAGTGAGCAGACAATTAGGCGAATACGAAAAACTTTTACCCGAAATTCAATTCATACGCACTCACGATAAGTATATTATTAATCTGCAGTACATTGCGGAATATATAAAAGGCAACGGAGGCGAAATAAAATTTGATGATGGCAATACATTACCAGTTGCTGCTCGCAGAAAAGATGAGCTATTGCACAGATTTGACAAATGGTTGAAAAGAAAATAACACACTTATACAACCAACCCTTACACTTATACATTCTGGTTTTCTCCAATAAATAATGTTTCCAACTTTTGGATTACAAAAAAGGAGTAAGCCCAAAATCCTAATAATTAACAGAGTAGGCAAAATTAAATTTTATAAAAATGAGAATTTTAAAGACAATGTTTCCGACAATTCTACTTCTAATTGCTTTTTTCGGTAGTAGTAATGCTCAAAATTCAGATGCAAAACTGCTATTAACACAATTAAGTTCGGAATCTTTTATGCAAACCAAATCAGCAAGTGCTGATGTAGTGATGAAAGGAGAAGATGCAAATGGGCAGTGGACAATTACTTTAAAACATGTGGCGGCTTTAACATCATCAAAGGGCGAAAAAGCAAATGTTTATACTACTGAGATTTCGCAAAAAGGTAAAGTTAGTACTCTCACATTAGCTGAAAGCAATGATAATGTTTATAAAGTAGAGAATGGCAAAGTAAATCAATATAAAAGTAGGAGTTCAGGTAGGGGGGCTCGCCTTGCTGCGTGTGTTACAAGCTTTCTTAAAAATGGTGGAGCGGGTAATTGTACAACTTGCTTAAATGCTGTAAAAAGTTGCAGTGGTATAACTCCTTGGTATGCTTACTTAATTTGTGTTGGAGGAAAACTTGCTAGCAGCACTTGTAAACCATGTGTAACTGATGTTTCAAATCTTTTGTCCTGTTTATCTAAAGCTTGGTAATAGAGCTTTTTGTAGCTATTTTTTTTAAAGAGGCTTGATTATGTAAACGTTTTCTTACGTTATTATTACTCATAATGTAAGAAAACGTTTTTAGCATAGAAGTTGTTTAAATTAGTTCATTGCTATAAAATAGAACTCTCAACTGCTTGATTTCAAAGCGAAAATAAGATTAAAGAATTAGTATTATCCTATTAGTGGCTGGAAAACCATTATTATAAGAAATGATACTTCCTTTATTTATGAATATGAAAAAATAGGGTGTATTGGTTAGTTGGAGTAATAGGAATGCACTTTTTTATTGCCTTTTATGAGTTTTTTTTCTTCTCAACATTAATAATCTATACTCAATTTAACTGCATATTATTTACCATACTATGGATAGTAAAGTTTTCAAATAAAGGAAAATAAATTACACAACCCAAAACAAAATCTTAAAGAAAATGCTCACAAAACATATTGCCATTCTATTAGTTTTACTATCTGTAGCATCTTGCTTAACTGCACAAACTACTGTTAAAGATTCTACTGAATATAAACAACATATTGTAGATTCTATAAATACTATTCAAGCGGATAGTATGCAACTGGCAAAAGCTAAACCGACCCAAAAGCATAAAAAAGTAAAAGTTGATATTGAAGATAGTACTATACAAAAGAAAAACAATTGGGTATTTAATTATGGCTTAGGTCTAAACTTTAGTTTTTTTACAGAAACAAATTCTATTGACGGTACAGATAAAAAAGGTCTTTCAGCATCAGGGTCTTTTGATATAGCATTAAACTATAAAAAAGAAGGTGGAAGATTTGCAATGACTAATGAATTTCATTGGCTCATAGCAATTCAAAAATCTGGGTTAAGTAGTTCATCACATTTTCAAAGAATTACTGATGATTTTAAAACACTCCACGATTTTTCAATGACTATGAGTAAAAAAACAAAATGGAACTTTAATTTAATTGCAAAAACCAGTACATCCATTTTCACCATTTTCAACGGAGATTATTTTAAAGATATTAATCAGTTGGGCAAAATACAAGCATTTTTAAGTCCTTACGAAGTAACACTTTCTCCAGGTATAAAATGGGAGCCTGATAACTATTTTAGGATTTCCCTCTCACCTTATTCAATGGGCTTGTATGGATTGGTAAGCCAACAAATTGCCAATACTGGTTTTTATACTCAGGATAAAGATGCGAATAATGATTATGTAAGATTTGCATATAGACAACTTGGTGCAGAACTAAATATTTGGTATGATCGTGAAATTAAGGGATGGATAGAAATGCAATACCGCTTGGGCATTTCATCAGAATATCTTGGTGGATTTGGGAATAATGGTTTAATGGATGGATTGTTCATAACCAAATTCAAACTACTTAAAAATATTTATTTATCACATAGGGCAATTTTAAAAGGAGATCTTGCAAACAGCCCTCTTAAGCCCTATTTCAGTCAGACTGTTTTATTGAATTATACGAAGACTTTTTAGATGGTAATCTGAAAAGAAAAGGAATGTATCGTAATACTTTTAAGATGTTAACGAAAAAAAATGCGTTTATTTTTATATTGTCCCTCACACTGTTTATTAGCAATGTAAGTGCTAATGAATACATACAAAGCAGCTTTATTTATAAACAAACAATCAAAAAAGATAATGTTATTCTGTTAGAGTTTACAAATAAAATAAATAATAAGCTTATTTATTTTGATGCTTTAAAAAGCAACCTAAAACCATATATTTTCTACACAACCGATATTGGTGGAAGCATTATCACAAATGAAAAACTTAGAAATCTGAGCTTTATTTTACAGTACAATAAATGGCCTAATGATTTAAAGATATTATATATTATTTCTGTTAAAGATGTTTGAAAACTTTTATTTGTAACCTTACAAGAAATAAATAAAACACTTAAACAAAACGTCCTAAACATTGCTGCTTAGGACGTTTTAAAAATGCTTTTATAGAATAGCATAAGGATTATCAAACACATCATTGTCTTTATCAAATCCAAATAGTTTTTTTAGGTAACAATACCAATGTTTCAATTTCATTTTCATAATTTTTAGCATTTAATTGTTAAGATATAGTTTTATCTAAAAGTCCCGAATATTTCTATTCAGGACTTTTATTGTATTGTCTAAATACTCAGTACTAACTACTGAATACTTTATTAATATCCCATATCACCCATTCCACCACCTGGCATAGGAGGCATTCCACCACCTTTAGGTTCTGGTTTATCAGCAATTACACATTCTGTTGTTAACAACATACCTGCGATTGAAGCTGCATTTTCTAAAGCTACACGGCTTACTTTAGTTGGATCAATTACACCAGCTTTAAATAAGTTTTCATATACTTCAGTTCTTGCATTAAAACCAAAATCTCCTTTACCTTCCCTTACTTTTTGAACCACAATAGAACCATCAATTCCTGCGTTTGCAGTTAATGTTCTCATTGGTGCTTCTAAAGCACGACGAACGATAGCCATACCAGTTTGCTCATCTGCAATCTGACCTTTTACTTTAGGCTCTAAAGCATCAATAGCACGTAAGTAAGCAACGCCACCACCAGGTACAATTCCTTCTTCAACAGCAGCACGAGTTGCGTGTAAAGCATCATCTACTCTATCTTTCTTTTCTTTCATTTCCACTTCTGTAGCAGCACCAACATAAAGAACTGCAACACCGCCAGCCAATTTAGCTAAACGTTCTTGTAATTTTTCTTTATCGTAATCGCTTGTTGTATTTTCAACTTGTGCTTTAATTTGATTTACACGAGCAGTAATATCTTTTTTAACACCTTTACCACCAACGATTGTAGTGTTGTCT
The DNA here is from genome assembly GCA_025363355.1 of Chitinophagaceae bacterium. Taxonomy (GTDB): domain Bacteria; phylum Bacteroidota; class Bacteroidia; order Chitinophagales; family Chitinophagaceae; genus CAIVPM01. The sequence goes on along the minus strand of JANYEB010000264.1, from coordinate 705 downwards.
TTATCAATAGTAATGCTTGCAGCTTGACCTAAGAAAGTTAAGTCAGCAGCTTCTAATTTGTGTCCTAACTCTTCGCTAACAACAGTTCCAGCAGTTAAGATAGCAATATCAGTTAACATTTCTTTTCTTCTATCGCCAAATCCTGGAGCTTTAACAGCAGCTACTTTGATAGTACCACGTAATTTATTTACAACCAATGTTGCCAATGCTTCACCTTCTAAATCTTCAGCAATGATTACTAAAGGACGGCTGCTTTGAGCAACTTTCTCTAAAATATGAAGAATGTCTTTCATTGCAGAAATCTTTTTATCGTAAATTAAGATATAAGGATTTTGCAATTCAGCTTGCATTTTTTCGCTGTTTGTTACGAAGTATGGAGAGATATAACCTCTGTCAAACTGCATACCTTCAACAATATCAACAGTTGTATCTGTTCCTTTTGCTTCTTCAACAGTAATTACACCTTCTTTACCAACTTTAATGAAAGCCTCGGCAATTAATTTACCAATTGTTTCATCGTTGTTTGCAGAGATAGTTGCAACTTGTTGAATTTTTTTAGCATCGTTTCCAACAGTTTGAGATTGAGATTTTAAATTCTCAACTACTAATGAAACTGCTTTGTCAATACCTCTTTTTAAATCCATTGGATTTGCACCAGCAGCAACCATTTTCAACCCTTCACCAATAATTGCTTGAGCCAATACA
>JANYEB010000232.1 GCA_025363355.1 Chitinophagaceae bacterium | reverse complement strand
AAATGTGGTTTCGTTGGCTATTTTTTTACCTACCAAAAACAACATTTGTATATCCATTATACCACCATCAAAAGTCCAGTTGGTATCAAATTCATCGGCAGGTTTATGATAATGATTGGTAACATAATCATCTCTCAATTTTTCGCCATAGCCTTTATCTTGTCCAATAAAGTCACTACCTCCACTACAATCCAAAGCAGGCACACCAACCTTTGCAAAATTAAAATGGTCTGACCTATAATAATGTCCAGCTTCTAAATGTTCTTCTTTAGAAATATATCTTCCCTGTGTTTTGGCAACTTCTGCAACATAGTCTTCGACTTCATTTTGCCCTTGCCCCACAATCATTATATCATTGGTTTTTCCAAAAGCATTTATGCCATCCATATTCAAATTTGCAGCAGTTTTATTTAAAGGATAAATAGGGTGATGTGCATAATATGCAGAGCCAAGTAAACCCTGCTCTTCGGCAGTTACAGAAAGAAATATAATAGTACGTTCTGGTTTTTGTTTGAGGCTTTTGAATGCTTTGGCAATTTCAAGCAAAGCTGCACTACCACTAGCATTATCAATAGCTCCATTATAAATACTATCCCCTTTTGCATCTTTTTTTCCAACACCTAAATGATCCCAATGTGCTGTATAAATAACATACTCATCGGGTCTTTTACTGCCTGTAATTTTAGCAACAACATTGTGAGACATATTGTAAACAGCTTTCACTTTTACATTCAACGATAGTTTTACATCTAATGGCACAGCTTTAAAACCTTTAATATTTGCACTTGCTAGAAGTGTTGTGTCTTTGCCTGCTGCTACTAAAAGTTTTTTTATAGCATCGCCCGAAACCCAACCCTGTAAAGAAAGTTGTTGTTCTTTGCTACCTCTTTTGTCTAAAAATAAATTAGAAGTTCCCCAAGAATTTTGCACCACACTAAAAGGATAAGATGCAGCTTTGGTATTATGAATAATTAAACAAGCTTTAGCACCTTGCCTTGCAGCTTCTTCATATTTATAAGTCCATCTGCCATAGTAAGTCATTGTATTGCCTTTAAACAAAGTAGTATCGGCTGTGCCAAAACCAGGATCGTTAACCATTACCAAAACCACTTTACCTTTTACATCCAAACCTGCATAATCGTTCCAGTTATATTCTGGAGCAACAACACCATAACCAGCAAAAACCAGCTCATCATTATTTAATGAAATAACAGAATCTGTTTTCTCTGTAGATAATACAAAATCTTCTATTTTCTTTAATTCAAAACTTCCTTTTGCAGCAGCTACTTTCATTACAGCATCTGCATTTGGTGTGATTTCTACCAAAGGAACATCTTGCAAATAACTATTGCCATTGCCAGGTTCTAAACCCATTTTTTCAAAAGTATTTTTTATGTATTCTACAGCTTTGGTTTCGCCAATTGAAAAAGGTTTACGACCCATAAACTCATCTGATGCCAATACTTTTATATGCTGCTTTAAACTGTCTTTATTAAAAGATGCCAAACCATCTGAAGCATCGTTGTTTTGTTTACAAGCAACCAATACAATCAATAAAATGAGTGTTGTTGAGAATAGTATTTTTTTCATAATTTTTAATGTTTAAGAATTTGACAACTTTCAGAAGTTATAAATAAACTCAACTAACCAAGAACCACAGCCCCCAATGCTGGCAAATGAACTTTTATTTTATACCATTTACTTTTTTTATCAACCTTCTCTCCTACAATTTCAGCAACATTTATTACATCGCCCGTACCCCAAAATTCTTTACTATCGCTGTTAAAAATTTCCTTCCATTTATATTTTCCTTGCAAACTTATTTCCCAATTGTTTCTAACAACTGGTGTGGTGTTTAAAACAATTAATACATCATCTTTTGGCTTCAATCCTTTACGTTTATAAACAATTACACCTTCGGGTCTGTGGTCTAAATCTATCCATTCGAAACCACCTTGTTCAAATTGTTTTTCGTATAATGCTGGTGTTGATTTATAGAGTTCATTTAACTTCTGCACACAATACTTCATTCCGCCGTGGCTCACTAAATCCAATAGTTCCCACTGCAATTCACTTTTATAATTCCATTCGTTTGTTGCACCAAATTCGTTGCCCATAAACAACAATTTTGCTCCAGGGTGTGTGAACATATAAGTATAAAGCAAACGCAGGTTGGCAAACTGTTGCCAACTATCGCCAGGCATTTTATACAGCATTGGACTTTTGCCGTGCACCACTTCATCGTGGCTTAGTGGCAGCATAAAATTTTCATCATAATAATACATCATACTAAACGAAAACTTATCTTGGTGAAACTGCCTAAACATTGGATCCATTTTAAAATAATCCAAGGTATCGTGCATCCAGCCCATCATCCATTTCATTCCAAAACCAAGTCCATCAAGGCTTGTAGGCTTGCTAATGCCAGGCCAATCTGTTGCTTCTTCTGCAATGGTTTGAATATCTGGAAAATCTCGATATAAAGTTTCGTTTAAATCCTTAATAAAAGCAATGGCTTCTAGGTTGCCATTTCCACCAAATTTATTAGGCTCCCATTGCCCTGCATTTCTACTGTAATCAAGCTTTAACATTGAGCTTACAGCATCTACACGAATGCCATCAATATGAAAAACATCAAACCAAAATCTGGCACTACTGATTAAAAAACTTTTAACCTCGCCACGTTCATAATTAAAAATATAACTGTTCCAATCTGGGTGATAACCTTTACGCATATCTGCATATTCGTAAGTGTGGGCACCATCAAACATAAACAATCCGTGGGCATCATAAGGAAAATGCGAAGGCACCCAATCGAGTATCACACCAATATCATTTTGATGAAAAGCATCAATCATTGCAGCAAATTCTTGCGGGTTGCCAAAGCGTGAAGTAGGTGCAAAAAATCCCACACCCTGATAGCCCCAACTGCCATCGAAAGGATGTTCCATTACTGGCATTAATTCAATATGCGTAAAGCCCATAAGTTTTACATAAGGCACTAATTTTTGGGTGATGATGTCGTAAGTATTATAAACTTCTTCATTGTTTTTATCAGGTCGCATCCAACTTGCTAAATGCACTTCATACACAGAATAAGGAGCATTGAGAGCATTATGTTTTTTACGTTTTTTCATCCAATCAGCATCCTTCCATTCGTAATTTGTTTGCCAAGTGATGCTTGCAGTATAAGGACGTTTTTCCCAGTAGTTTGAGTATGGATCACCTTTATCTAACTTTAATCCTTTGTAACCAACAATATGATATTTATATGCTTCGCCTTGCCCAAGGTTTGGAATAAATCCTTCCAAAATTCCACTGCCATCTTTACGTACAATTAAGGGATGTGTTACTTTATTCCATTGATTAAAATATCCTACAACACTTACACTTGTTGCATTTGGAGCCCACACTGCAAAATAAGTTCCCCAAGTTTCTAATACTTGCAGTTGCTTGTTGCCTAAAAATTTATACATTGAATAATTAGTGCCTGCCTGAAAATTGATTACATCTTCATCGCTCAATAAACTATAATTCCACACTGGTTGTGCAGTGTCTATAAAATGTAGTTCTTCGTATTTTTTTGGGGAAAGTATTGTTGGCTTTGGCATTGTGTATTGCAGTTAGGTGTTGCAATGTAAAGAAAAAATGTCAGATGTGTTTGATACTAATTCAGAATATAAAAAGGCATATCTAACGATATGCCTTAAACAATATTATTATCAACAAAGACAACTAATAGTAGAAGTGTTCGCTGATGATTTTGCCATTTTCTACAACATAATGGCACATTTCGGTTAGGTTCATTCTACCCATTCCTTTCATTGTTATATCTAATCCCATTTCCATAAAAATATTATTACCAAAAACTTTAGGCTCATTGCTATAACTGCTATGTAGCTCTTCCACCATACTTTGAAACTGAGCAGTTTTGGCTTTTATTCCTTCCATACCTTCAATAGTTCTAATTTCTCCTGTTGGAGTTCTTTCAGTGCTTGTAGCTTTATCAGCATACAACTCTTGCTGTGCTTGTGCATAGTTACCTTCTTTACAAAGTTCATAGAGTCTGTTTGCAATCTCTTGTGTGGTCATCGTTTTAAGTTTTATTTATGAATATTTTGTCAAAAATAGTTGGGAAACAAATATCATTTTAACCATTAACATAATTTAATCAAGAATAGAAGCAGTTCATTAAAAATTAGATACTTGTTATTCAAGTATTTTATTTTATCGATTTCGCTAATAATTTGTTAAAACTTTATAAACGGGTTGGTAATATGCAACTATTGATTAAATATTGTAAATAATTAGCAACTAACAAAATATGAGATTAAAGTTCTTCTACCTATCCATTTTTATATTTTTTTGTTTTACCGCAAAGTCACAAAACTCAGTACTCTCAGGCATTGTAAACGATACGCTCAATCAAAAAAAATTACATAACGCCTCTGTTGTATTAATTAGAGCAAAAGATTCTGTATTGATAAAGTTTATGAGAACCAACGCTGACGGCAGTTTCAGCTTTAGCAATATTAGCAGTGGGAAATATTGGTTGCATATATCTAATCCAAATTATGCAGATTTTTCTGATGCAATTAATGTTACTGACAAAGAAAATAATTTAGGCACCATCCCATTAATTACAAAAGCAAAACTGCTTGAAGAAGTTGTAGTGAAGCAAAAGATTGCAGCTATAAGAATGAAGGGAGATACCACAGAATATAAAGCTGATAGTTTTAGAGTTGATGCCAATGCCAATGTGCAAGATTTACTTAAAAGACTTCCTGGCATTACAGTTAATGGCAAAGGAGAAATTACAGCACAAGGACAAACTGTGCAAAAAGTATTGGTTGATGGAGAGGAATTTTTTAGTGATGATCCAGCAGTTGTTACCCAAAGTTTACGAGCAGATGCTATTGATAAAGTGCAAGTATTTGATAAAAAAAGTGATCAAGCAACTTTCACAGGAATTGATGATGGCGTAAAAAATAAAACCATTAATCTGCAAATGAAAGAAGATAAAAAGAAAGGATATTTTGGCAAGTTAGAAGCTGGTACAAATTTTAAAGAGTATAGAAACGGCAAGGCTTTGGTGAATGCATTTAAAGGCAAGAAAAAAATGGCTGCATATATTACAACAGATAATACTAAATATGAATCATTAGACTGGAGTGAGAAAAGAAATTATGGTGAAGATTTAAGCAGCACTACACAAGTTAATGATGATGGTGGCGTTAGCGTTTGGAGCAGTGGTGATGATTTTAGTTGGGGTGAAGGATTCCCAACATCAACAACTGCTGGTGCACACTATGCACAAAAATGGAAAGAAGATAAACACAATATTATAAATACCTATCAATACAATAATCTTACTGTAAATGGTGAAACTATTAACAATACAAAAACGTTATTAGAAGACTCATCTTTTGTTACAGGCAACACACAAGAAACATTTGATAATAGCAGAAACAGAAATAAATTAAGAACTACTTATGAATGGACAATAGATTCTACAAGTTCATTGAAAACTATTATTACTGGTAGCATTATTAATTCAAAAAGTAGTAGCAACTATATTGGTAGCAATACCAATTCAAAAAATGAATTGTTAAATGAAACCAACAGAAGCATTAGTAACACCACTAAAGATGAGACCCTTATTGGCACTATTTTTTGGAGAAAGAGATTTAAGAAAAAAGGAAGAACAATTTCTTTAAGCACAGATTTAAATTATAACAATAAAGATAATTCTGGCTTTTTAAATGCAAAAAATACTTTCTATAGTCCAGGTCTTATTATAGTAGAACTTACTGATCAATTTAAAACAAATGCTGAGAATAAATTAGCTATTGCAAGTAAAGTTGTTTACACAGAACCACTTTGGAAAAATACATTTTTAGAGCTTAATTATAAATTTGAGAATAATAAAAATGATGCTGAAAGAACCACATTTGAAAAACCAGGTTTTGGCACTGAATACACAGTCATCAATGATAATTTAAGTAATCATTTTATATTTAATAATACTGCACATACAACAGGATTTAACTTTAAATATCAACAAAAGAAAATTAATTTTTCTGTAGGAACTGGTGTTGGAACTATTAGATTTAATTTGAAAGACATTGAAGCTGTATCGCAACGCCATATTGACTTTAACAATTTTCTTCCAGCTGCTAGTATTGGTTATACTCCTAAAAAACAAACTCGTTATAATCTTACTTATACTGGCAAAACAAAAAATCCAACATTATCACAAATACAGCCTTTCATAGACAATACAAATCCCTTAGATGTAACCATTGGAAATCCCAATTTGCAACAAGAATTTACCCATAGTTTTAATTTTAACTTCAGTAAATATCAAGTTATAAAAAGCAAGAATATTTATATTAGTGCTAACTATAATTTCACAAATAATGCCATTGCTTATGCCAGTACCTATGATAAAACAAATGCAAAAAATGTGAATCAAGCAGTGAATGTTGATGGCAATTATAGCTTTAATATGTATAGCAGCTATGGTTTTGAATTAGCAGAATCTTTTAATCTAGACATCAACTTTAATCCCACTGCAAATCGCTATATTAATTTTGTAAATAATGCAAAAAATATCAATGATAGCAGGAGCTACAGGTTTAGTCTGGGCTCTAGTTATTGGGGCGAAAAGAAAATAAATTACTGGTTTAATTTTGGTCCTGCATATAATATTACTAAGTCCACAATAAATCCAATTGAAACAAAATACTGGAGCTTTAATGGCAATGCCAATATCAATACGAAGTTCAAAAAAATAAAGACATATATTGATTTAGATGCAGAAGCCAATATTTTTGAAAAAACAGGTGTATTTGCTAATGCAACTGATGTTTATAATGTTAAGTTCGGTATAAAAAAATCATTAGATAAAGCAGAAAATTGGCAACTACGCCTTTTTGTAAATGATATTTTTAATACCAATGCAAATGTTGATAGAAGTATCAATAGCAACTTTATTAGCCAGACAACAAGGCAAGCCATTCGCAGGTATGCATTACTATCCATTATTTATAATTTCAGTAAAAATGGCAAGCCAAGTAATGGATGGTAAATGATAAGTGGTGAGTGGCTAGTTGTAATAATATTTATTAATTTTAGAAATCGTTTTATGAAATTCATATCTTTTGTCTTTTTACTTTTTGCTTGTTATGTTTCAAATGCTCAAACTGTTTTTTTAACACAAGGCAGAGTTGAATATGAAAGAAAAGTGAACCAATTCAAATCTTTAGAAGAGGATGAAGGTGGAGATAATGATTGGATAAAAGAATTAAAGAAAACCTTACCTCGTTTTGTGAATGATGTTTACGAATTGCACTTCTCTCAAAACAAATCTGCATATCATTTAAAAGTTGAGAATACAGAGAATAAATATTTGTGGGGAACAAAACCATCTGAAACAGATATCACAATTCAAGATTTTGAAAACAATAAATTAAGTATTCAAAGAGATGTTTATGAGCAAACCTATTTAATTAACGATACAATCAGAAAATTTGAGTGGAAGTTAACTGGCGAAACAAGAGAAATTGCTGGATTTGAGTGCAAGAAAGCAGTTACAAAAATTTGCGATAGCGTTTATATTGTTGCCTTTTATACAGACCAAATTATGGTAAGCAGTGGTCCAGAAAGTTTTGGCGGTTTGCCTGGATTAATATTAGGCTTAGCTGTGCCACGCCTTGCTACCACTTGGTTTGCAACAAAAGTAGAAACAACTCCTCCCCTTGTAAAACAAATAACACCAGTTCAAAAAGGTAAAAAAGTAAATTGGTTTCAAGTAAATGCTGATATGAAGAAAGCAATGAAAGATTGGGGCAAATATGGTGCAAGAAGAATTTGGATGTATAGTTTATAGTATTAATTATTTGCTTACATAAAAAGCAAGTATTTTTATCATCAAATATTAACCGATGAAAAAAATACTTACGCTTCATTTCATTCTAATAACAAGTTTTACTTTCTCACAAACTCAGCCAAAAAATTATAATACACTTGTTGAGCAAGAATTAAAAAAAGTAATTGAATGGCGTAGAGATATTCATCAAAATCCTGAATTATCTAACAGGGAATTTAAAACTCAAGAAAAAGTTTTTAATCATTTACAAAGTCTTGGATTAGAAGTTAGGAAACTTGCAAAGACAGGCGTAATTGGTATTTTAAAAACCAATAAACCTGGACCAACCATTGCACTTCGTGCAGATATGGATGCTTTGCCAGTTGAGGAGAGAAATAATTTGCCTTTTAAATCAACCGTTAAAACAACTTACAATAACAATACTGTTGGTGTAATGCATGCTTGTGGACATGATGCTCATACCGCAATGTTAATGGGCACTGCAGAAGTTTTAAGCAAATTAAAAAGCGAGCTAACTGGCACAATTATTTTCTTATTTCAACCAGCAGAAGAAGGTGCACCAAGTGGCGAAGAAGGTGGTGCAAAATTGATGATAAAGGAAGGTTGTTTAGAGAACCCAAAACCAGATGCAGTATTTGGCATTCACATTGAAAGCTTTGGAGACAATGGAAAAATTTATTATAAGCCAGAAGCATTTATGGCAAGTGCAGATTTATTCACTATTAAAGTAAAAGGCAAGCAGAGCCATGGTGCATATCCTTGGAATGGTGTTGATCCCATTGTTACAAGTGCTCAAATTATTGAGGCATTACAAACAATTGTAAGCCGACAAACTAATATAGCTAAAGCTCCTGTTGTTATAACTGTTGGCAAAATAAATAGTGGTATTAGGTTTAATATTATTCCTGAAGAAGCAATGATGGAAGGCACTATTAGAACCTTAGACAGCAAAATGAGATTAGAAGTTTTTGAAAAAATTAGGAATACTGCAAACCATATTGCTGCTGCAAATGGAGCTACTGTTGAAGTGAATTTTGAAAACAAAACTTTGGTTACATATAACAATCCTAAGCTTGTTGAAAAGTCATTACCATCATTACAAATTGCAACAGGAGCAAAAGAAAACGTAATACCTTGGACTTGGGAAATGGGTGCAGAAGATTTCTCTTTTTATGGAGAAAACATTCCTGCTTTTTTTTTCTATTTAGGCGTTAGAGATCCTAAGATAAAAATGGAAGCTGCTCCAAGCCACCATACACCAGATTTTTATATTGATGATAGTAAGCTAGATGTTGGTATCAAAGCTTTTTGTCAACTTGTTTTTGATTATGGAAAGAGCAAGTAAAACTATTATCAAAAGTTCTTTTCTTTGTCCCAATCTCAATAAATAATTTATGATGGTTTTTAAGTTTGGTGGTGCTAGTGTAAATAGTGTTGATAGAATAAAAAATATTGCTAAAATATTAAAGTTATATCCAAGCGAAAGCCTTGTTATCATTATATCTGCAATGGGCAAAACAACCAATGCCTTAGAGAAAGTTGCAGAAAGTTTTTTTGAGGGAAATACAGAAAAAGCATTTCAATTATTTGAAGAAGTAAAGCAACAGCATCTTACAACTGCACAAAGTTTGTTACCAAAAAATTTTTTTTTATGCAAAGATGATTTATCAAGCTTTTTTACTGAAGCAGAATGGTTATTGCACGATAAACCCGTTAGAAAATATGATTATTATTACGACCAAATTGTAAGCATTGGAGAGTTGTTAAGTACTTGCATTGTTAGTCATTACTTAAACGAAATAAAAATTACAAATACTTGGCTTGATGTACGAGATATTATTAGAACAGATAATAATTTTAGAGATGCAACTGTTGATTGGAATTTTACCGCAAGTAAAACTGGGAATTTGGAATTTGGAATCGGAAATACCAAAACGATAAACGATAAACCACAAACGATTTACATTACTCAAGGTTTTATTGGTGCTACTGATGATAATGAAACAACAACATTGGGCCGTGAGGGAAGTGACTATTCAGCTGCGATTTTTGCTAATTTATTAAATGCTGAAAGCCTTACAATTTGGAAAGATGTTGAAGGTGTTATGAATGCAGACCCTAAACAATTTTTAGATGCACAACTTATCTCAGAACTAAGTTTTGAAGAGGTAATTGAAATGGCTTTTTATGGTGCTCAGGTGATACATCCAAAAACAATTAAACCACTTCAAAATAAAAAAATTCCTCTGTTAGTGAAATGTTTTTTAGATGCTTCATTGCAAGGAACAATTATACAAGACAAAGCAACTAAGCAACTTCCACCCATTATTGTTATTAAAGAAAATCAAGTGTTGATGCACTTACATAGCCAAGATTTTTCTTTTGTTGGAGAAAAACCAATGAGTTTTTTATATACCCTTTTTGAGGAAACTAAGATCAAACCAAACCTTATTCAGACAGGTGCAATAAGTGTGCAAATTTGTTTAGACAATATGGCTGAAAAGCTTGATGAATTAGCAGCAAAAGCCTCTTCAATTTTCGATGTTCAATTGCAAAAACAATTAACACTAATAACCATTAGAAATTACAATAAAGAAATTATTGAGAAGTTATTGAAAGATAAAAAAGTGTTGCTGCAACAACAGACTACGAATACTTTTCAAGCACTATGCTTTTAGATATTCTTTAAATCCTTGAATAGTTAGCATTTGCCCGAAGCCAAAAGTGAGAGCAACTACTCCAGGCAAAAATGTTGCATCGACAAGTAAAAATTTATGTGCAAGTATCACGTACATAGATATCGCTAACACACCTGCACCCGGAATTAGTTTTTTTGATGCAATATTTTTTCTCAATTTATTTCTATAAACATTGGCAGCAAAAGCTACAAAACTTGAAACCACTAACATCTCTGTTATAATTAAGTATTTAAAATTATCAATATCTACCAATTTTAATATTTTATAAATTACTATATTAAGTATGCTCATTCCTATAAAAGATAAAAAAGCTTCCTGACAATCTTTAAAATTTAGTTTATTCATTTTTCTAAAAATTCTTGAATACACTAGTAATGCTACACAAATAAGTGTTACTGCTATAGTTAGCAAAGCATTGTTTTTAGGATTGATAGCTAAGTCGTATTGCATTAAAAACAAATCACCAACCCAAGATAAAAACAATCCTGTATAAACAAGAGATTTGGTGCGAGGGTGTTTACTACGTTTTGTATTTATAAAAAAATATGAAGCAAGTATTGGAAGTAAAATTGGTTTTGTATATAGTCTATATTCGGCAATTTGCTTATCATCACTTATGCATAATAAACAATCTAAAATTAAAAGAAACCAAAAAATAAACAGCCCATATTTTTTCAATAAGTTCATAATAGTCAGTTGTTTTAACAAAAGTAAAGATTCAATCGTAAAACAGATCAATATATTTGCAAATGCTATCAGAAAAGGAAAAAAAATTTATTGAGTATTGGGAAGAAAAAAGAGAAGAAAACAAGCTAAACCCTTTTTTCTTCTTAAGTGGTTTTGCAGGTGGTTTAGCAATTGGGCTTCTTGTTATAACAACAATAGGTATTGGTTGGTATAAAAGGGCAAATATGGAGGTCAATGCAATGCTAAATCCTGTCGTGCTTATTATTGCTATAATTGCTATTTCAGTTTTTATTGCATTTTTTTATAATAGCTTTAAATACGAACAAAACGAGCAATTGTACATTGAGTTAAAAAATAAAGAAAACAAATAAAAAAGCCTTACTCAATTGCTTGAATAAGGCTTGCACTTACTAGTCTGTTAAAGTTATATCTAAGGTTTATTCACAACTACTTTTCTTCCTTTATAAAGCAATCCATCACCTTCAATTGTTATAATATATAAACCAGATTTTATACTCATTGAACTTAAGTCAACTGCAACTGTGTTTGTACCTTTTTTAGCACTTACAAACTGCGTTTGAACATTGATGCCAGTAGCCATCTCAACAACTTTTAAAACTACAGGTTTATCTTCATTAGCCAAGAATGCTACTTTAAATTTACCCTGATTTGGATTAGGATAAATTGTTAGTTCATTTTCTGCTAATGCAGCAACATAACCTAAATCTTCTTTACTAAAACGCAGCCTATCAACAGAGCCGTTTATGTTGCTTGATCCACCTTTGTTATTCTCCCAAGTAAAGTTGATAGCAGTAATATCTTTTAAATCAATTTTACTAGTAATTGTTTTTGAAATAAACTGATTTAATGAAATTGTATATTCTTTTTCAATGTTAGATACTGTTGTTGTGTATGTGTATTGATCATCCCATTTAGTAATTCCTTTCTTAATAAGTGTGATTTTCAAATTCGTTGTTCCAGTTGCTGTTGCTTTGAATTTAATTGATTTATATAAACCAAAATCTCTTTCTATACCACCACCTTTTACAAGTTTATACGCAGTAACATAATCTTTTGTTGTCGCTTCAAAATTTACTTTTCTAAATAATGGATACTCGTCTGAATTGGTGGTGTAACCATTGTTAGTGATATTAAATTTCTTGATAACAGTATTTGATTGATTGTAATCAATATTCCAAGAACCATCACTCATATAAACCAAGTCATTCAAAGTATTATTTATGTATAAATAAAGATTGCCTTCGTAAGAATCACTTACTGGAATTGAAATACTATTTTTTGAATTAGGTTTCAAAACAACATTTATCAATTTAGTGCTTGCTAATGCATCTTCATTTACCTTCTCAAGTATTTTAAAGCTACAAGATGTTGCATTTGTTGGATTATTAATTTCCAATTCAATATTTGCTTTTTCTCTTTTTAAAGATTCAACAAAAACTTTTGGTAAATCGTTTGTACTACTAGCAAGAGACTGCATTGGCTGAACAGCTTTAACTTTATTAAACACATCTTTAGCCATATTAATTACAGTGCTATAACCAACTGCCCATAATTGGAAGTTGTATAATGTATCTTCTTTACTATAGTTATCAGTTAGCCAATTGCTTTGCAAGCTATAACTATTTCTACCTTTTTTTAAACCAATAGTAAAGTTTAAGCAATACTCAATTTCGCCAGTTCTTTGTTTAATGATAGAAGTAATTAGATTATAACCATCAACATTAATTTTTCTAACATCTAACAATTGTCCTTCTTTCAATCTATCACAAATTGGTTTAGTATGGCTGTAAACATCACCCAATGTTTTAGTGGCAAATACTACTGCTTTAGTATTACTATTATCTGTATAGTCAACACTCAATACATCAATTGCATTAGTAAAGTTAATAATATCAGATGGCGTTGTAACATAAGCTGTTGTTGTATTGTTCGCTTTTGCAGGAACTAAATCACTTAGTTTTAAACTACTTCCACCATTAACAATTGTTCCGCTACTTTGCACAAAATTTGTGCTTGTGCTATAACCATTCATTTCTGGAATACTATTATAAGCATTGCCATATAAGCGTTTGCTAATAACATCTCCAAGAGATTTGCTTTCTACACCACCATTATTACCACCACTTACTGTACCACTACATAATGAATCTATGACTACATAAACAGGAGCTGATGGCAGAGACCAACAACCTGATCCATTTTGAGCAGTTAAAGTATAGTTACCAGAAATCGTTGGATAGAAACAAGATGATGTGCCATTTGGAGCAGGAATTAATGTATCATTCAAATACCATTGATAATTACTATAACCCCAAGCAGCCGGGCAAATTTTATCGTGGTTTGCTACGCAAATATTTACAGTATCACCTGTAGCAACAGTTGGTGTTACAGCATAGCTAATGCCTACTGTTATTGCATTTGAGCTAATACTACAGATACCACCACCCGATGTATAAACCATTCTGTATGTTCCCGAAACTGTTGGAATATATGTCTGTGATGTAGCACCAGCAATGGCTACACCATCTTTATACCATTGATAGTTTGGAACGATTGAACTACTTAAACTTAGACCAGCACCTAAGCAAGCAGTTGTTGCACCATTTGCAGTAACAACAGGGTTTACAGCAGGGCATTGATAAATTCCAAAGTTGGCATTATCAATATTTAATGTTGAAACTGTGATTGGCAAAATGCCGTTTACTGTTCCATCATTACCTGCACCAGCACCTATATTTTCACCTGTATTTATCCAAGTTACTGGCAGGCTTGCAGCTGGTGCAGCTGCACCTTGCACACCTTGAGTAGTGCTTAAAACAATAGTATAATTTCCACTGCTAATGCCTGACAAAATATAAGTTCCATCATTAGCAATTGCAGTAACAACAACCACTTTACCACTGGTATCAACTAAGTTAGCATATAAAGTTCCACCAGCATTTGTTCCAGTTCCATTTACTGTATTATCGCCCAAACCATTGTTATCATAAAACACATTACCAGAAATATTTACTGGAGTGTTGATAGATACGCTCATCATAAATTCATCCCCCGCATTAATACTTGTGTGACTCCAAGCTGTGCCATTGCCATCGCCTCTTACATATACTTTAAAAGTAAGTGTAGTAATATTTGTTCCTGTTGCTTTTACGCAGCCACAAGCTGCACCAGCACCACAATTGTGAGTTGGTATTGCAGCATTATTTAATATTTTATTTGATGTTACATCAAACTCACTACTACCAGAAAGCTTTGAAAGAGACACCCCACTTGTTTGTAATTCTAATTCGCTTGAAAAGCCTTGTGCATTGGAAACGCCAAACAAAACATTGCTTCCCAAACCAACAATATGAATTACTGGATTACTTACTGGCTGGCTAAATGTGAGGGTGATATTTCCAAAATAATACCTACCATTAACTGCATCATTATTGGTAAAAAGTTCATCAACACTGTTATAAAAATAAAAACCATAATTGTCTGCAATATCTATCCCTGCTGATGTTGGACCATTTGGATTTGATGTAAAATGGGTGTTAGTAGCACTATCAACGCTATTCAAACTGTTAAACACAGGCATTTGCATTGCAACAGGTGTAATACTATTTACACGCCCACCAAAGCTCATTCCTTTTCCTGTACTTACCCTGCTTGTTGAAATGTTGTTATATTGTTGATTTGATATAGATGCTGTAACTGTTATAGATGGATTAAATGTTGAAAAAGTTGAACCGCCTGTGTTTTCTAAAAGCGTTGCAGTTTGGTTTGCCGTTGTTAATCCTAATGGAACGCCACTATAACTTGCACCTGCCAATTCTAATTGGGTTTGTGAAAAGCAGCTTGCACTAAATAGCACAACAAAAGAGCCTGTTATAAACAGCCTCAGAAGCGGTGCACTTATTTTTTGCAAATGCGTTAACATATTTTTTAATATCATTCCTTTGAATTAATAATTATATAAATTATTATCAAAGAATACAGGATTTATAATTGTTTTCAAAAGGCATATTGGTTTAAAATTGATATTGCTATCTATTTTTTATAATGTTGATATATTTCAAAAACCACCTCCTCGATACTTCTTTACTAAACATTAATTCTTGTCTTTTCACTAGTGATTAGTTAAAATTGACCAACCACTAGGAAAATATTTTTATAAAATCAACTTATTTCAACTCATTTAATTCCATTCTCTACACAGACAAATTGTCGCCATTTTCTTACTTTCAGTTACTATATCCCCTAAAAATCAGTCGGAATGTCCATACAGTAACTCGGAGTGAGCATACAACAACTCCGAATGAGCATCGAAACAG
>JANYEB010000212.1 GCA_025363355.1 Chitinophagaceae bacterium | reverse complement strand
TTTTATAAAAATAAAAAGTTTACTTACATTCAGTAATTTTTATATAATAATTTTTAAAAGTGCAGCCAATTTTAGTTTGATATTCCTTTTTATTATTGCTGGCTAAATAACTAACTACTATAGAATCTCCACATTGCCTTTCAAACTGATATTGCTTTTCTTTAGATAAATTAATATCCGTTTTATCGAATTTATCCCAATGAATTTTTACAGTTTTTACATCGCTGCATCTAACATTATCGAAGTCTAAAACAATACTACTTTTTTCGTAATAATTTTCACCAGCAGGAAATACTTGGTGTGGTTTAAACTTGGTTAATGCTAAATAAATTAATATTGGTGGTATTAATAAAATAGATGCCCTAGCCAAACTAATTTTAAGCACATCAACTGCAATTGTTTTTCTCACCACAGTTTTATTAGCATTAATTTTATGCTGCAACTGTTTTACTAGAGCCTGCTCATTTTGCTTTTCTAACTTTGCGTTAAGCACTTTCACATTTTCTTCATTCTTCAAATAGTTAGTATTTTCTAAAATTTTCAGAAATGATTTATTGATTTCAATATCATCAATTATTTCTCTTGAGTACTCAAGAGTTTCAGAATCTGATTTATGAATAATATCAAGCATTTCGCCCAATGATTTTCTTACAATTGTTTCAACTTCTGGTTGCAAATACCTTAGTAATTCAGTACGCAAATTCTCGTCAAATTTTTTGTTGTTAAACAAATCAATTTGCAATAATTGCAATAGCAATTCATATTCAGTAGAATGGTCATTATTTTTAAAGTAGCCATACGATGATAAAATATTTACAAATAGTTTATGAGTGATATAATAATCTAGTTTGGGATATATAGCCAAACTACATAGCACTTGAAATAATAAATCGTTATTTAAACTGTTTTTTATATAGCCAATGGTATCAATAAAGTGATAATCTGAATCAGTATTTTGAGAAAGTTGTGTTATTCTTTTTCGATGATTTTTAGGTGTATTATTAAAGTTTTTTAAAATTTCTAGCAGTTTTAAATTGCTTAAAACAATATTGTCATTTAGCAGTTCTTTTTCATAATTGTATATGTATGTATCACTTGATGTATTAAAAAAAGACACAGATTTAAATTGGCTCAAACTCTTTATCAATCTAACGTTCAATGTTGCCCCAACTCTTTTGGTTTCATTTAAATGAATATGTCCGTATAGCAAATAATCCTCACCAAAAATCATTAAATTAAACTTACCTTTTTCATTGTACAATTGATCAATAGTGAATGTATTGCCAGACTTAAGTTCTCTAACAGTTTGTAGTATTTTTTTATAGGTGTATATTTCTATTTTAAAATATCTACTAATAATATCAACTATACTGTAAACTAAATTAAGTAAATGATGATTGCTATTATTTATATCGATAAGTATTAAATATGCATTGGTGCTGGCAACATCACTATAAGCAAAACTTGGATACCCAGCTTGTTTTATGGTTTTTTTTATGGTTTTAGAAATGTCAATTCTTTGCTCTGTAGTATTACTAAATTGTGTTTGAGATAGTGCTTTTAATTTCTCTGAAAATTCAAATAAATGTAATGGCTCGTGGTTTGTTTTATATGGCGTATTTATATATTCAAGCTTTTTAAAAAGTTTATTTGAGAAGATATTGTTATCAGGCTTACGATTATCATTTATAAAATTATCTAGCTGATTTTTTTTCTCAACATCAGCATCTTCATTTTGCAACACAGCAATATTTTTCTTCTCATAAAAAACAAAAAAGTGCAAAATAATTCCAATTAAAATTCCAAAGATTGCAGTAATAGGCAAAATAACATTGGGTACAATTGGCGTTATTGGATTGTTTGTAATTACTTGAAACCCTTTATTAGTAATTATTTCAAGAGAATTTGAACTGATGCTTGTTTTAGGAATTTTACTTTTTTCCGATGCCGTATCAACTGTAAAAAACTCATTTGTTGCATTAGAAGAATCTGAATTTTTAACTACTGCAACCTTTGCTTTAGTAATTTTTTTGGGGCTTATCAGCACAATTGAAATAATAGTGATTAAAAACAAAGTCACCACCAATATATACTTACCTAAAACTGTTTTGAAAAACTTACTGACTCTTTTAGGTAACAAGTCAATGCTGTCAGGCTTTTTATAAATTGCTGCCTCAAAAAATAAATTATTCAACTCATCATCAACAATATTATAAACAGCATTTTGCTCTTGTTTATTTTTTGCAATTAGTGGAGCAATTATGTATTTAAGTTCTTTTATTTTCCAATTTGCATTGCTTGCATTTTTAGATAAAACAATTGATTCAATTTCTAAAATCGATTTAATACTTAGCTTAAAACCACCTTGCTCAAGTTTTTTAAAAATGCTTCCTAATGGAATATTTTTGTAGTTATTTGTTTTGCTATTCACAAAAATTTATTAGTTGATGATACTATTAATTTCTTCTATGTCCTCTTTGTTTTTTAGCAAGGCAAGCAAACTCAGCCTAAATAATTTTTTATTTTCATCAGACAATGTGTTGATGTTTGAATAAGTAAAATCTTCGTCAATCAATTCAACTAATCCCTCTAAATGCAAAATTTTGATCCAGTCTAATAATTCACTAATAGATGGTGGTTTATTTTTTACATCATCACGAATATGCTTAAATAAAGTAATTAAGGATTTGTATTTCGACTCTAATTCATAGGTAGAATAGTTTTGAGAAATTTCATTTAGAAATGGAGAAATTCTATTGAAAATAATTTGCAACAAATCTCTATCGGCAGGAAATTCTATATTAAAAAATAAACACCTTCTTAAAAAAGGTTCTGGCAAATTTGTTTCACTATTGCTTGTTAAAATGGTAAGTATTCTTGCCTTTCTTTCATCATTTCTTTTAATGGTGGTATTTATTTCTTTGATATGAAAATGATTGTTTTCAATTTCATCCAATAAATCATTTGTAAAATCTCGTGGTGCTTTATCAACTTCATCAATCAACACCACAGAACTCATACTAGTATTTTTTACAGCATTCAAATTCTTAATCCCACGTAATGGGTTGCTCTCTAAAATCCAATTAATATCAAATCCATAGGTTTGACAAATAGCTAAACCCATTGCAGATAAATTAATAAATTCGGCTACATTTTTTTTGCCTTCCTTATCCTGAAAGTGAGAAATGGCATCATACTGATAATACAAATCATTACTTTCCGATTTTGATTTTGTAATAAAAATGTAGGGCTTGTCTATAAAAGGCAATAAATTATCGCTTGTTTGTTCACTTAAAATTTTAGCAGCCCAATATGCCAATTGTGTTTTGCCAATACCAGGCTCTCCAGTAATTAGTAAGGGTTTTGATAATTTTAAGGCTAATAGAATTGCTTTTTTCAAACCACTTTCATCAGCAATAAAATATTTAGAAGGATCGGTATCATAAGACCCGAATGCAATATCAAATTGATTCATTTATTTAATACTTATAAAATTTTGACAATTAATTTACTAGCTGTGAATTTAATATAAATATTCTTTCAAACAAATATTTGAGATTTTTACAGCGAAATTTTAAAAAGGTTAATAAGTATGGCTTGTTATAAGTAAACGATTTTGTGAAATTAAAATGCTAAAAATTCAAATCTTCTGGCTCTCCATTTAATTTTCTGGCAGTTATTATAGTTTGAATTCTGTCTTCTTTAATTTTAATAAAACTATCAAATAAATTATTTTCAGAAGCAAAGCCAATACCCATTTGTATGTTCATCAAATATTGTTCATAAGCTTCTGGTAAAGCCTCTGCTGTTTTCCTTAGCCTATATTTTTGTGCTGCAATTCTAATAGCCTCCTTCCAGTCCATATTAGATTCAATAGGTACGTATTCATCAGCATCAAACAGCAATTCTAAATCTTCCTCTAACATTTCTTTATCATCTCCGTTTTTATTGGACCATTCATAGGCTTTTTGGTAACCTTGTACTTCTTTATTCTCAAAAGTGCTTACAAACCATCCCACTAAATCTTTTTCATAATAGTTTAAATATTTTTTCTGTGCTGGTTGATTTTGAATGTGCTGTCTTTGTTGTTCTGCCCACTCCTCTTTTTTTGATGCTCTCCATATATCCAAATAAAATTCTTCCTTATCACCTCTAATATCTGGCAACAACATATAAACCCCTGTGCCTTTTCTTCCATTATAAAAGTCGTACCAATCAGGAAAATTTCTGTTTGAATTATCCGTGTTATATGCTTCTTTTATTTCTTCATAATCTTGCCAGCCATCAAACCAACCCATTTCTGTATCAGCATTATCTTGACATAAAAATTGTTGCATTAATTCTATTTCGTCTAGTGTAATAGGCTCTAGAAAAGGGCAATTAAAAACATTTTCCTCCCAAATTTTAAAATCAAATGTTAATTGAACATCTGGCAGTTCAATTTTTTCGGCACGCCAAAGACATTGCAAGTCAAATAATTTTTTCTGCTGAATCAATTCCAAATATTCACTGGCTTTACTTACCCAATGAATACTATCATCCTCCATCATTTTGCTATACATAGCCCCATACTCAACCCACAAGTTTTTATATACAAAATAACTGTCAAGAAAAGACTTTACAGATTCTGGCGAAAACTGCTCAAAGTATTGTTGCATCGCAGTATTTTCTTCAATTTCTTTTCGCCATTGTTTACGGCGTTCTTCTTCTCTTTTAAACCTTTCAATTTGATCTTTTTGGTAAGATGGCAAATCTTGTTCATTGCTATTTTCTTCTTGGCTCATAACAAATATTTTTGAGTGTAAAGGATAGAGCGAATTTAGGAAAAGAAAAAATATTGTAGTAGAGGAAATTATGATTTATTTTTATTCAATTCAGCAAATTAATAATCAAGAAAATCTTCATTAAAAATATTAGGCATTAACTTGAATGTTTTCTCTGTGAAATAATGGTTCTATCCACTTTGGTATGTTGATTTGTGCCATAGATATTATAAATAATATAACAAGCAGCGTTTAATCTTTCAAGCGGAGTTTTATCATCCCAAAACTGGTGTGATTATCTGCCTCATCAAAAGTTTGTGCAGTCACCATTGTTCTATACATATTGAAATTTTGCTGCAGCATTTTGGCATAGGTAAAATACAACAAGACCAGTTTGAAGATTACACCAAACGCAAACAAATGAGCAAAGACTAAATGGAAAGATGGTTAAGACCTGTGATGGAATAGATGACTATTCGTCATTTAAAAGGTTTGTGTTTTGTCGTCCTTTTGAACGAAGTGAGAAATCTCATAGAACTCAGAATATCCTTATTTATTCTTTTCTTTTTTGTGGAAAAAAGAAACAAAAAGCCACAGATTTCGGAATACGGCACCGAAATCTGGTGATTCCTTGATTTGGCTTTTGTAGTACTGTGACTTTTGCATTTGTAATTACGTATTGTTAATAATACTCCTCTTTGGGAAGGTTTATCTCTAGTTGTCCTTTCGAACAAACTGAGAAACCTCTAAACACAAAATATCCATATAAATTTATAGGGCTTTATACGGCTTCAATAGGGAGTCACTAGGGCGTTGCTAGGGAGTGTCTTGTACTGAAAAAACTTTACACTATTTCGGATAAATACGGTTATAGCTTTACAATACTTCTCATATTTTTTTATTTTATACACTTTACATATTCTTTCCGAAACTCCGAAGCTTTGGAACGGGGAATAACTCAACTAAACTTGATGTATACAAAAGTTATAAATAAGTTGTATAACATAATTTTTTTCCATATACTTTTGAAAAGGTAAAAACTAACGTATTCCATTTTTCAAATGAAGACACTAAACTATATCGACTTATTTGCTGGTGCAGGTGGGCTCTCAGAAGGCTTTGTGCAAAAGGATTTTAATCCTATTGCACACGTTGAAATGAACAAACTTGCTTGTGATACATTGGTAACACGTGTTGCTTATCATTACCTAAAATCACAAAATAAAACATCACTTTATCATCAATACCTTGAGGGAGAAATTTCACGAACTGAGTTATTAAGTAAAATACCAAGCAAGTTAAAAGACTCTGTAATCAATAGTGAAATAAGTGATAAAACTATTGACAGTATTTTTTCAAAAATCAATACCCAATTAGGTAATAAAAAAGTTGATATTATTATTGGTGGTCCACCTTGTCAAGCCTATTCAATAATTGGCAGAGCAAGAGACCCTAAAAATATGGCAGACGATCCAAGAAATTTTTTATACAAATTATATGTAAAATTTCTTCAAGAGTACAGCCCAAAAATGTTTGTATTTGAAAATGTGCCAGGTATTCTTTCTGCTAAGAACGGAGAGCATTTTGAGAAAATTAAAAAGGCGATTACAAAAGCTGGTTACAATTTCGATTTTAAAGTGCTTAATGCAAAGGACTTTGGTGTGTTACAAGACAGAAAAAGAATTATTCTTATTGGGTGGAAAGAAGAGCTTAATTTAGAATATCCAACTTTTAAATCAGAGACAAAAAGCTATCAAATATTAAAAGATTTGTTTGCCGATTTGCCAAACTTGCAAAATGGTACAGGTTCACTGGGTGTTGTTCATTACAAAAAAGAGTCTACTGAATATTTGTCAAATACTGGTATTCGCAATTGTATTGATTTTACAACGCAACACCTAGCTAGACCCAACAATGAAAATGATTTAGAGATATACAGAATTGCAGTTGATGAATGGGCAGAGGGCAAAAGATTAAATTATGCAACATTGCCAAAACGATTGATAAAACATAAGAACATAACATCATTTACAAATCGTTTTCAAGTAGTAAATGGCAATGGTGTTTCTCACACAGTTGTTGCACACATAGCAATGGACGGACATTACTATATTCACCCAGATAAAAAACAAAATCGTTCTATTTCAGTAAGAGAAGCTGCAAGAATACAATCATTTCCTGACGACTTTTATTTTGAAGGTGGCAGAACGGCTGCATTTAAACAAATTGGAAACGCAGTGCCACCATTGATGGCAAAAGCTATTGCTCAAAAAATAAAAGAAACACTATGAGGGCTGAAATAGCTAGACCTAATCCAAAATCTACAATAAATTCATATAGGAGTTTTGGGTATAATTTATCTACGGCAGTAGCTGATATAATAGATAATGGCATTTCTGCAAGTGCTAAAGAAATTCGTATTGAATACAATTGGAATGGTCAAAATTCATTTATTTCTATAATAGACGACGGGAATGGGATGAATAAGGAAGAACTTGTAATTGCAATGACACCAGGTAGTAAAGATCCAGAAGAAGAACGTAATGAAAAAGATTTGGGGCGTTTTGGAATGGGTTTAAAAACAGCTTCATTTTCCCAATGCAAAAGACTTACTTGTATAACAAAAAAAGAAAATTACTCAATAATCAAACGTTGTTGGGATATTGATTTCATAAACGAAGTAAATGAATGGCAGTTGCTAGATTCTGTTTCTGACAATTCATTTCTTGACAATGTCAATAATCTGAAATCAGGGACGTTAGTATTATGGCAAAAGCTAGACCGAATTGTGGGTAATGCAGAGGCCAACAATGAAAGTGTGAAAAATGCATTCTACGAAGAAATGCAGAATGTTAGGCAACACTTGAGTTTAGTTTTTCATAAATTCATTGAAAGTAAACGGATAAAAATTTTCTTTCAAAACGAAGAAATTGAGCCATACAACCCATTTTTATTAAATCTTAATCCAAAGCCTGAAATGGGCTTGCCTGAAGGTTTTGGCAACGTAGAAATTACTTATTTCATATTACCACATATGTCTGAAATAGGTAAATCTGAATATGAAAAATCGGGCGGTTCATTAGGCTGGTTTCAGCAACAAGGATTTTATATATATCGTGGCGACAGATTGTTAGTTGCGGGTGATTGGCTTGGACTTGAAAAGAAAAGAGACTACTCAAAACTTGCACGAATAGCCGTTAGTTTTTCAAATGAAAATGATTTCAATTGGCATCTGGATATAAAGAAATCAACTGCAAATCCACCGATTGAAATAAGACGTGAACTTTCAAGGATTGCAAAAATTGCAATTATTAAATCTGCAAAAATTTATAATTGGCGTGGTCAAAAAACATTTTCAGAAAGTAGTATCGCAAACTACGAACCATTATGGTCTGACGAAAAAAATAGAGAAGGAATCAAGAAATATAAAATAAATAGGAAGCATCCAATTATCAGTTCTCTTCTTTCTGAAAATAGCAAACTGGCAGGAAAAGCACTGAAGCTGTTGGAAGAGAACGTTCCGATTGAATTGATTTTAAGTAATCAAAATGAAGACCCTGCATTTCACGAATTAGAAAAAGCAACAGACAAACCAAGCGATGATTTAATAAGCTTGGCTGTTGAACTTTATAAAATAAAAGTATCACAGGGAGTTCCCGAATCATTGGCTAAGCAACAAATAATGAGTTCAACGCCTTTTAATTTATTTCCTTTAATTAATGAATATTTAAAATGAGTAATCTACTGCAATCAGCAAGAGCAATCGCTCATACATTGTTACAAGTGCATCAAGAGCAAATTACTGATGATGTGCTTTTAACAGTTATTGAAAAAGCATCTGCTATCAATATAGTTGAAGGACAAACTTTTGACAAACAAGAATTATTTGAAATTCTTCGTGCTGATTTCAGTATTGGAAAAGGAGAAATTACAATTTTATCTGAAGATGTTGAACCTTGGTTGAAAGAAGAAAAGGCAAGTATTAACTTTGAATTATGGAATAGGTACAAGTTGTATATGTCAGAAAACGACCCGTCATTTCCTGTAAATGATTTGGACGATTTCACTGATAAAATCCTTGACAAATGTGTTAATCCAAAAAAAGATGGTTCTTGGGATAGACGTGGAATGGTTGTAGGACACGTTCAATCAGGAAAAACCTCCAACTATGTTGGGCTTGTAAATAAAGCAACTGATGCAGGTTACAAAATAATAATTGTAATTGCAGGTACAATCAGTTCACTACGAAGACAAACACAAGAAAGAATTGATTCGGGTTATATTGGAAGAAATAGTTCTGCATTTATTAGGGAAAATGAAAATAGAGTTATTGGGGTTGGAAAATACAGAGTAAATACAGACATCTATTCACTAACATCCTCTTATTACAAAAGTGGCGATGAAGGTGATTTCAATCAATCAGTTGCAAACAGATTAAACATTCCTATTGGAAAGAATCCAGTTGTTTTCGTAATTAAAAAAAACAAAAGTATTCTTGAAAATTTGATTGACTGGCTTTCAAAAAATGAAAATATCAGAACAGTTGACGGAACGCCTAAATTGTTTGATGTTCCTGTTTTGATAATTGATGATGAAGCCGATTCGGCTTCTGTAAATGCAACTAGAGACATCAATGATATTAAAACAATTAACCGTTTGATTAGGACACTGCTTAATATTTTCAATCAGAATACTTTTATCGGTTACACTGCTACACCCTATGCAAATTTGTTTATTCCGCAAGACTTCAATGAGGAGCTAACCACAACAGTAAAAAATAAGCAGTACAAAATTGGAGAAGATTTATTTCCAAGAGATTTTATAATCAACATAAAAGCCCCTACAAATTACATTGGTGCAGCAAAAATTTTCGGTTATGAAAATTCAATTCCTGAACTCACAAAAGAGCCATTAGATATTTTCAGAGAAATTGACGATTACGACCCGCCATTTTTCAAAACAATTAACCGAGAAAATAAAGATGATCTACCTGAATATCTTCCACCAAGTCTTGAACGTGCAATAAAATCGTTTATTTTAACCTGTGCAGTTCGTAGGGTTCGGGGACACGAAAACAAACACAATTCAATGTTGATTCACGTTGCATTATTGGTTAGGTGGATTGACAGAGTTGCATATTTGGTTAATGAAAAAACGAAAGAATATCAAAATGCAATTCAAAGCGAAGATGAAACTTTGTTAAAAGAACTAAGAGAATTATACGAAACAGATTTTTTGCCAGCGACAAGAAATGTTTTAGAAAATATAGATTACAAAGACATCAGAATAAAAGAACACTCTTGGGAAGTAGTTAAACAAGAACTGAAAAAAGCAGCTTCAAAAATTGATGTTCGTTCAGTTCACGGCACACGTTCAACAACAAATTTGGAATATCATAACATTGAAGAAATTGATTACAGTAGATATGAAAACGGATTGTCTGTTATTGCAGTTGGTGGTAGCCGTTTATCAAGAGGAATTACACTAGAAGGATTGTCAGTTAGTTATTACATTAGAACAACCCGAATGTATGATTCGTTAATGCAAATGGGTCGTTGGTTTGGCTATCGCCCAGGTTATGTTGATTTGTGCAGACTTTATACAACAGGACAAATCTTTGAATGGTTTAATCATATAACAATGGCCACCGAAGAAATGCGAAACGATTTTGATGAAATGACTGCTGCACTTCAACGACCAAAAGATTTTAGACTAAAAGTTCGGAATCATCACGGTTTATTGACGATTACAAGTGTTGCAAAACTGAATTTTAGTGAACATATTGAGATTTCTTTTTCAGGTACAAACCCACAAACATATCAGTTGCTAAAAACAAAAATTGCGATTGAAAGCAACTTCAATTCACTAAAAAAACTAATTGCAAACATTGGTTTCCCTTCAATTGAAAATAGAATTAAAACCAGAGATAAAATTAGATACTTATTTTATCCAAAGTTGAACATAGAACCAATTTGTGATTTCATTGATACTTTTAAAATTGAGCAACCAAGTATTAGTAATGCAACATTAAGTGAGTACATAAGAATACAATCAAATAATCATAAAATAACAGAATGGAGTGTTTGTATTGTTTCAAATACGGATGAAAAAGTATTCATTAATCGCTATGAAAACAATCCTGATGAAACGAAAAAACCGAAAGATGATTTAATGTCTTATGATTTTCTTCACAATAACGAAAAGATTATTCTTGGTTGTAGTGTTCGTAATCAAGATAAAACCAGAAGAAATAGCGACTACTATCTCATTGCAAAAAATCAAATTGATGACTTGAAAGATAGACAAGTTGATTTAATGGTTAAGGACAATACAACAAGCTCTACAATCAAGGAGCAAAGAGCCACAGAAAAAAAAGGCTTGCTTTTGATTTATGCTCTAGACGAGAGAGGAACACCAAACGTAAATAATGGTATTCCTATTATAGGTTATAGCCTTCATTTTCCAAAAATAGATGATGAAATAAAAGTTTCCTACACAGCCACTGTCAGCCGCGATTTTGATGAAGAGGTAATGACCGATGATGATAACACTGAAACTGAATAACAAATGATAAACATTAAATCAATTTGGGAAAATCAGAAGCCAACAGGCGATATTATCATCAAAACTAGAATTGATGATGTACCACATTTGAATTGTTTTGCAGCAACCAATCACATTACAGGGCAGCATTTATTTATAATGTCTGTTTCAAAAAAAGTAGTAATTCCTGAACTAAAAAATTATCGTTTCAAGGGTGTTGAAATATACTCACTACCGAATGAAACAGAAACTACATTTGAGCTTTACATTTATCTTTTAGATAATGACTTGAAAGATATTTTTTCATTATTCATTCAAAATATTCTTGAAGATATTATCAAAAGTGTTACCGAAAATGAAGCATTGACAATTACCCTAAATGTAATTTCAAAGTGGAAAAAGCTATTTGATAAAATCAACTTTAATGGCTTATCAATTGAATTGCAAAAAGGTCTTATCGGTGAATTACTGTTTATTAATTATCTTTTAAAAAACAACAAAACGGCTACAAGCATTTTAAATGCTTGGACTGGTGCTGATTTTGAAGATAAAGATTTTGTATTTGGTTCGGTTGGAGTTGAAATAAAACTCACATCCTCAAAACATCCGAAAATAAAAATCACAAGCGAAAGACAATTAGATGCTGAAAATTTAAGTAAACTCTTTTTGATTTTGTACGCTACCGAGGAAGTAAAAGAAAACGGCTTTTCTCTGAATTCATTAGTTGAACAAACCCGTCAAAATATTTCAACGAATGAGCAAAGTATTTTTTTCAATGAAAGGTTGTTGTTGCTAGGGTATCGTGAAGATGACAGAGAATACTACAATAAAATGTATTCCTTAAAAAAAACCTTTGGCTTTACAGTAGCAGCCGATTTCCCAAAAATAGTAAAAAGTCAATTGCCTTTGGGGATTTACGATACTTCGTACTCAATTGAACTTTCTGCTTTAGAGAAATTTATTTTAGAAACAGAAGAAATTCTACAACAGATTTAACCAATGGATAGAGCGTTACAGAATTACATAGAAGAACTTAAATCTGATGTAGCTTCTTTGGTTTATTCTGAAGGAGAAGGAGCAAGCTTTGAAGATAAGTTTACAGAATACTGTATTGAAGTTTTTGAGTCAATTGGCAAGTCAGAAGGTGCTAGAGTTTTGTCTTACATTCATCCCAATAATCAGGGTGGTATTGATTGGAAAATTAATGGTTATTGTCTAAAAGATTCATTCAAAGATGAAAATAACAAAAGCTATTTTGAAACCTTAGACTTGTTTATCACTAATTATAAAATTGATAGTTACGATTATAGTATTACCAAGGATGAATACACAAAATCTCTTAATCAAATAAAACGTTTCATCCAATCAGCTCTTAAAAAACATATTGATTATATTGATAAGTCGCATACAGAATTGAACGAATTAATAAAAATAATTGGGCAACAAGGAAACGACTTTGACAGAATCAATGTTTATTTCTTAATAAATGGGTTTTCAAACCACGACAAAGAGAAGATTGAAATAAGTAATATTGATGTTTTTGTTCATACTTGGGACGTTTCAAGATTTTTTAAAATTAATGAATCCAATAGTTTACACGAACCCATAGAAATAGAATTTGAAAAATTTGCCGAAGACAAAAAAGGTTTACAGTGTTTACAAGTTCCGAATATAGATGAGTTGTACGATTGTTATTTAGCTATAGTTCCAGGTGAAGTTTTGGCAAAACTTTATAAAGAGTTTTCTAATGAATTACTAGAAAGTAATGTTCGTGCATTTTTAGGTCAGGCAGGAAAATTTAATAAAGGAATCAGAGATACGATACGTACAAAACCCCAAATGTTTTTGCCTTATAATAATGGAATAACAGCAACAGCAGAAAGTGTTGAAACTAAGTTTATAGACAAACAGTTGGTAATTACAAAACTAAACGATTTTCAAATTGTTAACGGTGGACAAACAACAGCATCTCTTTTTCACACACAAAAGAAATTTAAAGATGCTGATTTGAGCAAAATTTTTGTTCAAATGAAATTGACTGTTATTAAAGATAAAGAACAGAAGAATATAGAAGTTCCAAATATTTCACGCTTTGCCAACAGTCAAAACAAAGTTTCCGAATTGGATTTATCGTCCAACAATCCATTTTTTGTTCAGATAGAAAATCTATCACGCAAAAAATATGTAGTTAATCCTGAAAATAGAAACCAATCTTTTTTATGGTTCTTTGAACGTGCAAATGGTCAATATCGAGAAACGCTGAATAAACAAACAACTACACAACAAAAGAAATTCAAAGAGCAGAATCCATCGAACTTAAAGTTTGTAAAATCAGACGTTGCAAAATTCATTAATGCTTGGGAGTTAGAGCCTCACTATGTTTCGCAGGGTTCGCAAAAGAATTTCATTCACTACACTAAAAAAGTAAACGACCTCGTAAGTAAAAACAAATTGCCTGGCGAAAACTTTTATCGCAAACTAATTGCTAATGCTATTTTGTTTAAAACGGTTGACAAACTTTTTGGTAGAAAAAATGTTGATGCAATTGGAGATACTAACCTTAAATCTTTTACAGTTGCCTATACAATTTCTTATTTCCATTTTTTAACAAACAACCAAATTGATTTGTGGAAAATATATGAAGAGCAGAAAGTAGATGATGTATTGAATGTTCATTTTAAAAAAATTTTGAGCTTTGTTTATGAGCATTTAGTTTCAGAAGCAAAAAACAGTCTTATCTCAGAGTATGCAAAAAGAGAAACGTCTTGGAAGAAACTAAAAGAGACAATTTATCCTGAAAATTTAATTAAGTCCTTAGCAGATTATTTTATTTCAGAAGATGAAAAAGTACTAAGAGAAAGCGAAAAGGAAATAGACATCAATAACGTTGGCGATACCGTTTTTCTGATTAGCGAAATTCAAAAGCAAGGGCTGAAATTTTGGGATGGTTTTAAGATATTTATTGACAAGAATAAAACAGAGGAATTTGATTGGGTATTAGCTTTTGATTTATTTAAAAAACTTAAAGAGAATAAAAACCTAAATGCAAGAGAGGTTGGTTTTGGAAAAAAAGTGCTTGAATATGTTCAGGCAAATCCAGCACTCATAGAAGAAATAAAATCATTATCAAAAGCAACAGACAATGAAGTTGTAGAAATAAAATTCATTTACGACAAGTTGTTACTTTTATCAAAAGATGATTGGAAGCGAATAATTGATTTAGCAAGTCAAACTAATATTTTCACCAATCCCGAACTATCTAATGTTAAATCGGTTCAAACAGCATTATCTAGAAAAGAAAACGTAAAGGAACAAGCCTTAATAAAAGCGTATGAATCGTTAAAAAAATTGAATAAATTTGGTTTCAAAATTTAGACTATCACTATAGCCTTCATAGTTTTTAGTTCCGCTTTCATCAATCAATATCATTCCCGTTCGGCTTTAGCCAACGGCATAAAACAAACCACCCCTGCACCCCTCCAAAGGAGGGGAATTTGAACGCCTGTCTTTCGATGCTTCGGAATTTGTGCCAGCGGCGAAACCTAACCAATAAAGGCAACTAAAATTATTAGCAAAATAGTATATTTGCTGCAAACAAAATTGCTATGGGCAAAATAAAATTATTTGAACAAAAGCATATACGTTCTCAATGGAACGAGCAAGAGGAGAAGTGGTATTTTAGCATTGTTGATATTGTTGAAGTTTTAACAGAAAGTCCTAATGCAAGAAAGTACTGGAGTGTTTTAAAAACAAGATTAAGGAAGGAAGGAAGTCAGTTGGCTACAAATTGTAGTCAACTGAAATTGCAATCTGCCGATGGAAAGTTTTATTTAACCGATGTTGCCGATACTGAACAGCTTTTACGACTCATACAATCTATCCCCTCACCCAAGGCAGAGCCTTTTAAACAATGGCTGGCAAAAGTGGGTTATGAAAGAATAGAAGAAAGCCAAGACCCCGAAAAAACCATAGACAGGGCAATGGAAGATTATTTTAAACTGGGTTATAGCAAAGAGTGGATTAACCAGCGATTGAAGAGCATTGAGGTAAGAAAAGAGTTAACAAATGAATGGGAGAAAAGAGGTGTGGAACAAGGGCAGCAGTTTGCAACTTTAACAGATATTATTACACAGGCCTGGAGTGGTAATACTGTGAAGCAATATAAAAAACTAAAGAACTTAAAGAAAGAAAATTTAAGGGATAATATGACCAATTTAGAACTGGTTTTAAATATGCTTGCCGAGGCTACTACTGCCGAAATATCTAAAGAAAATAATCCAAAATCGTTTGATGATAATAAAGCCATTGCTAAAAAAGGTGGTGATATTGCAGGTGATACCCGCAAACAAATTGAAGCACAAACAGGCAAAAAAATTGTAAGTGCCCAAAATGCTAAAGCATTGAAAGCAGCCAGAGAAAATAAAGGGTTGAAATAGTGGTTGGTGATTGGTGAATGGTAAGTAGCAAATATTAAGTTGGGAGAGCAGGATATAGGAACCAAATGACGGAGAGAGATTGCTTCGTGCCTCGCAATGACCAAACAAAACACATAAGCTCCGCATAAAATGAGAATCTCTACCTCCGCACTTTTCACCAGTTGTTGCATAAGTTGCTTTTTTTTATCAGGTCACTACCGCAGGTAGGGATTGAAAAAATGCGAAGCATATTTTTTCAAAAGATAAAAAGCAGCAGCGGTGCAATAACGAAGCCCGCCGGCTTTGAGGCAAAAGTTTAAAAAAATCAGAGATTGCTTCGTGCCTTGCAATGACATTAACCACTATTAACCCTTTAAAATAGCAGAATATTAAGGCGTATTAAAATTCCTTAATAATGAATAACATTTAAATTCGCAAATGCAAGAAACCAATATATTCCTATCTGTCATTGCGATTCTCTTAATCGTAATTCTCATTCGTGTTTTTAAAAAAGAAACGAAAGAAGAAAACACTGAACTGATTGCAATAAAAAATTCAGTTGCAACGCTCACACAACATTTAAAAGACACTGAAAGAAATTTAAAAACCGAGTTTGTAACCAATAGAAAAGAAAGTGCAGATATTGCCACAGGTTTAAGAAGGGAGGTAGGCAACCAATTGAATCAATTTACCCAAACATTTTTAGAGCAATTGACTGTGCTTACAAAATTGATAGAAGAGAAATTTACTGCTTTTCAAAATGTAATTGACCATAACAATAAAGACAGCAGAAAAGAACTGAAAGAAAATCTAGACCTTTTTAAAAAAGAATTAAACGATGCTTTAAAAGATTATAAAGACCGATTGAGAGAAGAGTTTGTTGCATTTGAAAAGCATCAGGCATTGCAAAACGAATCGAACAATAAAAAGTTGAACGAGATAAAAACGACCTTGGAAAGCTCCATCAAAAACTTGCAAGAGGGCAATGAAAAGAAGTTGGAAGAAATGCGTAACACCGTTGATGAAAAATTGCAGAAAACATTGGAAACAAGATTGACACAGTCGTTTGAATTAGTAAGTAAGAATTTAGAATCGGTGCAGAAAGGTTTGGGAGAAATGCAATCCTTGGCAGTGGGTGTGGGTGATTTGAAAAAAGTGTTGAGCAATGTAAAAACCAGAGGCATACTTGGAGAAATTCAGTTGTCGAATATCTTGGAACAAATACTTGCACCCGAACAATATGAAATAAATACCATCACCAAACAAGGCACCAATAACAGGGTTGAATTTGCCATCAAGATTCCACAACACAATCAAGACAACAAAATGTTGTTGATGCCTATTGACTCGAAATTTCCGATTGAAGATTATTACACCTTGCTAGCAGCGTATGATGCAAGTGATGCTGTTGCAGCAGATGCAGCAGGTAGGGCATTGGAAAACGCTATTAAAAAAGCAGCAAAAGATATTCAC